>CAZXTD010000033.1:0-31573 GCA_964643575.1 uncultured Glaciecola sp. | reverse complement strand
CTGCTATTGTCATCCATTTCGTAGGTCAAATAAGCCCATTCAAAGTCTGCGTCATAGTCATTAGAGCCTCTAGAAACAATCTGTGCTGTCGCGGTTACGTTTTCAGCAACATCACCTGAAACCTGTAAGGCAAAAAGACTACCATTACTAAAATCTACATCGTCGGTGTAGCCGAATAAGGTTACATCTTCGCTTGTTTTACCTGCTGTAAAATTAGCAAAGCCATTAATACGAACTTCTGCTTGTGCTTGAAAACCTGCCGCAACCAATAGTGCGACGGCCGAAAGTTTGTGTGTAAAATTCTTCATAAATCCACCCTTATAAATTAACGACTTTAACTGCATCGGTAACCGATGAGCTGTCTATATAGCCAATAACGTTTGGATTGTTAGAAACCAATTCAATAATTTCGGCATCACTTGAAACTTCTTTGGGTGGAATGCCTTTTCCAGTAAAAACCAGCTTAGACCAGTAAGCGGAGACTTGGCTTGAGCTTCGACCTAATATAGTAGAATCAAAGTCTGCACGTAATGGTGAATCCGTAGATTGGTTGACAGGTATTGTTTCGCCGCCATCAGAAAACTTTTTGTCTTTGCCTAAAAAGATTCGTTGGACAATTTTTTCATCTAAGGTACTGCTATTGCTAGGGTTAACTACTACAACCAATTCAGCACAGGCTGTATTGGCAGCAACAATTAAGCTACCTGCAATTAATAGTTTTTTTAACATGGTATATTCCTATATTAATGATTCTATGAGTGTTTTAGTGTGTCTTCATCGGCCAGAGTATAAAAATACTGACGCCAAAAGGTATTAGTATCTATACTTAATTATATTTTTAATCAACGTAAGACACGTATCTATAAAGATGCAAACATAAGCTACGATCGAAAATACAGGTGATGTGCGATATGATGATATAAAAAGCCTTGTACTTAATAGGCGAAAAAGGTTCATCTCATGAAACTCACCGTAAATCTGCTTCTTATTTTGCTATGCTCACAAGCTTTTGCTGCTGATACTAAGTTACAAACTGGCCCGCAAAATCAAAGCGAAAAACCTGACATAGTCGTTATACTCGCCGACGACATAGGTTTAGGCGACATTAGTTTTTATGCACAGCAATTACTCGACAAAGCGCCTGTCATTAATACCCCCACTATCGATGCCTTAGCCAAAAAAGGTATATCATTTAGTGATGCCCATTCTGCCACCGCACTTTGCGCACCAACCCGTTACGCGGTCATGACGGGCAAAAACAATTATCGCTCACCTTCTCCTTGGGGTGTTTGGGGCTCTTTCCAAAAAAACGTGATTGAAGACACCGATATCACACTAGGAAGTGTTGCAAAAAGTGCCGGCTATCATACTGCCTTCGTTGGCAAGTGGCATTTAGGAGGTGATTTTTCTTATAAACAGAAAAATGAAATTTATCGTGGTACAGACGAAGGTTATCTGCCCATGGTTGACTTGCAAAGCATGAAAGGTGGCGGTCCAAATAACGTAGGATTTGATTACAGTTACATGTTACCTGATGGCATCCAAGGGCCGCTTTATTTAGCTTACGAAAATCAAAAATGGGCGCCGCTTGGAGAAGACTCTCAGATTGGATTTTTTAACCAAGAGTCGGTTGTAGACCAGCGTATCATCTCAGACAAAGGCCCTGGCATGGCAGATACAGCATGGCGTACACAAAGTATTGGTAATGTGATTTCTGCCAAAGCTGCACATGCAATTAAAGCGACCCCTAAAAATAAAGCGCTATTTATGTATTACGCAAGCCCTATGGCACACCTACCGCATGTGCCGCCAGAAGAGTTTGATGGCATAAAAGTAGCTAACAGCACACCATCTAGACATTTAGACATGGTCATTGAATTAGATTTACAGGTGGCCCGTATCATAAATGCACTAAAAGACGCAGGCAGATACCAAAATACCATCATTATATTCACTTCAGACAATGGTGGACTCACCTACAGAGTGCCAGGCACACTTGAATCAGGGCATAAACCTAGTGCCAATTTCCGAAGCAGTAAAAATGCGCCTCATGAAGGAGGGCACAGAGTGCCATTTATCGTTTCTTGGCCAAAACAAATTAAGCAGCCTAAGCAAAATGATTCAATCGTGTTGGTACAAGATATTTTATCAACAGTGGCGGATGCAGCCCGTATAACAATGAAAAAAGAAGATAAGCTTGATTCTCATAGCATTTACCCCCTTCTTACTGGCAACGAGTCAAATTATCAACCTAGAAGCTATGCAATGCTGCAAGGGGGGTCGCGAAATGAGCTCATCTATCGTTATGAGCAATGGAAGCTTATCATTCAATCTGACCATAAACTCAGTAAATTTGAGCCTGTAGCGCTATTTGATTTAGAAACAAACTTGTATGAAAAAGAGCCGAAAAACCTAATCAAACAAGCAAAATACGAAGAGCTAGTCGACACCATGTTGGCTCGCTATCTATCAATAAGAGAATCTGGGCAAAGTACTGTGCCCTAGAATGTTTACTAGCGTCAACTAGGCAATGTAAGGCAAGGCAAGCGCAAAAGACACTTTATTGACAGTCGTTTAAGAAAACCTCGTAAACCATGCAAATGTTTAAATTGCTTGATGCGCAATAATATTATGTTAATTAATTGGTCTGCAACATAGCGCACTCTCTTTTATGAGTAATCAAAAAATCCAATAATTTATAGGTATTCACATTTTTAATGCGGTTTAATTTTTGAAGAAAGCATCCAATTTTTTGGCCGCAGCACTTTCGCTTACAATATCCTCATGCTCTGAAAGCTTCATTATTTTTGTCGCCTGCTTATATTCAAAAGGCGTCATGGAGGTGTACTTTTTAAAGAATAATGAAAAATATTGTGATGAAGAGAAGCCCATACTAAAAGCAATATTTGTAATACTCTTTGATTCATTGCAAAGCATCAATTTTGCTTGTTCAATGCGTTTATGGTTAATAAGTTGTTGTGGAGAGCGCCCTATTAAATCTTTTAGTTTTATTCTTAGTTGATTCGCAGACATATCAACGCAATGGGACAAGTCATCAATATTGATACTGCTATATAAATGTTTTTCAATATATTCCACGACTTTATCAAACCACATTAAATTCTGTTTATTGCTCGCGTGACCGATTCTTGAGCTGTCACTTTTTGCGCTTGTCAGCTCTATTGACCTTAACAATATAATAAACAGGTTGTTAGCGCACGAATTCGCTGATTCAGCGCTGTAACTATCTTGCTCAGCATGCTCGATGATAAGTTGTTCTAGGAGTTGTAGGCAACGTTGGGGCATACTAAACACTTTAGTATGGCTTCGTTTGATACTGCTAATGAGTTCCTTAAAGCAAGGTTTGTGAAACGCCCGACTATGCTTGTCGACGTCAAAGGTATTGGTATTTAATTGAATAAAATAGTGACTGCCTGCTGGTAAAGTATTGTTCACATAACGCATTATTTCATATGGCCGAACGAGTAAGCACTGCTGCGCATTTACCTCATGGACTCTGCCATCTATCCAAACATCCAAACTGCCCCGTTCAACAAATATGAATTGGAAGTCGTGCAGAAAATGTGGCGGGATCACATGCTTCGCTGGCAAGCCTATGCTGCGTTTGCCGATCACTCTGATCTCATTAATTAGGCATGGGTCATCAATATTTTTGCGACCAAAGCGCAGCTGTGTATTTTTCATAATTTATACTTTCTCACATCATAAAGTAAAAGTTAACAAAAAGTTAATATGGTAGCTTTAATTTCTTCTTCACTCTCTTAGTCGTGCAAACATAGATGAAACAACTTTTATTGACCTCTGCTAACTCCTTTTCTTGGATTGACGTGGCAGAGCCTAAATACGATGGTGCAAACGCCCTCGTAAAAGTGCACCGTGTTGGAGTTTGTGGAACCGATTTGCATGCTTACAAAGGCTCGCAGGCAATATTCAGTTACCCAAGAGTGTTGGGACACGAATTGGCCGTAGAAGTAATAGCTGCACCCAAAGCTTCGCACGTGAAGGCGGGTGATTTGTGTACAGTAGAAGCATACTATCCATGCACAAAATGCAGCGCATGCAGACGCGGAAAAACCAACTGCTGCACCAAATTACAAGTGCTTGGTGTGCATACCGATGGCGGTCAATCGCCCTTAATGAGTATTCCGCCCGATAAACTGCATGTGGGTAATCGCTTAAGTACTGACCAATTAGCACTCGTTGAACCACTTGTTATTGGTCTGCACTCAGTTGAGCGAGCTGCAATTAGGTCAAACGATCGCGTTGTCATAATGGGAGCCGGCACTATTGGTATTGCTGCCGCATTATTTGCACGTGCAGCAGGTGCTCATGTCGTTATTGTGGATACTAATCAAACACGATTAGATTTTGTGAGGACCCAACTGGGATTTTCTGACACCGTTTTAGGTGGCGAGCAGTTACTGGAGAATATGCAAAAGCTTGACGTATTTGAATCGCCTAGTGTGATCATTGACGCAACCGGCAACAAAGGCTCAATGGAAAAGTGTATTGAGCTAGCCGACGTAGACGCACGGATTGTATTTGTCGGCTTTTTCTCAGGCGACTTAGCTTTAGATGTAAACACCATCAGCGCGAAAGAACTCACAGTATTAGCCAGTCGAGCAGGTACAGCTGAGACCTTTGCATCGGTTATTCGTATGCTCGAAAATGGCGATATTGATGCCACTCCTATGATTAGTCACCGGTTAGCATTTGATAGTTTAGATCGTTCATTTGCTGGCTTAACCCAAGAAAAAACGCTGATAAAAGCGATCATTGAGATTGATCATGCGCAGTAACACAACATGTTTTTATAAGCTTCGCGTTACTATGAACATCGTGTTGCCTCGCGTATTCGTAATATAGGAAGTATTTCATGCAAATCACAAAAATTATCCCTTTTATTTTACACGCACCCGTTACAAGAGGTGGCGTAGCCGATAGCACTCATAAATTAACTCACTGGGGCGCGCCAGGGGTGGCAATTCATACAGACTGCGGATTAGTAGGGTACGGATACACAGGCACTCACGCACATTTGCCCTCCGATAAATTGATTACAGACTGCATCAAAGATAGTTTGGGTCCATTATTATTGGGTGAAGACCCAAGAGAGGTAAGAGGGCTTTGGGAAAAACTGCATAAATTTTCAGAGTTGTATTGGGTCGGTCGAATGGGTATCACTCACCTTGCTTTGTCAGCTGTAGATGTTGCTCTATGGGATTTAAAGGCCAAAGCGGCCAATATGCCACTCTGGAAATTGCTCGGCGGCAGCCACCAAAAGCGTATACAAGCATACAATACCGACGGCGGATGGCTAAACTTTAACAAACAACAACTTGTAGATGACTGTAAAAGGTTTGTCGAAGAGGATGGCTATAAAGCAGTTAAACTAAAGGTCGGGGGCGAGCATACCAGCGAAGACATTCGAAGAGTTGAAGCGGTAAGACATGCGCTTGGGTCCGAAATTCAAATAATGACAGATGCCAATGGTCGATGGAGTTTGCCGCAGGCAATAAACGCAACTCAACGTTTATCCGAATTTGATATAACGTGGATAGAAGAGCCCATATATTTTGATGATTGTGAAGGGCACAAACGTTTAGCGCAATCAAGTCCGGTTCCTATTGCGATGGGCGAACAACTATACACAGCCGATCAATTCAGAGATTTTATTTCGCAAGGAGCTGTGCATTATGTGCAAGCAGATGCGGTGCGCCTAGCGGGTGTGACCGAGTGGTGGCAAGTCGCAGATACTGCACATTCGTATCATTTGCCGGTTGTGCCACATGTGGGTGATATGGTGCAGTTACACTTACAATTGTGCATTGCACACCCAGCTTGTTCCTTATTGGAGTATATTCCATGGTTGCAAGAATGGATGCTAGAGCCGGTCAAAGTAAGCGATGGTATGTTTGTTTTGCCAACGGCACCGGGGGCAGGCACTGAACCAAACGCAAAAGCATTCGCTCAAATAGACTTACTCAAAGGTGTGAAATAATGCAGCCGATATTTTCGCTAAAAAATAAAAGAGCACTGGTAACGGGCGGCGGCACAGGTTTAGGCAAAGGTATTGCCTTAGCGCTTACAGAGGCTGGTTGTCGTGTGTTGATAACAGGTCGGCGTATTGAGCAACTGCAGCAAACTCAAGCAGATATTGGTGCCGAAAAATGCGAAATATTGCAAGCAGATATACTCCAGTCACAAGATCGTGACCGTGTTATTCATGCTGCCCCAGATTTGCTCGGCGGCTGTATAGATATTCTAATAAATAATGCCGGAAATCATCTTAAAAAGCCGGCTAAAGACACGAGTGACAGTGAGTTTGAGCTCGTTATGCAAACCCATATAAACGCATCGTTCGCTTTAGCTCGTGCGGTCTATCCTCAAATGAAAAAAAATGGGGGCGGCAGTATCATCATGTTAGCCTCTATGGCAAGTTATATGGGCTTGCCAAATATAGTGGCTTATACAACAGCAAAAACGGCTGTAGTGGGGGTAACCCGAGCGTTGTCTTCGGAGTGGGCGCAAGACGGGATTAGAATTAATGCGATAGCACCAGGCTGGATAGAAAGCCCAATGTTACGTCAAGCACTTGATCAAGACGCAGCCCGGAAACAGCGAATATTAGATAGGACGCCCATGCACAGGTTTGGACAGCCTAGTGATATTGGGAATGCCGCGGTGTTTTTGTGTTCACCTGCCGCTTCGTTCGTTACTGGTGTTGTCTTGCCAGTAGACGGCGGTGCATCAGTTGGTTTTTAAGTGAATAAGTTTGTGCAACTATCTGGAGATACGCATGCTATCTAGCAAACAAGGGTCATCATTCTTTTTATGGTACACCAGTTTGATCGCAGCCTGCGGAGGGTTCTTGTTTGGTTACGATATGGTCGTTATTTCGGGGACCGTCGGGGCAGTAAAAGAACAGTTTTCATTAAGTGGTGCTGCCGTGGGTGTGTTTGTTAGTTGCGCTATTTGGGGCTGTGCGATAGGCGCAGGGGTCGCAGGATTTTTTGCGGATACGTTTGGCCGAAAGCGCATCTTAATAGTTGCCTCGTTACTTATCTTTATTTCGGCAGTGTGGACAGGTTTAGCAAGTTCTCCCACAACGTTAGTAATGGCTCGCTTACTTGGTGGAATGGGGATAGGCATGGCCGCGATGGTGTGCCCTTTGTATATTTCTGAAATAGCACCAAAAGACATACGCGGACGGATGGTAAGCTTGTTTCAATTCACTATCACCATTGGACTTATTGTTTGTGTAATAGCCAATTGGCAAATTTTCTCTAGCGCATCAGACAATATGGACAATACCGAACTATCAGAATTTTATCGCTGGCTAGCGGTTGACGAAAACTGGCGGCTAATGTTTATGGCTGAAGCACTACCCGCTATTGTCTTTTTTATCTGCTCCTTTTTTATCCCAGAAAGTCCGCGATGGTTAGTTCAGCAAGATAAGCAAACCCAAGCGCTACATATTCTTAGCAAAATAAATGGTCAAGCCAAAGCCGAAGAAATATGTGTTGAGATAGAAGAGGTTTTGCAACAAGAAAAAGGCATCAAATTTAGCGACTTATTTACTCACAAGCTTAAAAAGCCGCTTGTTTTATGCTTATTAATTGCATTTTTTGCCGAAGTTTGCGGTGCTTCTGCAGTGTTTTATTACGGGCCTAGTATTCTAGAGGCCTCAGGCTTTGGTCAGGAGAGTGCATTAGGTGGCTTTGGTATTATTGCGATTGTGAATTTTTTGGCAACAATTTTGGCTTTAAAATACATAGATAAATTAGGCCGACGTAAACTATTGGCTATTGGTACTATCGGTTGCTTACTGACCGACGTAGTGATTGGCTTATTTTTCCAATTTAACGTTAGCGGATTACCCATTGTAATCGCTATCAACGTATTTGTTGCGTTTTTTGCATGCTCTATTGGACCTATCAAATTTGTTATTGTGTCAGAAGTGTTCCCAAACAGTATTCGTGGGCGCGCAATAGCACTTGCCAGTTTCAGTATTTTCTTTTTTAGCGCGATTAATTCTCAGTTGTTTCCCATGATGCAAGAAGTAATGGACGAGAGTTATATTTTTTATATATTTGCGGGTTTGTCGTTGTTTGCTTTGCCGGTGATTAAATACTATATGCCAGAAACGAAGGGAATGACGATTGAACAAATAGAGAAGTCTTGGCTTGTTAGCAATCGTTAAACGCCAATTTTACTCAAGCCAAACGGGTAAGCCTTATCACGCTAGGGGAATGAGTTGGATGCAACGTTTTCAACATGTATTAGATATATCAGTTGCAATTAACAACTCATATGAGACCATTTATTTTATATATAAAATAAAAAGTGTGTATTTAAATGATTGGTAATATTGTTGGATCCTTATGTCGGCACACGTCACCTAGGCTTCGTCTTTCAATACAAGTAATTACTTTAATTACACTAGTTGTAGTATGCCTTGTTAGCACAAGTAAATCCCATTCCAATCCTGACAAAGATGAATTGCTTGATACTAGCGCACCAACAAAAAAGCCAAATATTCTATTTATTTTTGCCGACGACCAATCCCCAGATACAATAGGCGCTTACGGTAACAAACACATCAAAACCCCCAATATAGATATGCTCGCAGAAAAGGGCGTGAGCTTTAGCAATGCCCATAATATGGGCGCTTGGAATGGCGCAGTTTGCTTGGCGTCAAGAGTCATGCTCAATTCTGGCCGGTCGGTGTGGCAAGCTTACAAAATGGATAAACAGTTTGCTCAAGGTGAAGGGCTAGACACAAGCTGGTCAAAAATGATGGAAAAGCAAGGCTACGATACCTATATGACCGGAAAGTGGCACGTTGCAGCGCCCGCTAGCTCTGTATTTAACACTGTCACTCACGTTCGTCCGGGCATGCCCAACGATACATGGGATCACAATACGATGGAGACCTTGTTTGATGCATTTGAGAATGGAACCAGTCCTTATTCGTCACCCGAAGAGTTTATTCCGCTAGGCTACAATAGACCACTCAATCAAAATGACAAATCTTGGTCTCCAACTGACCCCAAATTCGGTGGCTTTTATGAAGGTGGTAAACACTGGAGTGAGGTGTTAAAAGATGATGCCCTTGCATTTATCAATACTGCAAAGAACAAAGAAAACCCGTTTTTTATGTATATTGCGTTTAATGCCCCGCATGATCCAAGGCAAGCACCTCAGGCCTATCAAGATTTATATGATGCATCTGCATTACCTCTGCCCGTTAACTGGCTAGATAATTACCCAGAAAGAGAAGAAATAGAAAATGGCCCACGTTTACGCGATGCAGCCCTTGCGCCATTTCCTCGGACTGAATATGCAACCCGCGTTCATCTAAAAGAATATTATGCCATTGTTAGCCATTTAGACACACAAGTAGGGGAAATTCTAAAAGCCTTAAAAGAAAGCGGGAAAATGAATAATACTTATGTCATTTATACTGCTGATCACGGACTTGCAGTCGGAGAGCATGGTTTGTTTGGCAAACAAAACATGTATGAACACAGTATTCGCGCACCTTTTATTATTTGGGGACCGGATATTAAAGGTGGCAAAGTGGTTGACGCCAATATCTATTTACAAGACGCAATGGCGACCAGTCTAGCACTCGCAGGTGCTGAAAAACCAGAACATGTGTTTTTTCATTCAATCCTTGAACTGGCAAAAGGAAGTTCAACAAAAAGTAATTACGATGCAATATATGGTGCGTATGTAAATAGTCAGCGTATGATTAAAAAGGATGGCTACAAATTAATCGTGTACCCTAATGCTAATAAAGTGAAGCTGTTCAATTTGCAAAACGACCCGAAAGAAATGATCAATCTTGCTGAAAAAGTAAAGCATAAGAAGCTTGTCAGCGAGATGTTTAAAGAGTTACTTGAGCTACAAAGCGATTTTGAAGACGAGCTAGACTTGAAACCGATGTATGAGCACTATAAGTAATTTTATAGCAGCAAACTAACACGGCGTTTTATAAGCATTTACATTCAACACGCTGTCGTTTACTGACTACAGCGTGCTAACAAAGAGGTCCTATCATGACTTTATTGCGCCATGCCCTATTTCCTTTGTTATTGTGCATAACATTGTGCACTGTCTCATTTTTTGGTCTTACGCTAGAGCTGTCACCTCTTTACCAAAACCATATGGTCTTACAACGAGATCAACCTCTTGTTATAAAAGGCATGGCAAAACCTCACGAAGGCATTGCCGTTAATTTTAAGGGAATGACACTACGAGAGACTGCCTCCAAAAATGGAGAATGGTCAGTCACCTTTCCTGCACAAGCTGCAGGTGGACCTTACATTTTAAAAGTTGATAGCCGAGACAATCAGGTCGAGTTCATTGATGTATATGTAGGCGATGTTTGGCTCGCTTCAGGCCAATCTAACATGGAATGGAAATTAAAATGGCGAGTGAACAATTGGCAACAAGAAGTAGAAGATAGCGACTTTCCAATGATTAGGTATTTTGACGTACCCAATCGATTTAGTAGTACCGAAAAAACGACATTAGATAGCGGGCAATGGCAACTAGCCCATCCTAAAAATACTGCGGATTTTTCGGCCATCGCTTGGTTGTTTGCTAAACAAGCTCATATAGAAAAGAACGTTCCAATTGGCATTATAGACTCAAGTTGGGGCGGCACGCCTGCCGAGGCATGGGTTCCTAAAGAAACACTTTTTGCAAATACAGACTACGCGCAAGAAACTACCGATATCTATAGTGATGACATTCACACAATAAACGCTAACTTTAAAAGCTCCAGACAAGCACAAGCAACAAAAGCGACGTTAATTTCAGGCACGAAAATTCTCGACAAAATTGATATCACTTCAATGGCTAAGCACGTTAATTGGTCTAAAATGAACATATTAGACGAACAAGAATTTACCGATATTGTGTGGTTTAAAAAGTCTTTCAATGTTACTGCGGATATGCTGAAAGATGCAAAAAACGAGGGCGTTGTTAAACTGGATTTAGGCTTGTATCCAAAAATGGCTCACGTGTATGTTAATGGTCAAAAGTCTGCTGTAAAACCAGGAGACACTTTTCATATGCTACTTGATATCCCCATCAGTAAGTTTAACGTCGGAGAGAATATAATTGCTGTTCGTGGGCTCAATGATTGGAGCAACAAGTTTAAGTTTGGCAAACCTGAACGCATGTACTTGGCATTTTCAAACGATAAAATTCCTCTAAGTGGTGAGTGGGCTTATAACACGATTGCCGAACCCAAAATGCCAAAATACACAAGATATTGGCAAAAACCAGCAACACTGTATAACGGGATGATACACCCCATCGTTCATTACCCTGTAAAAGGCGTCATTTGGTATCAAGGCGAAAGCAATACTCGCAGAGCAGGTGCATATGCAGATTTATTTAAAGATCTTATTTCGAGCTGGCGAGAACGTTGGAATGCACCAAATCTGCCTTTCTTATTTGTGCAGTTAGCTGGTTTTCATCCTATTCAAAAAAAGGCTGTACAGCAAAGTTTTTGGGCTGACTTACGCGAGGCGCAAACTCAAGCTTTGGCGCTACCCCATACTGGAATGGCAATTGCCCTCGATGTAGGAGATGAATATGATATTCATCCACGAGATAAACACACTGTCGCTAAGCGATTATGGCGCAGCGCTCGAGGTGTCGCATATGGCGAGAAAATACTTACCAGTGGCCCCGTGTTTAGGTCAGTGACGCTAAATGGTAATGTAGTCAAAGCTTCATTTACACATATAGGTGAAGGGTTTGAGCAAAAATCACCATTGTTGGGGTTCGAACTTGCGGGCGAAGATGGTCAGTATGTCAAGGCAAATGCCATTTACGATGGCAACACAGTTTTAGTAAGTGTTGCCGAGATTGATGAACCAAAGTTCATACGTTACGGCTGGTCAGACAATACAGATGCTAATTTGTATAATAAAGAAGGACTGCCTGCATTACCCTTTAGGCATAAAATATGACTTACCTGAAATGGTGAACTAATTGACGCTCTAATTATTTGTAAGAAGTAAAGAGCTAGAAAATCACTACTGTTCTGTAAAAGTAATAAGCGTTTACTGCCTGTGAGTTCAACCTCAGAATGCAAATTGTCTTAAAAAACTTTCAAAAAAAAACGGTAACCGAGGGGATAAACTTCCGGCTACCGTCACACACACGCTGTAATCTTGCTTATTGTATTTTCAATACTTGTGCATACTGAGAAGCAGAGGCACTTGGCAAGGTAATTTTTAATCCACCGTCAGTTTCTTCAAACGCAATTGCTTCATTAGAGCCAATCATTGTGATTTGTTTGATTGCTTTTGGATGGTTTTCTTTATTGATTGATTTGATGGTTATTTCAGCATTGTCGCCAGGCCAGGCCATTAAAATAGCGTACAAAGTGTCACCATTTTTAGTAAACCGAACGTCAGAACTGTTAAAGTCTTTACGATGTTTTTCGCCATGATTTAGATTGGTGCCGTCAATGACTTCTGTAGAGCCTTCACCAAACGTTACCCAAGGGCGCGTGTCATAAATCGCTTCACCATTTTGCCCTAACCATGCACCAATCTCACTAAGCAGCTTAATTTCCGCCTGCGGAATAGTTCCATCTGGCTTTGGTCCAATATTTAACAACATAGACCCGTTTTTACTGACAATATCGATTAAGTCATCTACTAAAGAGTTTGCGTCACGATATGAGTGGTTAGTTACATATCCCCAAGAACTAAACGAAACAGAAGTATCTGTTTGCCAAAAATACTCATAGGTGTCTGACATTTGACCACGCTCAATATCTAATACTGCAGAACCAGGCTTAAAAGAACGGAAGTCTCCTAAGTCTTTGTAATTTAGCGCGGGCATACGAGCTTTCTTTAAGCCTTTGTTATAGAAGTAGCTCGTAAATGTTTGTACATGACCGTGGAAAGGTTCGGATGCCATCCACCAATCAAACCAGATTAAATCAGGCTCATATTTATCAACAATTTCAACTGTCCGCAGAAGCCAATCATCCATAAACTCTTTGCTTGGCGGTGTTTCGCCTGCTTCAGACGTTTCGCGACTCACTGCAGGACCGTATAAATCTCGATATTCTTCATCTTGAACGTCGGAAGGGAAGTTTCTACCACCTTCGAAGAACCACCAGTTTTCGGCTCGGTGGCTCGACAAGCCAAAATAGATGTCAGCTTTTTCAGAGGCAGCTTTTAGCTCAGCAATGACATCTCGTTTGGGACCCATTTCAACAGAATCCCAACGACTGTATGAGTTATCGTAAAGTGAAAATCCATCGTGGTGCTCGGCAACAGGTACTATGTATTTTGCGCCAGAGTCTTTGACGACTTTCAACCACTCATCAGCATCAAATTTATCAGCTGTAAATTGCGGTATAAAGTCTTTGTAACCAAACTCAGTCTGGTCGCCAAAATTCTCACGATGATAAGTAAACTCCTCTTGGTCGCTCAAGTACATTTTGCGAGGATACCACTCACCATTGTGGGCAGGCACGGAGTAAACACCCCAATGAATGAAAATACCAAATTTGGCATCATGATACCAAGCGGGTATTTCGTAATCAGTAAAAGATTCCCAATTTGGTTTAAATGGACCCACATTAGCCACTTCTTGTATTTGTTCTAGTTTTTGCTGATGCTTGTCGGTGTTGTTTGTTGCATCAGGTTCACTGGTGTTTTGTGAACAAGCACTTAAACCCGCTAGTACGGCGACTGATACTGCTGCTTTTTTATATGCATTCATTTACTTGAAGAAGCCTATGTCAAAATGAGTTAATAAAATGTTACACCTACTATAAATTGAAACTCATATTAAAATCAATAAAATTATAGATAAAAATGAAGATTTTATTTTTGTTGGCGTTTTTTGGCAGCTTTGAATTTCCATAACTGACGAACAAAACGAGGATAAATGCACTAGGCTTCAGATGAGGGATGGTATATTAAATCAATTAAAATCAGATGGTTAGATAATTATCAAAGGTGGTGATTAATAAGCGATTGTTTGTATTTGAGAAAACAGTGAAGGTGAAAATAAAATCATATATAAAACTTAACAGGTGAATATAAATAGTGTAATCTTCATTCTAACCAGTTATTAATAGAGTGTTAATGTTGTTAACATCAGAACAAATGCAAATATATATTAAACAAAACGGAGTACAGCACAAAGTCGCTGATTTTAGCCCTTATATACTTGTGGTACTTCTAATTATGTTGAATTTGAATTATGTGTTTGCGAATACATATTCCGCTGCGCAATTAGAACAACAACAAGTATCTCAACAAGAAATACAGCAAATAGTCACTGAATCAAACAGATACACGCAAACCCTTATCACTAATTGGCAATATCATAAAGGCAAGGTAGACAACTCTCCCGAGAACAAAACATGGTCTACCAAAGAGTGGCACAGAGTATCTGTGCCACATACATACCAACTGACTTCATTAAATTTAGATGATAGTGAGGACGATAAGTCTCAACTTACCTTCCATCGTGATCACAGTTGGTACGAAAAGCAGGTGTTCATCCCTGAATTAAAAACAGATACCGCTGTAGCCAGCAAAAAAAGAGTTTATTTAGAATTTGAAGGTGCCCATCAAAAAACAACACTTTGGGTAAACAACAAAAAAGTAGGGGTTCATGACATTAGTGCCTTTACACCATTTCATTTTGATATTAGCGACTTCGTGATCCCAAATGCGAAAAATACCATTACGCTGCAACTAGACAACACTCGCAATAGTGATATTCCACCCGACGGTCATACAGCGGACTATGTGCTCTTTGGTGGCCTGTACCGAGACGTATATTTACATATTACCGACCCGGTGCATTTTACTTTTAATTGGGAATCGATTACATCGGGAATATTTATCACAACTCCTGTTGTCAATGAAAGAGACGCGACGGTAACCATAAGAAGTGAAATTGCTAATTCGCAAGACAGTGAAGTACAGATTCGGGTTGAGAGTCATATTGTCGATCATCGAGGCGTCAGTATAGCGCAGCACTCAAAAGATTTTGCGATTAAAGCTAATAACAAAAGTGTTATCAAACAAACTTTAGGCCTAGATAACGACATTCAACTTTGGTCACCACAATCTCCTTATTTATACAAAGTACATACGCTAGTATTTAACCAAGCAGGGAAGCTGCTCGATGCGCAGGTCAATCCATTGGGTCTGCGCAGTTTCGAGTTACGACTAGGAGAAGGGCTTTTACTGAATGGAAAACCAATCAAGTTAATTGGCGCTAATAGACATCAACAATATCCGTATATCGGCGATGCCGTGCCGAACAATTTGCATCGTGCAGATGCCATCAAATTTAAATAGTGGGGTATGAATATTGTGCGACTAGCGCATTATCCGCACGATAATTCATTTATTGAGGCGAGTGATGAACTGGGCCTAATTATTGTTGAAGAACCCCCTACATGGATTGGTATTGGTGGAGACACTTGGATGGATAATTTGGAGCAAGCAACCCGTCGTATGATCCGAAATCATAGGAATCATCCATCGATATTGGGCTGGGGCGCTGGTATTAATCATCGAGGAACGATAAAGCGTATGCATTTTGCAGCCAAGGAAGAAGATCCGACTCGAATTACAATGAATAACGGCACGTTGTGGACAGGTGAGCAACATTCAGGCGTTACAGATTTGTACGCAGTAATGGATTACCGAGGCGCAGTGCGACCGAAACATGACCTTTTGTTTGCTATGGAGCATTCTGGTTCTCTCGATACCTTAAGACTGCAAGACATAGTGGCTAAGTACAAAGCAGATCCCAATTTGATTGGGCTTGCATCATGGTCGGGGCACGACAGCCATTCATTTATTAAACGCGACAAAGAATTTCCTAATTTGTCGGTTTGGCGCTCTGCCAGTTGGGATTCATTTCGACTTCCCAAACCTAATTATTATTGGTACCAGTCAGAAATGACATATAAACCAATGATACATATTCCAGATTTCAGAGCGCAGTTTGACGACCAAGTACAAATTTTTACAAACCAAGAACAAGTCGAAGTTTTTCATAATGGTAAATCTTTGGGGGTTTATTCGCCAAACGATAAGCAAAGTCTTAGTGCATTAGCGTCACCTTCCATCTTATTGCCGTTTGTCTTCAAAGATGGTGTTATTTCGGCAAACGCCTTGGATAATGGAAAAGTAAAAGCGACACATTCACGCACTAAAAATACTAAGGTAAACAGACTCCAGGTCGAGTTTGATACAGATGGTTTTAATTTTGAAGCTGACGGTTCTAGTATCGTACTGGCCCATGCTTATTTTCTAGATGAGAATGACTTGGTCATTGATATGCCGACTCCTGAGGTGCTTTTTTCAATTGCTGGTGATGCCATTATTGTAGGCGACCCAAAAAGTAATTCGATGATAGATTTACCTGCTAGTATGACGATTGCTGCCAACCCTGTAAAAGCTCGAAATGGCGTCGCATCTGTGTTAATTCGAGTTGGCGAGACGGCTTCAACCTTATCGCTTCAAGCCAAAACAAGTGATATGCAGTCTAACATTGCGACCATATCGCTGAGCGCAGTATCAGAAAACAGCATCGTTAATCAGCCTACTCGGTATCGTACCAGTTCTATATTAATGCCAATTGACACCAAGATTGATTTTGGCAACAACAGTCAACATCCACAAGAAGCGTTTTACATCTGGTCACAAGATAGCGGGCCTGCTAGTCGTCAAATAGCTGATAAAAACGGCTTGCAGTTTGGTGTTGAAGTCAGGGCTTTAGCTCACGAACAAAGCGCTAATCCGCCAAATATTGCTTGGGATAATCACTGGGGCGTCCCGGGCGATTTAAGTTTTATGATAGAGGACGCACTTTATAGCGAAAATGGAGGTGCTCTGCAGCTTAGCTTAACAGGCCTACCTATTGGAAAATACCAGCTCAAAACATGGCATCATGTGCTGAACGACAAAGAGTCCTCAGTGCCCTCGCTTTTATTTTCTTCTTTGCAAAGTCAGCACCAAGCTAACATAAAGTCACCAAGTACTTACCGGCCTACGTTTGGTCGCAAAATAGCTATTTCAGAAGCGGGTGGTGGAGAAGCTGGAGACGGAGGCTCAAATACAGCCGCTAGCGGATATGCTTTACATCAATTTACGGTTACAGAAACGTCGCCGAATGTGACATTGTTAATCAAATCATCAAATGAAGGTAATGTGCCGATTCGCCTTAGTGGTTTACATATACAACAATTAGTAGACACATTGGTACTTCAAAACGAGTCAAAAGTATTATGAAAACAAAACAGCTAATTACACCATTAGAGCAAAATTCCCTTGCTGAAATAGCGAACAAAGGCATTGTGGTGCCCAATTATAGACTTGAAGGATTACCACCTAAAACGGGTATTGTTCATATCGGGCCCGGTGCATTTTTTAGAGCTCATCAATCTTGGTATACGCATATGGCAATGCAATTATCGGGTGGCGACTGGGGGATCACATGCGTATCTATGCGCTCAACTGGCGTGGCTGATGCATTGACCTCGCAAAACGGCTTGTATTGTTTAGCTGAATTAGACAAGACCACAAAGTATGAAATTATTGGCTCTATCAACGAAGTTTTAGTCGCGGGTAAACAATACGAACAAATAATTGCGCGACTAAGCGATGTAAATACAAAAATAGTGACGCTAACTATTACTGAAAAAGGTTATTGTTTAAACAGCCTCGGAAAACTGGATATGGATAACCCAGATGTTTTAGCAGATATAGACAGCAAAGGGTCGCAAAGTAGGCAAAACACCGCAATTGGGCTTTTATCACATGCGCTAATTAATCGTTGGCAAGCTGGTAAGCCATGTTTGTGTATTATTAGTTGTGACAATGTCACTGACAATGGACATAAGCTTCGCACTGCTCTAATAGCCTTTGCTCAAAACGTGAATAACGAATATGCAGACTGGCTAAACGAAAATTTGGTTTGCCCATGCACGATGGTAGACAGTATCACGCCAGCAACTGACGATGCATTACGAGAAGCAGTAAGTGATGCCCTGAATATACAAGATAACTGGCCAATTAAACGCGAATCATTTGTGCAATGGGTCATCGAAGATATCGTGCCGGATCCTAAGCCTAGTTGGGAAAAGGTAGGGGTTATTTTTACAAATGATGTCAATGGCTTTGAAATGGCAAAGCTTCGTCTTCTAAACTGTCCGCATTCAAGCCTTGCATATATTGGCACGTTGATGGGAATAGAAACGGTGTTTGATGCCATGCAGCATGACAAGCTAGTAGGGTTTGTGCAAGACTTAATTGACCACGAAATATTGCCCTCTCTTGCTGAGCATACACCAAAAGAACTTGACGCAAAAAGTTACAGTAACGATATTTTAGACCGCTTCCGTAATCCATCAATCAGACATTTACTGAGTCAAATTGCATGGGACGGTTCACAAAAATTACCCATGCGGATATTGCCGATAATCAAACAGAACTTAAGCGAAAATCGTTCAGTTCTACGACTGAGTAAATCACTGGCCGCTTGGATGCTTTTTGTAAGACTGCGTCACCAGCAAAAACAAGAATTAGTCGACCCATTACATGAAAAACTTCTTAGCATTGCCGCTTTATGTAACAACGATCCTAAACACGATATTGCTTTGTTTTTATCTATCGCCGATGTTTTTACGCCTGATTTATCAAAAAATGACGAGTTTATAAAAAGCTTACACCTTGCGTACTCTTGTTTACTCCCACTACTTCAAAATAACAACCATGAATGGTTTGCCTAGGAAAATACAATGGAAGGAAATTTAGCAAATTTAGACATTATTATCGTGGCTTGTTACGCGATGATATTACTCGCGATAGCGTATTGGATTACCAAACGGGAAGCTGCCAACAATGCTAGCACGCAAGACTATTTTTTAGCGGGTCGTTCCTTGCCTTGGTGGGCTATTGGTGCTTCGCTGATAGCTGCAAATATCTCGGCTGAACAAATCATTGGTATGTCGGGTTCTGGTTTTGCCTTAGGTCTAGGCATTGCATCATATGAATGGATGGCGGCTGCTACGCTCATTATTGTGGGTAAATTTCTGCTTCCAGTGTTTTTAAAAAATCAGATTTATACTATTCCGCAGTATTTGCAGCAACGCTTCGATAGCAGAGTAAAAACCGTTTTGGCGATATTTTGGCTGGGTGTTTATGTATTTATCAATTTAACCTCAGTTTTATGGCTAGGTGGACTAGCAATTGAGAGTGTTGCCGGTGTTGATTGGATGCTTGGTATGATTTTCTTGGCAGCATTTTCGGTGTTATATGCGAGCTACGGAGGGCTAAAGGTAGTGGCATATACTGACATTATTCAAGTGGTTTTACTGGTATTTGGTGGTTTGTTACTGAGTTATTTGGCATTGGACGCGATATCAGAAGGGGAAGGCATATTTACTGGTTTTAGCATGCTAACCGAACAAGTACCTGGTCATTTTGATATGATTTTTGATGAATCTAGTCCGCACTATATTTCACTGCCTGGTATCTCGGTATTAATTGGCGGTATGTGGGTAATTAATATCGGTTATTGGGGTTTTAACCAGTACATTATTCAGCGTGCTTTAGCTGCAGAAAGTTTAAAAGAAGCGCAGAAAGGCATCATGTTTGCTGCTTTCTTAAAATTACTAATGCCGATTATTGTTGTCTTGCCGGGTATTGCTGCCGTTGTGCTCTTCCCCATGTTAGAGAGAAACGATATGGCTTATCCATCTATGATGAGTCTTATGCCAGTTGGCTTAAAAGGCTTAATCTTCGCCGCGCTAATCGCTGCAATTATTTCTTCCTTAGCATCTATGACAAATAGCGTATCGACCATATTTACCATGGATTTATATCGCCCACACAAAGAAGGAAAATCAGAAAAACACTACGTTAATGTTGGCCGTTTAGTGGGTATTGGATCATTAATATTAGCTATGCTTGTGGCTAAACCATTAATTGGCGACTTTGATCAAGCGTTTCAATATATTCAGCGTTTTTCGGCCTTATTTTCACCTGGCATCGTGGTGATATTTTTGATGGGCATGTTCTGGTCTCACATGACATCTAGAGGAGCGCTATGTGCGGCTTTATCGTCATTCTTTATCTCGCTATTGTTCGAGTTTTTCCTAAGTGAAATACCGTTCATGGACAGAGTAAGTATCGTCTTTGTCTTATGTATTGTATTGACTTTTATCGTGTCTATTTCAGATAAGACACCGTCTCAAAATAAGAGCGTCGATTTAAGTGAAGTCAGTTTTAAGACTTCCGCTGGCTTCAATTTTTCAGCCTTAATCTGTTTAATCATTTTGACTGCTCTTTACATTACTTGGTGGTAGATAATTATTATGTACAAATTACTTTCTTCATTATTTCTCGGCAGTTTAAGCTTAATTGCAAGTGCCGAAGTAACCAAACAAAATCCATACAACCCTATTATTACTCATCAATATACGGCTGACCCAACAGCTCGTGTGATCAATGGTAAAGTCTACGTTTACCCTTCAAGTGATATGGAGTGCCCAGAGGGTAAAGGCAGCAATCAATTTTGTATGCCCGGCTACAATGTATTTTCGACGGATGATATGAAAACATGGACTGATCATGGCAATATCCTCAATCACAACACCGTGCCTTGGGTCAAAAAAGAAAGCTATGGTATGTGGGCACCAGACACAATTGAGCACAATGGAAAATTTTATTTTTTCTTTCCTGGTATTCCAAAAGAAAGCGATAATTTCAGAGAAATTGGAGTAGCGGTCGCCGACCACCCTGAAGGCCCCTTTGTTGCCCGTGAAAATTATATTGAGGGTACGCAAGGTATAGATCCTAGCCCATTTATAGATGACGATGGTCGCATCTATTTGTACTGGGGAGGAGGTGAAAACCTAAATGTCGTCGAATTAAATCAAGACATGACTAAAATCATTTCTGCACCTAAAGTCCTTGAAGGCTTGCCGCCTAAGTATAAAGAAGGCCCATTTATGTTTAAACGAAATGGTATTTACTATTTCACGTTTCCACATGCACCAGATGGGTCAGAAGAAATTGCATATGGTATCGCAAAAAGTCCGATGGGGCCGATTGAGTATCAAGGTAAAATATTGGAACGCTGGAAAGATGGTCAATGGACTAATCACCATTCGATAATAGAGTACAAAGGTCAATGGTATATCTTTTATCATCATAATGACGTGTCACAAAACAAGCACCTGCGTTCTATGTCGGTCGATCGTTTGTATTTTGATGATGACGGCAAAATTCTATTTACTCCCTCAACAAAAAGAGGCGTAGGGCATTTAAGTGCTGAAGAAACACTTCAAGTTGACCGCTACACTTCTCTAGAAAACGTCAGAGTGACGCCTAATTTATCAGACGGAAAACCAAACTGGGCCTTACACAATATAGCTAAAAATGGTAAGGCAGTGCTTGGTCAAGTTGATTTTGCTGATAAAGAGTATTCGTCTGTTGTCGCGTATGTATCTAGCGCAAAAGCTGGCGCGAAGATATTAATTTCAGACGGGGAAGGCAATCAAATTTCGACTATTAATGTGCCTAACACATCGACAGGCCGCTATATCGCAGTAAAGACTGACTTAGCTTTCTCACCCAAAGGCATGCAAGACCTTGTGTTTACATTTATGGGCAATGTTTCGACACTTAAGTTTGATTGGTTGCAGTTTTTACAAGAAAGAGAAAGCCTAATTACTATTGCGGGCAATGCAGAAGTCATCGCTAAAGTAGATGGGTCAAAAACCTTAACCAAGGATGCGCCTAACTTAGTCAGTCTCAATCCTTTTTTGCGCATCACAGACATTAAGGTAAATGCCTTTGACGAAAGCACTGAAATCAACGTTATTTTGGATGGACGCATAGTAGCAGAAGATTCGATTGAACAAATAAAGCCGGGATCAATTGTCAATTTGTTTGCAAACTCGACGCAAACAGGCAAGCGTTCACTGGAGAGAATTGCAGCCACTAGTTTTAATAAAACAAAAGGTGTGCAAACTGAATTTTCGGGTAGTGATATTGGAAATATTGGATATATCGAAAATGGAGATTCAGTTACTTATGAGTCGATACAATTTAAAAAACCAGTAACCGCGTTTGAAATAAGTGCATCAAGCGCCACTAAAGGCGGGATCATCGAGCTAAGGCTAGGAGACGAAAGCGGCGAATTGATTAGCACGGTCGCAATCGAGAATACAGGTAATTGGAAAACGTTTAAGCCAGTGACCGTTAAATTGACGGCCAATCAAACTAAATTACTGAAAGGTGAGCAAACAGTGTCCTTAGTATTTAAGGGTGGCAGTGGTTATTTGTTAAACGTTGATTGGTTTACTTTTAAGTCTTAAGCGTGTGTTGACGATAAGCCTTGTAATTTATAGTTTTAAAACGCAGTTGAAACAATAGCTTAAAAATTCGTCAGGTTTTTCTGTCAAAAACAATGAAATATACGAGCTATCATAAATGATCAAACGACCAGACTAGTCACTAAGAAATACACAGTGACAAGTTAATTAATATTTGGTTGGAGATTAATATGAAAAAGTATGTTGCCATAGCGGCTGGTTTGATGGTTTTTGGTTTAAGTTCACAGGTTACAGCGAACGAAAGTGTATCTAAAGTTCAGTACGATGGGCTTGCTTTCGCGGGCGATGTCAATAGCTATAAATTTTGTAAAGCGGTGTTAACTGACGATGTTATGATGCTAAAGAGAGCCTTGAACGTGAAGGCGGATCGTATCGCACCAAACGCTAATAGACGCGCAGTATTAAAAGAAGTAACGACAGAGCGCGGTGTTTTATGTAACGAACAAAACTTAGTAGAGTTTGCACGTAATCAAGGTGCAAGCAATGTATATGAGTACATAAACCGCAAATCGTAAGCGAACAAGCAAACAAACATTTATAAAAGCTAGGCATCGTCCTAGCTTTTTCGTTTCTGATTGCCGTAAATCAAAAGCATAATCTTGCTAAAAGTACATCAGATTACTATTTTTGAGCAATAAATGTGTATTTTAGTGTTTCACTCATCGTTAGCATATAACAATTAGTTTACATTAATTGAAGCGAGTAAGATGAAGCCTGAAACTACCAGCCAAATCGGCAATTTTCCTGACGCATTTGCACAAAACCGCAAAGAAACAGGCATAGGTTATATGAACGATCAGGACGATCCCGTTAACATGATCTTACGCCTTAAAGACCTGCGTAAAGCTGCGCATAATTTTGCTACTTTCCAATCAGGGTCGACGCCAGGTCGAATTGTGATCCCATCAGAAGTCAACATCAGAGACACACGGCAAATACCCTTTGAGCTTGATCCACCCACGCACGGTCCTTACAGAGCGCTCTTAAATCCGTGGTTCAAACGTCCATTAGAAGAAAGCTATCAGACTAAGCTACAAGCAATTATTGACGAAACCATCACGGATGCCTTCAGCACTGAAAAAATCGATGTGGTATCCCAATTCGCACTTCCATTACAATCAAAAGCATTGACGCTTTTATTAAATACCTCTATGAGCAATGCGCAAACATGGATTGACTGGGGTACCCACGTATTTAGAAGCGAAAGCAGCTCACTTGACGGCGACAAAGCGAATATTCTTTATGACTATATTGACGCTGAAATCGAAAAAGCCATCGACACTCCATCTGACAGCTTATATTCAGTACTTTTGAATAGTGAAGTGGATGGAAAAAAGATGAGCAAAGAAGAAGTAAAAGGCGTCATGATCTTAACTTTTGCTGGTGGCCGCGACACAGTTATCAATGCCGTTACTAATACAATCGCTTATTTTTCTGAAAATATTTCTGATTTGCAGCGGATTGCAAATGAGCCTGAAATAGTCAACCGAGCGGTGGAAGAATTGGTCAGGTACTTTGCACCGCTTACCCAAATGGGGAGAGTCGCGACAACAGATGCGACGGTTTGTGAGCATGCAATTAAGGCAGACTCAAGGGTGTCGTTGTGTTGGGCATCTGCCAACCGCGACGAGAATGTGTTTGCAAACGCTAATAAAGTTGATTTTGACCGAAAAGTGAATCCACATGTCAGCTTTGGCTTCAGTCACCACAATTGTTTAGGCGCAACGCATGCGAGGCAAATTTTGAGGCAGCTTGTTTTAACCTTAGCAAACAGAGTCAAAGAGTTTGAAGTACTAAGCGCGGACGAAAACATCGAGCAGCTTGGCGATTTCACACGAAAAGTCGGGTTTAATCAATTAGAGATGCGTTTTATCGCGCAATAACGAAATAGCTTAGTTAAATCGAGGAACATAAAGTGGCAAAAGTAAAATTCATTACTCAAACAAATCAAATAATTGAAGTAGAAGGCACTAGCGGCTCACTTATGGAGTTAGCAGTAGAAAATGGTGTTGTTGGCATAGACGGCGATTGTGGCGGTGTTTGTTCGTGTGCAACGTGTCATGTTCATGTCGCCCAAACAGATTTTGAAAAAGTGGGTGCGCCCGACGAAATAGAAAGTGACATGCTTGAACTTGACGACAATGTGAGCGAGTACAGCCGCTTGTCATGCCAAATTCAGGTCTCTGATGAGATTGACGGCATGACCTTTACCGTCGCCAACTAAATTAGGCGCAAACATGATGGAAAATAGCAGAGACACTGCTTACCTTGCGCAGCATGTATTAATAGTTGGTGCAAGTCACGCTGGGGTTAATGCTGCCTTTAGTTTGCGAGCTAAAGGGTGGACCGGCCATATTACCTTGGTCGATGGCGATCCGCAGTTGCCGTATCATCGTCCTCCATTATCTAAAAAGCTTCTGCAGACCCACAATGCAAGCCCTATTTTACTTAAGGCGCAAAGTGCTTATGTGCAACAAAACATAAATCTAAAGTTAGCTTGTAGAGTCGAGCGCATAAGTACAGGAGAAAAGCATACTGCATATTTGAGCGACGGCAATACATTAAGCTTTGATAAGCTTGTACTTGCGACAGGCTGTGCTGCGCTGATTCCGCCCATTAGCGGCATAATGTCGAGTAGACAACACTATACCATGCGTAATTTTTTTGATGTTCGGGCCATTCAGTCTCGTGTAAGCGAAGATAAGCATGAAAATCTGCAAAAGAGCGTAGTAATTATTGGCGCTGGTTACATTGGTTTAGAGGCCGCCTCTTCATTTAGAGCGCTAGGCCTAAAGGTGACCGTTATTGAACGAGAAACGAGTATTTTGTCGCGAGTAACAACCTCAGTTATGTCTGATTTCTTGATGGGCTTGCACCAAGATAAAGGTGTAAACATAGAGACAAACAAAGATGTGATTGCTTTTACAAGTGATGGCAACAAAGAAAAAGTTGTTTGCAAAGACGGTAGCGAATATTCAGCAGACTTTGTATTAGTTGGCGTAGGCGTCAAGATTAACACTGAGCTCGCAGAGCAACTAGATTTAGAGATTGATGGCGCAATTGTCGTTAACGAAGCATGTCAGAGCTCACACCCTGATATTTTTGCGATAGGTGACTGCACGAAGCACTTTAACCAAATATATAACAGGTGGATACGTTTAGAGTCTGTACAAAATGCTGTCGATCAGGCTAAGGCCTTAGCTGAATTTCTGACAACAGAGCGACACGCTATTTCTAGCGTGCCTTGGTTTTGGTCAGATCAATACGAATGTAAATTGCAAATTGTTGGTTTGTCGCAAGGTTATACTGATTGTATTGTTAGGCAAGAACAGCCTGACCAGTTTTCTATTTGGTATTTTAAAGAGGATACGCTTTTATGCGTCGAAGCGGTAAATCATGCCAAATCTTATGTGCTTGGAACGCAAGCTATTAAAAATAATCGGCGAGTCAACAAACTAGCTATCGCAAATTTAGAAGCTCACCTAACAAAAGACAATATTTTTACTGCTTAAGCCACATACTATTAATGTAATTGCTGTCGGTATTGAAATGGCGTAAGCCTAAACTGCGATTTGAATTGACGAATAAAGTACGATGGGCTCGAAAAGTGTAAGTCATAAGCAATCGTTGTAATAGGCGTATCGGTTTGACTCAAGATGCGTGCAGCACAATATAATTTGTGCTGAGTGATGTAGTCGGTGTAAGGCATTCTAAAATGCTTTTTGAAAAGCCTTGAAAAGTATGAAGGAGACAAATTACATAGCTTGGCCGCTTCGCTAAGAGACAGATAATCAACACTAGAGTCTTTGAATCCATCGATGATCGGATTGAGTTTTGTAAATGATGCAGAAGCCGACAAATGCTCCTGATTATCGCTGATGTTGCTAATGCTGTTTTCAAACACTAGGGAAAAAAGACTGACGAGTAATTGTTTGCAAGACTGACTCTGGGGGTGCTGTTCAAACTGATTCAAAATGATTGGTAACAACTGATGAATAGTGCGCTGTACATCGCGGGTGAACGATAAGTGTGAGCCACTCCTAAATTTTTCGAAAAACTGTGTTTGCATTTTGTCACTAAAAAGCTCAGGAATAAATTGGACAATATACCAAGATTTTGGGCGTGCACTTAAGGTGAAATCATGAGTCTCCATTGAAGGAGTAAAGACTGCATCAAAGTCGCTTAGTTGCGACTCGCCGCGATGGTAATGATAAATTCCTTCAATGCGTTCAAAAAATATAAATTCATGAACTTGATGAAAGTGTGTAAAACACGAGTAGGTATCATGGTCTAAATATCTGACATGATGGATTTCAAAATCAAATCCATCTTGTATACAAAAAGGTTCACAATAAATATTTGGGTGCTTCATTTAAGTATTGCGTGATATTAAAATTAGCCGTAATTCAGGAGTCTACATGGACAAGGCAAGGGCTGCAATTGCAGATGGAAATGGGGGGTTCTTTTTTGACACGATAAATGTTGGCGAACCAAATAAGGGTGAAGTAAAAGTCAATATTAAAGCTTCAGGAATATGCCATACCGATTGGGATTCTATCACGACTTGGCAACAGAAATTTGTTATCGGTCACGAAGGCGCTGGGGTAGTTGCCGCTGTTGGGGAAGGTGTTGACAATGTAGCCGTGGGCGACAAGGTCATGCTGAATTGGGCGATACCATGCGGGGAATGTTTTCAATGCCAAGAGGGTAATTTACACATTTGTGAAGTGAACAGCCCAGTGACAGGAAACGGCTTATGTGGACATGCATCTGAGGACAAATGTCAGCACAATGGAACAAATCTAAGTCGTTCTTTTCATCTCGGCACCATGAGTGAATACACTGTGGTCAAATCGTCAGCAGTTATTAAAATAGACAACGATATACCTTTTCCTAGTGCCAGCATTGTTGGTTGTGGGGTAATGACTGGATATGGCTCAGCGGTAAATGCGGCAAAAGTACAAGCGGGCTCGTCGGTCGCAGTGCTCGGTTGTGGCGGCGTAGGACTAAATGTGATTCAAGGTGCGCGCATTAGCGGAGCGAGTGTGATTATCGCTATCGATTTATCTGAAGATCGACTTGAACAAGCAAAAGAATTTGGCGCTACACATACGGTAAAAGCTAAAACACATGACCCAGATTTAGTCGATATGATTGCTCAGGTGAAAGCCAACAACAAGGGTCGCAAAACTGACTACGCATTTGAATGTACGGCTGTTCCCGCGTTAGGCTCTGCTCCACTTGCCTTAGTAAGAAGTGCTGGTGTAGCGGTTCAAGTAAGCGGCATTGAGCAAAAAATAGAGTTTGATTGCGAGCTATTTGAATGGGATAAAATTTATATTAACCCGCTTTATGGGCAATGTAATCCCAAACGTGATTTCCCAAGAATGATGCAGTTGTATGATTCGGGCCGCTTAAAATTAGATGAACTAGTAACAAAAACATATCGACTAGAAAATTTGCAAGATGGGTTTGATGATATGCTAGCGGGTCGCATTGCTAAGGGTGTGATAGTTTTTGATTAGTAAAGTTAGCGACCATATATAATGAGTCGCTGTTTATGTATTGACTAAGATGTATTGACTAAGCACCGTTTATTTACATGGAGAGACTCAATGACAGTTTTGCGAGTAGAAGTCGCCAACCAAGCGTTTGCGCCAGAGTATTTTACGAACATCACAGTATATAGCTCTAACTTGCGAGGACGGGCAGATATTAGTGTTTATGCAAGTTCAAAACAGGACCGAACCAACATTCCCATTGTTGTTTTACTGCACGGAGTGTATGGCAGCCATTGGGTTTGGTCGCAGCTTGGTGGCGCTGAAAAAGTCTATGAGCGTCTGCGCGACCAAGGTTTGAATGAATTTGTGCTGGTGATGCCATCAGACGGCTGTTTTGGTGAAGGCAGTGGTTATTTACCATTGCAGAATGCCAACTATGAAAAATGGATCGTAGAAGATGTCATTGATGCGGTTTGTGAACATATACCAAGCTGCAGTCCACAATCCAAAAAGTTTATCACCGGGCTCTCGATGGGGGGGTATGGAGCACTACGCCTAGGATTTAACTATCCGAACGTTTTCAGCGCAATATCAGCCCATTCTTCGATTACGACAATTGAAGATTTTATACACTTTGTTGATGACAACACTCTGGAGCCCTTACGGAAAAACACTGACAAATATCATGGCGACTTGTTAAAAACGGCTTATGCGCAAAAAGCAAACCTACCGCCTTTTCGTTTTGATTGTGGCAAGAATGACGTGCTGTTTGAGGCAAACCAGAGGCTATCTGAAAGTTTGGTAGAAGCAAGTATTTCTCACCAGTTTGATGTTTTTTCTGGGGAACATACATGGGAGTACTGGCATGAGCATTTAGCCGATAGTCTACGATATTTTAACAATTTCGATGTGCAACAATAAATCACCAATAAAAAATAATAATCGTATATAAATAAATTATAATTTGTAGTATGGTCATATATAAGGTCGTTTACGCGAGTAAAGCACTCGCTAGCATTAATTATTATAGGGATTATCCATGAACACACGTATGCGTTTTTTATGCACTGTTATCGTAAGTTCTTTTTTTATACAGTCTTGTGGCCAAGCTCCGACGACTCAAAAGTCGGCAAAAGCTTCATTACAATCTCCATTACAAGAAGAAATATCAAAAACAGCGCCATTTGAAGCATCGTGGGAATCTTTGAAACAATATGAACAAGCCCCTGAATGGTTTGGTGATGCAAAGTTTGGTATCTATGCGCATTGGGGGCCTTATTCAGCAATAAATGCACCGTCTGTATCTGACTGGTATGGCCGATATATGTATATAGAGGGCACAGAGTCGCATAGCTTTCATCTAGAGACTTATGGACCTATAGAAGAGTTTGGATATAAAGACTTTATTCCAATGTTTACCGCTGAAAACTTTGATGCTGACGCATGGGCTGACTTATATGTGCTGGCTGGCGCTAAGTTTGCCGGCCCTGTTGCTGAGCATGCCGACGGTTTTGCAATGTGGGACAGTGAGTTGACCGAATGGGACTCTGTTGAAAAAGGCCCAAAGCGTGATGTCGTCGCAGAGATGGAAAAAGCGATAAGAGCAAGAGGCTTGAAGTTTTTGACCTCGTTTCACCATCACTGGAAATGGGGATGGTATCCAACAAATGACCCGACGGTAGACGCTTCAAATCCAGCATATGCAGGTTTATATGGTCCCAGCGCTGGCCCCGATGCTTGGGGCGCGCCAGATGCTAATGGCAGACGCAACCCGCTTAAGCATATCGATATGCCGCCCGCGAGCTTTTCAAAAGAATGGTTAGCAAAAGTAGACGAAGTGGTAGAAAAGTATCAGCCCGATATGTTGTGGTTTGATAACCGAATGACCCTTATCCCAGAGCAAACACGCATAGATATGGCAGCTAATTTTTATAATAGCGGTGCTCAGTGGGGTAAAGATGTCGTGCTTACTTATAAAACGCCAGATATGCCTGAGGGCACAGCAACAATCGATTTAGAGCGCAGTCGTATGAGTGAGATTTATCCTGTTCCATGGTTGACTGACACCTCTCTTTCACGCAATTCTTGGGGCTACGCTGAGCCCATGGAGTATTATTCGGCGCGCCGTATGTTACACGACTTAATTGATATAGTGAGTAAAAATGGCAATATGCTACTGAATATAGGCCCTAAAGCTGACGGCACCATACCGCAAGAACAAATTGATATTTTAACCACGATGGGTAAGTGGCTCGACACGAATGGTGAAGCAATCTACTCCACACGGCCTTGGTTAGTTTTTGGTGAGGGTCCAACTATTACGCCTACAGGGCATTTATCAGATTTAGGTTTTGACGGCTTCACCAATGACGATATTCGTTATACCCGTTCAAAAGATGGCAAAACTTTATATGCGATTCAGTTTGGTTGGCAAGAAGGTGATACGGTGTTGAGCAGTCTAGCAAAGTCCAGTCATGGCGCTAATCTTAAGATAAGGGCAGTTGAGTCAATCAGTAATGACGAAGCGGTTACTTGGTCAATGAAAGAAGACGGCTTGCACCTTACTAAACAAAGTGAATTTAAGACTAATTTGCCAGTAGTGTTCAAAATAAGTTTATATTAAGCACTGCCAAATAGTCGATGTAATCAGAGATTGAATGTATCAGTTAAACCCGAATGCTAAAAATATTCTCAATCACATAGGCGCAGAAAAAACGCCTGTTTACTTTGTTGACGATATACTCAATGACCTGTCGTATTTTTTGTCCAAAGCACACGACATAGTTGAGTTTGAAGGCGCAGGCGAAAAGGGCTATCCCGGCCCTCGCTCGCCGCTAGATGTCGATTACACTCAAACAATTTTATACGCAATTGAAAACAAGCTAAGACAAATCTATCAAGTCCCAGGGAGTCTTAGACTAAAAGTACATGCTAGCTATTATTCAATGGTGGCTAAACCTGCGTCACTGCTTTCTACCTTTCAACGCATACCGCACATTGACAGCGCTAATCCTTATTATTTTGCAATAATGCATTACATCAATCCGGGAGACTTTGGTGGGACGGGTCTTTATCGGCATAATCCGACCAATTTTGAAAATATAACATTGGCGCGTTTGCATGACTTTGAAGGTTCTGTTCAGTCATACTTAAACGCGAATGGATTGCCTGAAACGCGCTATTTTACTGAATCAGATGCGCATTTTAGTCTGATTGGGCTTATTCCGTATAAGTCAAACAGGCTTGTCGTATATCCAGGAAGTCAGCTTCATTCAGGCTATATCAAATCTGCCAATGATATTGGTACAGATCTACTGCAAGGCAGACTCACTGCTAATATTTTTGTAGAGTTTGTCTCATAGTTACTGCTAAGCACCAAAACAATCGTCGGTCTTAGATTTCAAATTTCTCAATTCAAAATCAAACTTTAAGCCATGACGTTTTATTCTTCATCTCAAGATTATTAATACTGACTACTTTTTGCCAAGTGTCATCCCGAACTTCCCTTAGACCTGCAATTACTAGTCTAGGAGCCAAAAGTACAGTGAGTGTTAAATCAAAAGCCTGCAACTTTCAAAAATTCCTGTCGTAAATTTTTAAGAAATAGCCACTCATGTTGCTATATGCCTGC
>CAZXTD010000032.1:19408-31965 GCA_964643575.1 uncultured Glaciecola sp. | reverse complement strand
AAGCAAGCGTCGAAAAGCCCAGTTTAACTGGGCTTTTGTGTCTCAAAACAACCGATAAGTGTGGAGTCTACCATGGCGAAAACTGCTGATATCTTTGAATGGTCTGGTTCAGACAATAAAGGCAACCGAAACAAAGGCGAAATTACAGCCTCTAGTTTGCTTGAGGCCAAAAACTTACTGCGCCGACGCGGCATCTCTGCCACACGTGTAAAAAAGCAAGCAACTCCCTTATTTAAGAAAAAAGACAAAGTCACCCCTAGCGATATATGCATGATTTCTCGGCAAATTGCGACTATGCTAGGTGCAGGCGTTACCCTTATTCAGAGTCTAGAAATGATTGGGCAGGGCCACGCCAAGATGTCAGTACGTAAAATGATGAACGACATTACCTCTGAGGTGAAGTCGGGTAATCCTTTGTCGTCAGCTCTGCGCAAGCACCCAATGCAATTTGACGACTTATATTGCGACCTTGTAGAGACCGGCGAACAATCTGGCGCGCTCGAAACCATTTACGATAGAATCGCTTTATACAAAGAAAAAGCAGAAGCGCTCAAGTCAAAAATTAAAAAAGCCATGTTTTATCCTATTGCGGTATTAGTGGTCGCTTTTATCGTAACAACGATATTATTAGTATTTGTTGTTCCCCAATTTGAAGAAATTTTTGCAGGTTTTGGTGCAGAACTTCCTGTATTTACGCAAATGGTGCTTAACCTTTCGAATTTTGTCCAAAAGTGGGGCGTATTTATTGGTGCAGGAATGGCCGCTGCGGCAATCATGTTTGTGCGTGCCCATCGTAACTCGATAAAGTTAAGAGATTATGTAGATAAACGCATACTGCGCATTCCAATTATTGGCGAGATACTTAAAAAAGCAGCGATAGCACGTTTTACCCGCACTCTATCAACTACTTTTGCAGCAGGCGTACCATTAATTGGCGCGCTAGACTCTGCCGCAGGTGCATCGGGTAATGCGGTATTCAGAGACGCCATTTTATTTATTAAAAAGGAAGTGTCGGGCGGTGTTCAAATGAACGTCGCTATGCGTGCAACAAATGTATTCCCTGACATGGTTACACAAATGATAGCGATTGGCGAAGAGTCGGGCGCGGTAGACGAAATGCTAAGTAAAATTGCCACTATCTACGAGGCTGAAGTTGATGACATGGTAGATGGCTTAACCAGTTTACTTGAACCGATGATCATGTCAGTGCTTGGTGTTGTTATTGGTGGCTTAATTGTGGCCATGTACTTACCGATATTCCAAATGGGTGCTGTTGTTTAAATAGTCTTTTTATGTTGACTTTAAAATAAGCAAATCAACTCATTCGTTAACATTTAGCCTTTTATACAAATTGATAAAAGGCTAAATTAATTTGCTTTTGCTAATCATACCACTAAAGCTTATGCTATTGTTCTGCAAGCAGCTCTCCAAATCTCCTTTACGCTAAGGCATCTTATGTACACTTTATTATCTGAGTCGCCAACTCTGTATTATTCAGTTGTGTTTATTTTATCTCTTTTAGTCGGCAGTTTTTTAAATGTCGTTATTTATCGCTTACCGATTATGATGAAAAATGCTTGGACTCGTGAAATTGCCGAGCAAAATAACGAAGAGCAAACTGCCCCAACCACATTTAACTTAGTCAAGCCTGACTCTACGTGCCCCAAATGTGGACACAAAATTCGCGCTTGGGAAAACATCCCGCTTATTTCATGGTTGTTTTTAAGAGGCAAATGCAGTAATTGTAAAACATCAATATCGATTCGCTACCCTGCAGTCGAATTACTCACCGCTTTGCTTAGCACGCTTGTTGCTTTCGAATTAGGCTTCAACTTAATTGCCTTTGGTTTTATTTTTTGCACTTGGCTACTCGTTGCAATGACCTTTATCGACCTTGATGAAATGTTACTGCCCGATGTACTGACGCTTAGTATGTTATGGATTGGCCTACTAATTGCTGCTCACAGCCCCGACATTAATGCGAACTCTGCAATTGTAGGCGGCGCGTTAGGCTACGCCTTTCTGTTTCTCATATATTGGGGGTTTAAATTACTCACAGGTAAAGAAGGTATGGGCTTTGGTGACTTCAAACTACTCGCCGCTATTGGGGTTTGGGTCGGCTGGCAACATTTACCCATTGTTATTTTATTATCTTCGGTTGTAGGTGCAGCAATAGGTATCGCGCTGATGCTAGTCAATCGGAAAGGGACTGGCTATGCGATTCCTTTTGGTCCATATCTTGCCATTGCAGGTTTTATCACGATGCTTTATGGTCAACACATTGCAGATTGGTATTTATCTACTTTGTAAGTCGCCCTTTTACAAATGGCACAAATAGTACAAATTGATGATTAATCCTTACTGACTTATTGAGCAAACAAAATGCCATTATTTAAAGATAAATTTGTTGTGGGTCTTACCGGCGGAATAGGCTCAGGCAAAACCACCGTAAGCAATTTATTTTACGATCGCGGGATTAATATTGTCGATGCAGATGTTGTTGCCCGTGAAGTAGTCAAAATCGGCACAGTCGGATTAGCCAAAGTCGTAAAGCGTTTCTCTGAAAACGTGTTGCAAACAGATGGTAATTTAGACAGAGCTAAACTGCGTGAAATTGCGTTTGCCGACAACAAAGCCAAAAACGACCTAAACGCTATTTTGCATCCGCTCATCCGCGATGAAATGATGTCGCAAATCAATAATAGTCAATCTCAATATTGCATTTTATCGGCACCACTGCTGTTTGAAAACAAACTTCATGAATGGACCGACAGGTCAGCTGTTGTTGACATACCGCCCAATTTGCAAAAATCAAGGACACTGCAACGAGATGGCGGCAACGAAAAAACCATCGATGCAATTATCAAAGCACAAATTTCTCGCGAAAACCGCCTATTGCTAGCCGACGACATTATAGATAACAGCCAAGGAAAAGAAGCTCTTGTAGGTCAAGTCGACAATCTACACCACCAATATGTAGAGTTAAGTCAAAATGGCGAAATAAAACAGTAAAGCAAATTGCGCTTCCCTTAGACAAATGCTCAAGTTCGATGTAACCTTATACTAATATGCTTAAGCCAATCGCTTAGGTTTTTGCAATTAAAATCATATCATTATAATTAAAACGCCAAGCGCAGGGAGAAACAAATGTCAGTCGCATTATACGAATTCCCACTTTATGAAAAAGTGCGAAATTATTTGCGACTAGAGCAGTTATTCGCGCAGCTTGAAGAAGCAAAAGACGCGCAAAGCGAATATCAATTTTTGCGTTTTTTAGAACTTCTCTTTGACATCATGGACATGGTAGAGCGTCTTGATTTACGCACCGATTTTTTACGCGACATTGATGCCCACGAAAAAAAGCTCGTGCATTGGTCACAGCACCCCGATATCGATAACCAAGCGCTTGACCAAGCCCTACAAACGCTCCACCGACTCAGTAGTGAAATTAAACGTAATCCTAAATTAGGCGCGAGTCTTCGCGAAGAAAAGTTTTTGTCTAATATACGACAACGTTTTACTACGCCAGGGGGCGTAACCTCGTTCGACTTGCCTTCCCTCTTTTGTTGGCTAAAGCAAGACAACGAAATAAAGCTCGCACATATGCAAGATTGGAAGCAGCAACTCAGCCTAATAGAAAATAGCTTACAAATGCTTTTATCTTTTTTACGCGAAAAAGCGCGTTTTCAAAATATCGAATGTAAAAACGGTTATTACCAAGGTTCAGTAGAAGAAAAAATAGAATTAGTTCGTATACAGTGCGACTCAAGCTCAGGAATTTACCCAGTAGTAAGCGGCACGCGCAATCGTTTTGGTCTAAAATTTATGCGACTCAATCCCCCTGCTGGTTCAAGCGGTGCCATTACTGAACAAGTAAACTTTAAGCTGGCGTGTTGCTAAGCGCGATCTCTAGCGACAAGATACGCCAGTGCCAATAAGCTTTAACCAATAAGCCATTACCGATAAGAGAACAATCTCACTCGACCTTAAGGGTGCATAAATGAAAGTAAACTGTCCAACATGTCAAAAATCAGTAGAGTATTCGCCTAAATCATCGTTTCGACCCTTTTGCAGCAAACGCTGCCAACTCATCGACCTTGGTCAATGGGCCGACGAGAAACACGCTATTCCTAGTAATGAGCATCAACAAGACTTGTTACCAGACAATATAGACGTAGAGGAAATTGAAGCCATGCTAGCAAAAGCGCAGCAAGATTCTGGCGACTTCTTTAAAAACTAAATAAAAAACAAAAAAGTGAGAATATTTAGATGAGCGAAGCTATTAAAAATTTGCTTATAGCAGGCGGTACACACGGCAATGAATTGTCTGGCGTGCAAGCAGTAGAAAACTGGCTAATCGATAACAGCTCAATTAAAACATTAGCACCCAGCGTCAACATTAAGTACAGTTTAGTGAATAAGTTAGCCATTACCCAACGTACTCGTTTTGTGGATGAAGACCTTAATCGCCAGTTTACGTTTGAGAGCCTATCCCAATTTCTCAGACCTGAATCTGCCCACGAACATGTTCTTGCTCAAAAACTAAATGCTGAATATGGCCCCAAGGGGCAACCTAGTACTGACTTTATAATCGATATTCATAACACGACAAGCAATATGGGCCCGACTCTCATTATCTTAGTAAACGACGAATTTCACCAGCAATTGTCGCGTTATGTGTCGCAGCAAATGCCTGAAGCGATAATACTAGTAGAAGACTATCAAGACTATAATGAGTACGGCTATTTTTGCACTTTAGCTAAGCGGGGCGTAATGGTAGAAGTAGGCCCGCAGCCACAAGGCACACTAAAAGCAAAAGCCTATGAGCAAACCGTAAAAATGACTAAGGCTATTGTTGGCTTTATTGAGCGGTACAACCAAGGTGCTTTAAAAAAATTGCCTGCTACAGACGCATATCGACTTGTTGAAGAAATTCGCTATCCTTGCAAAGATGGCCGTAAAACGGCAATGATTCACCCGAGTTTAGATGCAACAGATTTTACGTGCTTGCGCCACGGTGACCCTTGCTTTGTAGATTATGCTGGCAATAGCATTAACTGGGAAGGCAAAGACACTTACCCTCATTTTATTGGCGAAGCCGCATATCACCATTTAGGTATTGCTTTTGCTACATCGACTAAGTTTAAGTGGTAACGTTCATTTTGTTTGCGTGAGACCCAGTACAAGCGAAACGATATTTTCAATTTTTTGGGTGCTTTGTTGGTGGTTTGCATCAAAGCCATGTATGGCTCGTGTATAACCTAGGCCCGAAACTGACGATACTAGTATATCAGTGAGTAAATCAGCCGAATATTGTGTTTCTAAATAACCACGTTGCTGGCCTAGAACAAGTAACTCATGGACTCTATCAATAGTGGGTTGATAAGTGCGATTATAATAAATTTGCGTGAGCTCTTTATGGGATAGTGCTTGAGAAACCATTAACTGGTCAAAGCGAACAATTTCAGGATCGTAAATTATTTCGGCAAGATTGCTGCAAAAATGCAAGACCACCGCCGTAAAATCATTAGTGCTGTTAATTTCAGTATCTAGAGGTTCAAAGATACGATTCACATCCTCAGCAACCACTTGCTCCAATATTTCATCTTTATTCGCAAAATACTTATAAAGCGTCATTTTTGAAGTCTTTGCTTTTTTGACCAGCATATCGGTCGTTACCGCGGCAACCCCTTTCGAGAAAAATAACTCCCGCGCAGCGTCCAAAATACGACATTTAGGTGTGCTTTTTGGTTTTTCCATATCGCTGGGTTCTGCCGTTTGCTTTCGGCCATTTGATGCTACCGTCATAACCTATTCTATTACCTCAAACTTTAGTGCCAATGAACCTTCGTCATCCCTACAACCCTCCGAAATCCCTGCGCAGACAGGGACCTCCACAACAAGCTACCGAGCTTGAATACGACTCAACGTAAGCATCAGGAGCTCCCTGCTTGCGCGAGGATAATGGTTAGTTATGTAATCAAACAATCAACTCTAGTGACATTTTTAAATGCCGATACACAAACAATATACATTAAATAAAATTTAATTGGTACTGTACCGTACAGTACAGTATACTTTTGGAAAATGATGATTAATTGTCGTTTACTCTGTATTCAATAGGACGAAAAATGAAATCTGTGTTTCCCAAGCTATTAATGCTGCTAACGTTTGCTACTGTTTTACAAGCATGCCAAGACTCAAATACAAGCATAGAGTACGTTGGGCAGGCTAAAATGGTGAAAACGGCTGAGCTTACAAAATTTGATGGCTATATCGAACGTCATATAACAGGTCGCTTACAGGCTGCCGACACCACCGCACTATCGTTTGAGGTCAATGGGGTTGTCAAAAATGTGTATGTCAATTTAGGTGAAGCATTTAACAAAGGGCAATTATTGGCAGAGCTCGACGACCAGATATTCCAATTAGCGGTCAATCAACGTGAAAGCCTTCTGGCCGAAGCAAAAGCCGCTCGCACTGAGGCACAACAGAGCCTCGATCGAAACCTAAGCTTGAAAAAGCAAAACCTAGTATCTCAAGCGGTGGTTGATAACGCCCAAGCTGCCTTTGATATTGCTAATCAGCGCGTAAACAGTGCGCAAAGTGCTTTAAATATTGATAAAGAGAATTTGTCTGACACTAAACTTTATGCTCCTTATAAAGGCACTGTTAGCGACAGACTCATTGAGCCGTCACAACAAATTAACGTTCAAACACCTGCATTCACTATTCAAGGCGATGCTAATTTAGAGGTGGCCGCTGCTATTTCTGAGTCACTTATTGGTCGAATTGAGCTAGGTGAAGAAGTCACTGTAAAAATCCCTGCCCTGTCATCCTCATCGCGACTAGTCGCAACTGCCTCAAATACCAACATGGCGAGCGAAACGGAAACTAAATTTACGGCCCGACTGACCGAGATTGGCACACAAGCTTCAATGGCAAATGCCTTTCCGATTACGATAACTTTTACGCAAAATTACCCAAGCCTGCGCCCAGGTATGTCAGCAGAAATATTGCTACCTATTAAAGAGGACTCTTCACGAAATTTAAAAGTCGACGCTAACAATGGCTCGCCTCTATATGAAATCCCCTTATCAGCAATTGCTACTGATGCTAAAGGCCAATACGTGCATATCGTCAGACAAGTGCAGAATGATTTTGTTGCCAGTAAAGTGCACTTTGATATTGTGCAAACCCTGCCTAAATCTGTACTTGCTCGTTTGCCTATTGCTCACGAAAAAAACTTTCAAGTAGTGACAGCTGGGGTTGAGTTTTTAAATGATGGCCAACTCGTTATGCCACTCAACAAAAGCCAACAGATATATAATCAATAAGGAGATTAAACGTGATTAATTTATCTGAGTTTGGCGTTAAATATAACCGCACCGTCATGTCGGTTGTACTAGGCTTAATGCTTTTTGGAGCACTGAGTTACTTCACCTTACCTGCTCAAGAAGACCCTTCAATTAAGATTCGTGAAGCAGTAATCTCTACTAAATTCCCCGGCATGCCTGCTGAAAAAATAGAGCTTCTCGTTACCAAAACTATCGAAGAAGGCGTGCGTAATGTTGATGAAGTAAAAGAAATACGTTCTGTTTCGGTACTTGGTGAGTCCACTGTGTATGTGCAACTATATGAGCGATATTTTGACCTAGACCAAATTTGGGACAAAGTGCGAAACGAGCTAGACAAAGTAGCTGGGCAATTACCTGAAGGCACGTTAGCCCCTTTTGTAAATGACAATTTTGGTGATGTAGCAATTATGACAGTAGCCTTGCAAGCCGAAAGTGGCATTGGTATGGGCGAATTGTTTGATATGGCCCAACATGCGCGTGACGAGCTTTATCTCGTATCTGGTGTTCAGTCGGTAAACATACTTGGCGCACAACAAGAAAACATTATCATTGAAGTATCAGATGCAAAGGCATCGCAACTGGGTATTGCGCCATCGCAACTAATTTCAGTACTACAAACTGAAAATGTCATACGCCCTGGCGGCATCATCGATATCGACGGTAAAAGCTTTAACGTAGCGCCAAGTGGTAATTTTGAAGATTTGAGCGATATCAAAAACGTCGTATTTCCACTATCTGACCCAAGTCAAACCATTCGTTTAACTGATGTGGCAAACGTTTACCGAGACGTGGTAGACCCACCTCATCAAACAGCCTACTTTAATGGACAGTCGGCAATCGTACTTGCCATTGCTAAAAATGACCGCTATAGCGTAACAGAAGTCACACCTCGTATAGAGTCAAAGCTGGATGAACTCAATCAAATTGTGCCCCTCGGGATGAACTTTAACACCATCACGCGTCAAGCTGAGCAAGTAGAAAATGCAGTTGAAGGTGTATCAAAAAGCGTCATTCAAACTTTAGCGATTGTGTTGGGTGTTGTTATTTTGTTTTTAGGGTTTAGAATTGGTTTAATTGTTGGGGCCATTGTACCGGCGGTTGTGTTAATCGTATTGGCCATACTTAATTTTAGCGGTATGGCCCTCGAGCGAATGAGCTTAGCTACTTTGATTATTTCGCTTGGGCTTTTAGTCGATAACGGCATAGTAGTTGCCGAAGACTTTAAAAAACGCTTAGAAAAAGGCGAGAAGCGGCAAGATATTGTGCGCAGTATAGGTAGCACTTTAGCCATTCCTTTATTAACTTCTTCCGCCACTACCATGCTAGTATTTTTGCCCTTAATGCTAGCAGAGAGTTCGTCTGGCGAATATACACGGTCAATCTCTATTGTAATTATTTACGCACTTGTGGTGTCATGGTTGCTTTCTTTGATGGTAACGCCATACCTTTGTTACTTGTTTATAAAAGATAGGGTGCCGGACGGTAACACCGACAACAAAGATAGTTCAAGTGTTAGCCCACAGCAAAAAATCCAAAACGTGTTTAATCACCTTAACACCGCTTACGGTAAATTATTGCAGCGAATATTGCGAATGCGCGCCTTGTTTATGGTTTCGATTGTGGGCTTATTTATTTTGGCGGGCATGGCAATGGGTATTGTACCCGTTAAGTTTTTCCCTGACTCCGACCGAGCACAGGTGCTTGCCTATATCGATTTACCAGCAGGCTCAACTATGCGTGAAACCGAACGCAAGCTCAAAGAGGTGTTTACCCTATTAGAGAACGAGGACCGCTACAGTGAAGTGAGTAACTATGCAGCCTATGGCGGCTTTGGTGGTCCGCGTTTTGTTTTGTCACTGACCCCCATCACACCAGAGTCGAATAAAGCATTTTTGATGCTCAACATTAGCGACAGGCAACACCAAAACAAAGTGATCAGCAACTTGCGCGAAGACTTTGCGTCTTTATTACCAAGCCTTCAGGTCCGTGTTACGAAGATGTTTTTAGGCCCGTCAGACTCTAACAAAATCGATATTCAGGTGATTGGCCCCGACCGTGACGTGATTTATGAAGCCGCTCAGGAAGTGAAACAAATCATGCGCGACTTAAACGGAACCGTAGAAGTCAGAGATGACTGGGAAAACAAAATCACGCAAGTTGATGTGCAAATAGACCAAGCAAGAGCGAAGCGCGCTGGCGTAAGTTCAGCAGATGTTGCGCGCTCGCTTCAAACCTTTTACAGCGGAGTGACAATTTCTGAGTATAGGGAAGGCGATGATCTACTACCTATCATTGTGCGCGGCGACAAGCAAGACCGTCTAGACCTCAGTCGTATATATGGTATTAACGTCTATAGTCAAAGCAGAAATGTGAATGTACCGATTGAACAAATTGCCAATATTTCTTTTACACCCAAATATGGTCGTATTGCTCGCGAAGATCTATTTAGAACGGTCACAATTGAAGGTAAAAACTTATTTTTCACGGCAGAAGATATGGTGCCCATGTTACAGCCTAAGCTGGATGAACTGAGTGCCAGTTTACCACTTTCCCATCGAATAGAATTTGATGGTGTTGTAAAAGAATCGAAAGAATCCCAAGCTTCATTAAACGCTAACATACCGCTTTGCTTGACCATAGTAGCCTTGATTCTTATAGCGCAGTTTAACTCATACCGGCGCGCAGGAATTGTTATATTAACGGTGCCATTAATATTGATTGGCGCTGTTATTGGCTTATTAGTGTCAGGTGCTAACTTTGGGTTTATGGTTATTTTAGGCCTGTATGCGCTTGCCGGTATCATTGTGAACAATGCAATTGTTTTGATAGACCGCATCGAGATAGAGCGAAATGATGAGAGTCATAGTAATGACTTTGATGCATTAATAAGTGCGAGTATCCATCGCTTGCGTCCAATTATCATGTCGACTACCACAACAATATTAGGCTTATTGCCGCTGATAATTAGTCAAGATCCTTTGTTCTATGGAATGGCAAGCGCCATTGCGTTTGGCTTAGGTATAGGTACTATTTTGACATTAGGGGTAGTACCGGTCATGTATAGCCTATTTTTTGGCATAAAAGCAAAAACAGTATAAAGACACTTCGGGTAAAGTTTTAGACCTAAAAGTGGCTAACCGGTGAGTGCCATCTTAACGATGGCATCAACGTGAAGTTGTGTCGTATTAAACAAAGGCAAGTTATCAAAATCGTCATCTTTAATCAGTAAAAAGATTTCCGTGCAGCCAAGTATTATGCCTTGAGCACCTTCTTCCACTAGTCGCTCACAAATCTTGATATAAGCCTGCTTAGATTGCTCTGTTACTATGTTTTTGACTAGCTCATCAAAAATAATTTGGTCAACAATCACTTGCTCTTGCTCATTGGGCACCAGAGTTTCAATACCGGCCTTTTCGTATTCTGCACGCATATATGATTCAGCCATAATTGGCTTTGTGCCAAGTAGAGCTACCTTCGACAAACCTTGCGCTAAAATAGCATCACTTGTGGGCTTTGCAATATGCAAAAAAGGAATAGTAATGTGCTGTTCAATATTGTTTAGGACTTTGTGCATCGTGTTAGACATACAAATGAGAATGTCAGCCCCACCGAGTTCAGCTTGTTTAGCTTTGGTCAATAAATAGGCTTGGGCCTCGGTCCACTTACCTTCACGTACAAAATATTCTATATTGCCAAAGTTGCAACCAATAATAAGGGTCTCAGCAATTTCCCACCCGCCAAAATGCTGATTAACCGCTTCATTAATAAAATTATAGTATTCAACGGTTGCTCGATTGCTCATGCCGCCAAGTATGCCAATTGTTTTTTGTGTGAGCGGCCGGCTATTCAATAGATGGCCTCTAGCTTTTCAATGATAGCTTGATTGGCTTCTGGAAACTCAAGAGATTTAAGCGTTTTAAAGTCAACCCATTTAGACTCTTGGCCTTCAGCACCATGGGCTACACCGCTAAATTCAGTCACAAGTCTTACAGTGAGTTTTACGCGTTTATCAGGGTAGTTGAAGGTGATAACAATAAGTGGTGAACACTGTATTACTTTTATACCTATTTCTTCAAGAAGCTCTCGGGCGAGTGCTTCATCAGCGCTTTCATTTGCTTCTACTTTACCACCAGGAAATTCCCACTTATTACCTTGATGTTGATTGGCGGATCGTTTGCAGACAAAAAACTTAGGGGTTTGCGTGTTTTGTATAATAACACCCACTGCAACGTCAACAGTTTTCGTATTGTCAGTCGCAGTATTGGGTGTCATAAGATATTTAGGTCCCTGATTTGCCTATGTAAGCTTGCCGTGGCACTGCTTATACTTTTTACCTGAACCACATGGGCAAGGCTCATTACGCCCTACTTTGGGTCCTTGGCGCTTTGGCGCTTGCGGCTTTGCAGCAGCCTGGGCTTGTGCACCCTGTTGCGGATGCGTGGCCGATTGAGCTTGCTGGTGTTCAAAGTTCTTTTCAACTTCAGCTCGACGGCGCTGAGCTTCAACAGCCTCAACATCAGATTCTTGACGAACCTGCACCTTGCTTAAAATACTAATGACTTCAATTTTCAAGTTATCCAGCATTTCAGAGAATAATTCAAACGACTCGCGTTTATATTCTTGCTTAGGGTTTTTTTGTGCATAAGAGCGTAAATGGATACTTTGGCGTAAATAGTCCATGGCTGCTAAATGCTCTTTCCAGGCACCATCAAGCGTTTGTAACATCACTGCTTTTTCAAACTGTCTTAATACTTCTGCACCAACGGCTTCTTCTTTTTCTTGATATGCTTCGTTTATCTTATTGCCAATGAACTCTCTGAGCTTTTCTTCATAAAGTTTGTCGTCTTCATCGAGCATTTTTTGTAGTGGTAGGTCTAGCAAGAAGTCGCCTTTAAGACGTTCTTCTAACCCTGCTACATCCCACATTTCTTCTAAAGACTGCGGCGGAATATATTGACTAACAACGGTACTAACAACGTCATTTCTTACATTGGTAATTGTCGCACCAATATCACCCTCGTCTAGGAGTTCATTGCGCTGTTCATATATAACCCGACGTTGGTCGTTTGCAACATCATCGTACTCGAGTAGGTTTTTACGAATATCAAAGTTACGACCTTCAACTTTACGCTGCGCATTTTCAATTGCACGAGAAACCCAAGGATGCTCAATAGATTCGCCTTCCTTCATGCCTAAGCG
>CAZXTD010000032.1:19023-19398 GCA_964643575.1 uncultured Glaciecola sp. | reverse complement strand
TGCCCATTTTTTCAGTGGCAAATATACGCATCAACGGATCGTCAAGCGCTAGATAAAAGCGAGATGAACCTGGGTCACCCTGACGACCAGACCTACCACGCAATTGGTTATCAATACGACGTGACTCGTGTCGCTCTGTACCAATTATATGTAAGCCACCTGATGCTAAAACGGCATCGTGGCGCTCTTTCCACTGTGCCTTAAGTTCTTCTATTGCTGACGGTGTTGGGTCTTTAAGACTACTCAAAATTACGTCTAGGTTGCCGCCAAGTACAATGTCGGTGCCGCGTCCTGCCATGTTGGTGGCAATAGTAACCGCACCTGGCATACCTGCTTGCGCCACAATGTCAGCTTCTTCAGCATGGAATTTAGCGT
>CAZXTD010000032.1:0-19013 GCA_964643575.1 uncultured Glaciecola sp. | reverse complement strand
GCGTTAAGTACTTTGTGCTTAATTTTTTGCTTTTTAAGCAAGCTCGATAACAACTCAGAGTTTTCAATTGATATTGTGCCCACCAAAGCCGGTTGCCCGCGTTCAACACACTCTTTTATATCTTCAATTATCGCCAAGAATTTTTCTTGGGCTGTGAGGTAAATTGAATCAGGGTGATCGGCCCTGATCATTGGCTTATTAGTAGGTATGACGACCGTTTCAAGGCCATAAATACTGTGAAACTCGAATGCTTCGGTTTCTGCTGTCCCCGTCATACCGCTTAGCTTTTCGTACAAGCGGAAGAAGTTCTGGAAGGTAATTGATGCCAAGGTTTGGTTTTCATTTTGAATGTTAACACCTTCTTTGGCCTCAACAGCCTGATGCAAACCTTCTGACCAACGGCGGCCTTCCATAGTGCGTCCGGTGTGTTCGTCTACAATAACTATTTGGTCGTCTTTAACAATATAGTCAACGTCTTTAGTAAACAATTTGTGCGCCCGTAAGGCTGCATTAACATGATGCAACATTGAAATATTGCTAGCAGCAAATAAAGACTCACCTTCGGCAATCAAACCTGCTTTTTGAAGTAACTCTTCAACAAACACTTGGCCGTTTTCGGTTAAGTGTACCTGTTTAGATTTTTCATCAATTGTGTAGTGACCATCACCATGAGCGCCTTCTTCGTCTTCTTTTTCTTGTTTTACAAGCTCAGGGATAAGGGTATTAATCTTTTTATATAGCTCAGAGCTGTCTTCGGCAGCACCCGAGATGATAAGCGGTGTTCTAGCTTCATCTATCAAGATTGAGTCAACTTCGTCTATAACAGCGAAATTAAGCGGACGTTGCACTCTGTCTTGTGGACTAAAGGCCATATTATCGCGCAAGTAATCGAAACCAAATTCGTTATTTGTACCGTAAGTGATATCCGCTGTATAGGCGTCTAACTTCTCTTGGTGATTCATGCCAGGAATGTTGCAGCCAACGCTTAAGCCTAAAAACTCAAACAATTTTCGTGACCAATCGGCGTCTCGCTTAGCAAGGTAGTCGTTAACGGTAACAACATGAACACCTTTACCTGATATTGCATTGAGATAGGTTGGCAAAGTGGCCGTGAGCGTTTTACCTTCACCCGTGCGCATTTCAGCAATTTTGCCTTGGTGCAATACTAAGCCACCTTTCATTTGCGCATCAAAATGTCGCATACCGTAAACGCGCTTACTGGCTTCCCGTACTACGGCAAATGCTTCTATTTTGAGTGACTCTAAAGATTCACCATCTTCAATACGCTTTTTAAATTCGGCGGTTTTAGCTTGTAGTTCTTCATCACTTAGAGCTTCAAGACCCTCTTCTAGCGCATTGATCTGGTTAACTACTTTGCGTAACTGTTTTAATAAACGGTCGTTACGAGTACCGAATATTTTCTTAAATATACTCACGAACATGCGATGAAGACGTCCAATTTCTAGTTGCGTTAAAAAAAGCGCATATTAGCATAAAAACTGGCAAATATGGCTGATAATATTTTACTGAAGATGCCGCTATCGCGATTCTACATAACGAATCTAGAGTAAATAAGTAAAGTCAATCGTAAGCATTAAAAAACCTTTCGATTAACGAAAGGTTAGCCAGGCAAGAGAGATAATAAGGCTGTTTTAGCGATATATGTAAGGTAAGGGGTCGACTTGACGACCATTTTTGATAACTTCGTAATGTACGTGCGCACCTGTAGAGCGACCCGTATTACCCATAAGCGCAATCGCTTGCCCTTTGGTAACCACATCACCCACTTCCACCGTAAGCTTGTCGTTGTGACCATATCGCGTTTTCAAGCCGTTACCATGGTCGATTTCAACCAAATTGCCATACCCAAAACGTGAACCAGACCATGTAACAACGCCTGCACCAGTAGCATTTACGCTACTCCCTTCTTTACCCGCAAAGTCTATGCCTTTGTGCATAGTCGGTTTGCCAGTGAAGGGGTCTTTACGAACGCCGTAATACGACGATAACCAACCTTTGCCAATCGGCCTGCCTGCCAATTTGCTTTCTTGTTCTATATTGAGGCCAAGTAAAATAGATTCAAGTGCAGTAAGCTGCTGAATTTTGAATTCTAGGGCATCAGACATTTTCTCGATTTGTGTCGTGAGCTCGGCGTCTTTACTTAAATTTGTTTTTACATCTTGAGGAAGTTGAAAATCTTCTAGTGTTAGCCCAGACTTTTCTGCTAGGTTTGCCGACACTGTATCGAGGTGATGAAGTTGTGATTGCATTGACGCAAGTTGCTGTATAAGGCCATCTAGTTTTTGGTCGGTGCTGCCGTGCAGTTGCGCCACCAATGATTTTTGTTCTTCTAGACCGGTCTTAACTACATTCAGTCTGATCTGGTTTTCATAAACAGATTCCGTTGAGCGGCTAGAGACTAATAAGACCAGAGAAACGCCCACCAAAAGGCTTACGGTTTTACGAATCGAAAACCGCTTCGCAATCCTTGTATTTTTGCCTTTGACTAAAATGGTAATGCTCATGGTATTTAATATCTTCTTTGATGCAGTTGTACTTGTACTGCTTTATTTTACGTAGTGTAAAGACCTTATCGGCCAATTAAAACAAAATAATATAGACCCGCTTATATTTTTTGATACCTAATTCGTCAAACGCCATTATATTAATACGCTTAACTGGCCTGTTTTACTGAAAAATTCGGCATTTCTTGCTCTTTTAAACTTATAAAAAAATATACTTTGGCCTAAGCTTTATAGATTTATTTAAACACCTATTAACGATTAAAATTTATACAGACAATCAAGTAGTTGAAAAATTGACGCCGGTTCTTCAGCTAAAAGTGTTCAAAGACTGTATACGTACCAAGGCTGTAAAGCCAAAACATCAAATTATTGACGCAAATCGTTTGTTATCTCATGTTATTGAGCAAACTCAGTAACCAAAGACTCTTAAGAGCTACTTGCGCCTACAAACCACGATACTTAAGAGACCAGCACCTTTACAGATTAATCTATGCAAAAACTGTGCGCAAATTACGAGCGATTATTTAAGCGAAATTAATTCCAAGGTGCGTAGAATTCTCAATGTATTTGATAGGTAATGACTCTTCACTTTCAAACTCGACATATTCCCACGCACTTGCATCATTTAAAACCGCGTTGAGAAGCTTGTTGTTTAAGCCGTGTCCGGTTTTGTATGCGGCGAGCTCACCAATAAGATTGTGTCCGCCTAAAAATAGATCGCCTACCGCATCTAAAATTTTATGCTTCAAAAATTCGTCGCTGTAACGCAAGCCTTCGGGATTTAAGACTCTAAACTCGTCTAGAGCAACCGCGTTATCCATACTACCGCCTAAAGCGAGATTCATAGAATTCATCATTTCTAGGTCGCGCATGAAGCCAAATGTACGCGCTCGACTGACTTCATCAACATAGGAATCTTTAGAGAAATCAAGCACGCAGTGCTGGCGTGTTTGAGAAATAGCTGGGTGACCAAAATCTATCTGAAAATCAACTTTAAAGCCATCGAATGGGCGCATCTCGGCCCACTTATCGTCTTCTTCTACTCTCACTGTTTTGAGCAGTTTGATAAACTTTTTAGGTTTATCTAATTCGACTATACCAGCGCTTTGAAGCAAAAAAATGAAAGGACTAGCGCTTCCGTCTAAGATAGGTAACTCATGGCTGTCGACTTCAACAATGATGTTGTCGATGCCTAATCCAGATAAAGCGGAGGCAAGATGTTCAACGGTGTGAATAGAATGGCCGTCAGCATTGGTAATACAGGTACAAAGCATAGTATCGCCAACATCTTTAGCATTCGCAAAAATATCAGCAGGTGGATTAACATCCATTCTACGAAAAACAATACCAGTATCGGCAGGTGCAGGGCGTAAAGTCATAGTGACTTTTCTGCCTTTGTGCAAACCAATACCGGTTTCAGTAATTGATGTTTTGAGAGTACGTTGTTTTAACATGCCTTACCTAGTAATTTTAACGGGCGCAGAGAATAGGCTATAAAACCTTTAAAGTCAAGGACTTTGAAGTTTGCAAGCACTTTATCCGAAAAAACACACTGTTCAGACCAGTAAAGCTAAGATTATAAAACTATTATGATTTTTCGAATCTGAAGTTGTAACAGCTAGACAACTTACTTAACTCTTACGCATTCAGATACATTTGTGACCATAAACAACTTCAGATTAACAATAGGGCTACCGAAGAACAGCAATAAATTCAAACTGAATTAATCAGCTTGTCTTCTTAAAAATGCCGGTATATCCAAATATTCAAGTTCGCTCGGCTGTTCGTCTTCGGCCTTAACCGCTTGGTTACCTTCAACCACAGTCCGACCGCCCGATACAGAACCCGTATCACGACCGCTCGCTACTGACTCGTTTTTCACCAACGATATATCAGGCTTTTTTTCAGCACCAATACCTGTCGCAACAACAGTTACTCTAATTTCATCTTGAAGTTCAGGGTCAATCACCATACCTACAACCACCGTTGCGTTCTCGGAGGCAAAGGCTTTTACTGCATTACCAATTACTTCAAATTCGTCAATTGCAAAATCAAGACCGGCCGTAATGTTAACTAAAATACCACGCGCACCCGACAAGTCGATATCTTCTAGTAACGGACATGCAATAGCAGCTTCTGCTGCTTCTTCCGCACGGTCTTCACCACTACCAATACCAGAACCCATCATCGCAGTGCCCATCTCAGACATAACCGTTTTTACGTCAGCGAAGTCAACGTTTACTAAACCGTCACGCGTAATTAGCTCGGCGATACCTTGAACAGACCCCTTCAACACGTCATTGGCCGCACTAAATGCTTGTAATAAAGGCGTGCCTTTGCCCATTACCTTCAACAACTTCTCGTTGGGGATAGTAATAAGTGAGTCAACATACTTAGAAAGTTCAGCAATACCTTGGTTAGCAAAATCAAGGCGCTTTTTACCTTCAAATGGGAATGGTTTAGTGACAACAGCAACGGTTAAGATGCCCATGTCTTTAGCTAATTTTGCTACTTCAGGTGCAGCACCTGTACCGGTACCACCGCCCATACCTGCGGTAACAAACACCATGTCAGCGCCGTCTAGCGCTTGGCGTATTTTTTCGCGATCTTCATGTGCAGCTTCACGCCCCACGTTTGGATCGGCACCTGCACCAAGCCCTTTGGTTAATTCTGTACCTATTTGTATTTTTACTGTTGCCGATGACTTCTTCAACGCTTGCGCGTCGGTGTTCATGGCGATAAAGTCGACGCCTTCAATTGTTTGCGTGACCATGTATTCGACAGCGTTGCCGCCGCCACCACCTACGCCAACGACCTTAATGACCGCTTCGTCGGTGGGTGTATCCATCAGTTCGAACATAATATTCTCCGATACCGTAGAGTCTGCGCACACAGACTCGTTATTGTTTTAGCGCACAAGCTTAAAGGTCCCCTAAAATGCACCTTTAAACCACGTTTTGATGCGTTTTATAACGCTATCTTCGTCATGTCTTGATGACGATTTATTATTATTAGAATTTTGTTTTACATGCTGCAACAAACCAACCGCCGTCGCAAAGCATGGATCGTCCACATACTCGGCTAAGCCTTTCACACCGTGGGGCTTGCCAACTCTTACCGGCATCTGGAAGATTTCTTCAGCGAATTCAACGGCACCTTCCATTTTGGCGGTGCCCCCTGTAATAACTAAGCCGGCTGCTATTTGTTCTTCTAATCCGCTAGCTTTAATGTGTTCATAAGCAATTTCGAGTAACTCGTGATAACGAGGCTCAATCACTTCAGCGAGGGTATGACGCGACATTGCTCTTGCAGGTCGCCCACCAACACTGGGCACATCAATGGTCTCTTCCATGCTAACCATATCTTTTAACGCGCAGGCATAATTGACTTTGATTTGCTCTGCGTTGTTCATTGGGGTACGAAATATTTTAGCGATATCGCTCGTAATTTGGTTTCCCGCCAATGGTATAACTGCAGTATGTCTTATTGCGCCGTCGGTGTAAATGACTATATCAAGTGTTCCGCCCCCGATATCCGCCACACAGACGCCTAATTCTTTCTCATCTTCGGTTAATACGGCATAGCTTGAGGCTAAAGCACCAAATATTGTCTGGTCTACTGATAAATCACAGTTTTCTACACATTTTACTAAATTTTTGGCCATATCATCGGCGCAAGTAATAATATGCGCTGCAGCCACCATGCGCACACCCGACATACCAATTGGATTTTTAATCCCTTCTTGTACGTCTATTACGTACTCTTGTGGTAAAACATGTAAGAGTTTGCGTTCAGCGGCCATCGGCACAGACCGTGCTGCATGGATAACGTTATCGACATCGTCTTGCGTTACTTCTTGATTATTTATGGGTACCATGCCTGTTTCGTTTTGGCACTGTACATGACGCCCCGATATCGACATATATACGCTTGACACATTACAGTCGGCCATTAACTCCATTTCGTTAACAGCATGTCTGACAGAATCAACAACTAAGTTTAAGTCATTAACACCGCCTTTTTCCATGCCTCGAGATTTGTGCTTACCGACACCAACTATACTGATGCTTCCATCATCTAAGATTTCGCCTACTACAGCTTTGACCGTACTAGTGCCGATATCTAATCCAACGATGAGGTCTCTTTCTAATGCTTTAGACACTGTGGATATCCGTCCTTTAAGTATTATTGTTATTAGTTGATGCCTTTGGCATATCGCTTATCCAACCTACCGCCAAGCCGGTATCGTAGCGCAAGTCGACATAATCCACCGCTTGATCTTGCTCAATGAGCAACGGATAAACATCAATAAAACGCTGCAGCCTGTCAATACGGCTTTCTCGCCCCAATTTAATGCGAACTTTATTCCTGAGTTGAACCTGCCAAGCGAAGCGCTCACTAAGCACAAGCTCTTCAATTTGTAGCTGACTGGTATTCAGCAAACGCTGCATATCAGTATAACCCTTTAACACCATTTTTTCGCTACCACCTGGCCCAAAAAGTTGCGGTAATGCTTGAAGCTTGTCTGTGTGTGTCGCTTTCTCAGTTTCGATACTGCTTGCCTGTGCGCTTTCATCATTGCTTTGACCTGCTGCTGAGCTCGCGAGTCTTGAAAAATATAGGCCATCATCATCAAAAATATCGCCATATTGGTTCAGCAATAAATCGGAATTCCATACTGCCACAGCATTTTGCTCAATAATGTGGATGTACAATTTGCTTGGCCAGCGCTTGCGAATTGAAGCCGAATATACCCACGACTGCGATTCCATTAATGTGTGAACATCATTTACGTCTAAGGCAAAAAAACTTGAGCTCAAATTAGTTTTTATCGTGTTAGCGAGGTCATCCTCGTTAAGCATTTTGATATTGCCACTAAAAATTATTTCTTGTACCGGTAAACGCTGTTCATCTCTTAACCATTGATTTGCCCAAAACCCTAAGTAAACAAGCAAAATTAGCACACCAATAAACACTGGCAAGCCTATCGCAATGGGCACTTTTTCAATTTCAGGCTGTTCACCTTCATGCTCATTGTTTATCGCTTGCATTGCCTTACCCTTGTTTTGCTGGGCCAATGCTAACTGTTTACCCGAATGCTGTGCATTCTTGTCTGTTGTACTTTTAGGCATTTTGCTTGGTTAGTCGTCTTCTTATGTGGTTACTCGTTGTACTTGGTCGTTATTATTTATCGCTCAATATTTGTCGCCAAAATCTTGCTTGGCGTCATTTAAAATTGTCATGACTAATTGATTAAAACTCAAACCTGCTTGCTTTGCCGCTTTGGGCACTAAACTTTTTTCAGTCATCCCGGGCACGGTGTTACATTCTAAAAGATAAAACTGGCCTGATTTATCTTGCATTAAATCAACTCTTCCCCAACCTTTGCCCTGCAAAGCCACAAATGCTTTTAAGGCTAGTTTGCGCAGTTCGGTTTCTTTTTCGTCGCTCAAGCCACTCGGACAAAAATACTGTGTGGTGTTGGTTTGATATTTAGCTTCATAATCATAAAATCCGCTTGCCGCTTTCATGCTTATAGAAGGCAAGGCTGTATCGCCTAAAATACTCACAGTGTATTCAGGACCATCAATAAAAGCTTCGATTAACACATGTTCGTCGTACTCAAAAGCTTGTTTAATGGCGTCTAATAGTTGTTGGGAATCGGTGGCTGATGCCATACCTAAACTCGAGCCCTCAAGGCTAGGTTTGACCATGACGTGACCGTCTAAATTTTGTAAGATTTGTTCGCATGTTTGTAATGAGCCTGAAAAATCTGACTTGTGTATCACCTCGTATGCGGCTGTTGGGAAGTTCCGCGCATGCCAAATAAACTTACTCAGTATTTTATCAATCGACAGCGCTGAACCCGTCACGCCCGAACCAGTGTAAGGAATATTGAGTTGTTCAAGTGCGCCTTGAATCGAGCCGTCTTCTCCACCTCTGCCATGCAAGGCAATAAACGCATAATCAAACGCTTCTGAAACAAGCTCAGTAATACTGCGTAAGCTTGGGTCGAAAGGATGAGCATCAACACCACTTGTCTGCAAGGCTTTTAAAATAGCCCTCCCCGACGCCAAACTCACTTCTCGTTCTGCTGAATTCCCGCCTAGCAACACTGCAACCTTACCGAAGGTTTCAGGCTTAAATTTGTCGGCTTGTTCTACTAAATTTTCATTCATAATTGCCTCAACCGAGCTAGGTCAAATTTATTCTCAGCAAGCTTTTGCGCAATATTGCCCACATTGCCAGCGCCTTGCAAAAATACAATATCTTGATCTTTTAATATGTCGTCGAACACTTCATAAAGCTGCGCCTCCTGACCCACATAAATAGGGTCAACTTTGCCTCTTTGACGAATTGATCGGCAAAGCGTTTTGCTATCGATACCCTCTATCGGGTCTTCACTGGCTGCGTAAACATCTAGCATCAACAACACGTCGACGTCTGACAAAGTCGCCACAAAATCTTCAAATAAGTCTCTTGTGCGCGAATAACGATGGGGCTGATATACCATTACCAAACGTTTATCTGGCCAATTACTACGCGCCGCCGCAATCGTCATTGCCACTTCTGTAGGGTGATGACCATAGTCGTCTACCAGCGTGATATGCGCGGTATTTTCGCTTATAGGCGCTTTGTGGGTTTGCTCACTGATTAAATCGTTTGAAGCAAGCGCAAATTCACCCAAAATCTGAAAACGTCTGCCGATTCCAGCAAATGAATCTAAAGCTTCTAATATCGCGTTATCGGCAATTCCTTCTTCGGTCGCAATTGCAATAGCGCCAGTAGCATTAAGAACATTGTGCACACCCGTTGCATTTAGCTGAACACGCAATGCTTCATTGTTTTTGCGTGTTACGGTAAACGTGCATTGGTTTACGCCATATTGAATATCACTTGCGCAATAGTCATTGTTCTGAGCTTGACCATATGTAACGTATTTTCGCTCAATTGAGGGAATCAGTTCTTGAATCACTTCGTCGTCGCCGCAGAGCACTGCCAAGCCATAAAAAGGTAAATTATGTAAAAATTCAACATACGCGCTTTTCATTTTGCCAAAGTCACCGTCGTATGCATCTAAATGGTCTGCTTCAATGTTAGTGACAATCGACACAGTCGGCAATAAATGTAAAAACGAAGCATCGCTTTCGTCTGCTTCAGCAATTAAGTATTTGCTTTCACCGAGTTTAGCATTGGTGCCAGCGCTGTTGAGTAAGCCGCCAATCACAAAAGTAGGGTCAAGCTCAGCTTGCGTAAAAATAGTCGACAATAAACTAGTGGTTGTAGTTTTGCCGTGGGTGCCAGCAACGGCAATACCGTATCGAAAGCGCATAAGCTCGGCTAACATTTGCGCGCGGCGAATAATCGGAATGCGTGCTTCGCTCGCAGTCAATATTTCAGGGTTGTCGTAGTTTATTGCAGAAGATACCACCACCACATCGACCGCTTTTAAATTGCTCGCTGCATGGCCAATATATATCTTTGCCCCCATGGCTGATAGGCGCGTAGTCATTTTACTCTCTTGAATATCGGAACCGCTCACCTGGTAGCCTAAATTAAGCATGACTTCGGCAATACCGCCCATACCCGCACCACCAATGCCCACAAAATAAATGTGTTCGACTGTTCGCATTTTATGGGTTTGCATACTCGCCCCATTAGCTGGCGAAGGCCTGCTTGGCATCAAATTAGCACTTTTTTCACTCACGCTTTTACTGTTCATATTTTTCTACTTTACTGCTTCTACTTTTGGCAATCACAAGCGTTTATCCTCTGAGGACACTTGCTCTATATTGCCAGCTTTTTTTATAAAAGAAGCGACTTCATCACTTGCATTTCTTTTCGCAAATTCTCGCGCTTTTGCCGCTATTTGATTTCTTGCATCAAGGTTTGTGCAAAGCTTTGTTAAATGCTGCGCCAAGTTTGTATCTAATTCGTTTTGTGGTAACAATATTGCGGCATCGTGGTCACTTAAACTGCGTGCGTTAGCCGTTTGATGATCGTCTACCGCTATGGGCAACGGCACAAAAATAGCGCAGCGCCCTGCACCGGCAACTTCTGCCACGGTGAGTGCACCTGCACGGCAAATAATAATATCGGCCCAAGAAAAAGACGCCTGCATGTCATCAATAAACTCCGTTACATGGCAATTATCAGAGCCCGCGTATGCCTCAATCACTTGTTGATGCTTTCCTTTTCCGCTTTGGTGGTGCACGTTAATGCTATATTTTTTAGCCAAGTCTTTTAAAACAAGCGGGACTTTTTGATTAAGCGCGAGTGCACCTAGACTGCCGCCAACAATGAGTATATTTGTAGAAGAGTTTTGGCCATCCTCAGCAGTTGATGAGTTGCTTTTCACATTTAAAGGGATATCAAAAAACTCGTGGCGAATAGGATTACCCACGTAATGCAAAGAGGTCTTGCTTTCATTTGTTGCAGCACTTTGGTTAAGGTCAAAGCCTGTCAATGTGTATTTCGCCAATTTCGATAAGTATCGATTTGTCATACCAAACACTGCGTTTTGCTCGTGCACTACCAGTGGAACACCCAATATATAGGCTGCCAAGCCGCCTGGACCACTAGCATAGCCGCCCATGCCTAACACCACATCGGGCTTAATTTGTTTTAATAGTGCGCGCGCTTGAAAAAACGCTTTTATCAGACGCAGGGGCATGCCAAGTTTGGTCATCAAACCCTTCCCTCGCAGGCCCGCAATATCTACAAAATGGATGGCAAAACCGTGCTTCGGCACAATGTCGGCTTCCATTTTGTCTGCGGTACCTAACCACTCAATCTCCCAAGCTTGCTTTTGAAGGGTATGCGCTACCGCTAAACCTGGAAAAACATGACCACCAGTGCCACCGGCCATTACTAAAAGCTTAGGCATGTTGCGCACCCCCGTCGTTTAAAGACTGAGTATCAGCCTCTACTTGTGTGTCACTAGAACTGGTTTCACTAGTGCTGGGCTTGGTGTTTTTAGTACGCCTTTTTGCTACTGGTTTTGCTTTGTTTTTTGATTTGCTATTTGCCTTGCTTTTTACCTTAGTTATGCCAGTGTTCAGCATTGCTTGCACGCCATCAACGCGTAACTCAAAATCGATTCTTATTAAAATAGCCAAAGCCACTGTCATAATGATTAAAGACGAGCCACCGTAGCTAACCAGCGGAAGCGTTAAGCCTTTGGTCGGCAATAAGCCCGTACTTGCCCCGATATTCACAAATGTTTGCAAGCAAAACCAAATACCAATGGCGTAAGCCGTAAAGGCTTCAAAGGGTCGTTCGCCTTTAAGCGCTAAGTTGCCTATTTTTAGCGCAGTAAAAATCAAATAAAACACCAAAAGCATAACCACTAAAACGCCGATATATCCCATCTCCTCGGCTAAAATAGCCATAATGAAATCAGTATGCGCCTCGGGTAAAAACTCTAGTTTTTGTAAACTATTACCTAAACCTTGCCCAAACCAAGACCCTCGGCCATAAGCCATTAACGATTGAGTAAGCTGATAGCTCACGCCAAACGGGTCGTCCCACGGCCTTAAAAAACCGGTAATACGGTTACGTCTATATTCTGAATACACAATAGCTACGACGAATAAAGCCACACCGGTAAATATAATTGCAAAAAACTGCCACAACCTAGCGCCCGCTAAAAAGAGCAAACCTAAGGTAGTGGTAAACATAACAATGACAGTGCCAAGATCAGGCTGTAACATTAACAAGGCCGCAAAACTACCAAACACAAGCAAGGGCTTTAAAAAGCCCTGAATGTTTTCTCTGACTTCTTCGTGGCGCCTTACCAAAAAACCTGCAATGTATAAGAAAAAGAAAAGTTTTGCGGGTTCGGCAGCCTGCACCGTTATTGGGCCTACCACTAACCACCTTTGGCTGCCGTTCACCGTTTTACCAATAATCAGTACCAGCACTAATAAACCAAAACCAACAAAGAGTAAGTAAGGGTTAGTCAATCGCCAAAAGTTCATCGGCAGCGTTAGGGTAAAAAGCCCTGCACCTATCGCAATACAAATGTAAATGCCATGACGAATTGAAAAGTAATAAGGGTTGTCATGTAAACGCTCTGCAATAGGCATAGAAGCCGAGGTGACAATGACAAAACCAATGCTAAATAGACACAGTGCAACCAATAACAAAGACAGGTTATAGGGCCTCGAGGAAGGTTTGTCGTGCCGATTGGCAAACATTTCTAGAAGGCTAAGCTGTTGGCTCATGCGGCAACCTTCTCTATCACCAACTGCGTAAATACATCGCCACGTTGCTGATAATTATCGAACATGTCGATACTGGCGCAAGCAGGCGATAACAGTACGGCAGCGTTTGACAACTTTTGCAGCATTATTTGGGCATGAGAAACGGCATCACCGAGGCTGTTTACCCTTTCATTTTTATGCACGTGTTGAGACATCGTATCGGCGTCTTTTCCAATCAAAAGTGTGTGGCTCACGTGCTGATTAACACAATCATACCAAGTGCTTAAATCGGCCTCTTTGGCGTCGCCACCGGCAATCAGTATTATTCGTTTGCCTTGTGCCACTAATGACTCTATGGCCGCAATGCTGGCGCCAGCATTAGTCGCTTTAGAATCATTAACCCACATACCACTTTCGTCATCTTTAATAATGCTAAATCGATGTGCTAAGCCTCTGTAATCAACAATAGTTTGTATAAGTTTGTTGCGAATTTGTTGAGCATCAGCGTTATCTTGAGCATTAATTAAGTCATCACCTAAGATTAAATAACAAGCAGCAAGTACCACCTGAATATTCAGTTTTTGATGCGCAGTAAAGTTTGTAAAAGCATGATTCGATACTTGGTATTTTTCAAGTTGAGTCTCTCCAAAACACATCAAGGAATATTCTTGCTCTCGTATACGTAAATATAGGGCATCAGCATTTTGATGTATTTGTACTTCAGGCCTGTTTGTTGCTTCGCTTTGCCCAAAACTCACTAGAGTCTTTGCGATAGATTCATCTGTTTCTAGAATGTCTGGAACAAAGGTTTGTGGGTCGTCCCTATTAAAAATACAATTAGCCGCATGGCGATAAATTCTTCGCTTGGCCTCTGCGTATGCTAATAAGCTTCCGTGTCGGTCAATATGGTCGGGCGTCACGTTTAGCACGCATGCCACGTCTAACTCTAGGCTATGGGTTGATTCAAGTTGAAAACTAGATAATTCGAGTACAATAACATCGTAGTTTTGGCTTAGCATGAGTAATGCACTCGTGCCAAAATTACCGCCTAAACCTACTTTCAAACCCAGACTGCTCAAGCATTGACTCAACAAATCGACCACAGTGCTTTTGCCATTTGAGCCTGTTACGCCAATCACTTTTGTATTAAGTGATGGGTTTTGCAAACGCATACTAGCCAACTCGCGTGCAAACAACTCAATATCCCCAATGACCTCTGGTGTTTTATTAGCCTTGTTAGCATGCTGCAAATAGTCTTGTATAAAGCGCTGCTGTAAATTCACACCGGGGCTAACCACAACGGTTTCAAAATCATGCAGTCGCGTATTTTCGTTTAATGAGTAAAAGCGTAGCCCTTGCGCATCTTCTGCCGCTTGATTGTGGGTATGTTGATCAAACACACTCACTTTAGCACCCTTGTCGAGCAAATAATTAGCACAAGCTTTACCTGTTACGCCGTATCCGATCAGCGCAATATTTTTGTTAGCGTATTGATTCACAATGGCTAAAGCTTGCACAGCATTGTTTACCTCAATTTGAGGGTCGCTAAACCCACCAGTACTAGAATAAGCGATATAATCCAAAACCTCACAATAACTCGTGGCTCTGGCCAACCTTTGAGTTCGTAATGATGATGTATAGGCGCCATCCTAAAAATACGTTTGCCTCGCATTTTAAAGCTGCCTACTTGTAAGATCACCGATAGTGTCTCGGCAACAAAAATTCCGCCCATAATGAACAAAACAATTTCTTGTCTGACTAACACGGCCAAAACGCCTAGCGTACCGCCCAATGCTAGAGAGCCTACATCGCCCATGAATACTTGCGCAGGGTAGGTGTTAAACCATAAAAACCCTAGGCCTGCACCCACAATTGCGGTACATACAATAACCAGTTCACTTGTCATAGGAATAAACGGGATGTTGAGATAGCTAGAAAAATTAACGTTGCCTGTCGCATAAGCAAAAATAGCAAAAGCACCCGCTACTAAAATGGTCGGCACAATGGCTAAACCATCAAGGCCGTCTGTTAAATTGACTGCGTTGCTGGTACCCACTATCACAAAATAAGTGAGTACTAAATACAAGATACCAAGTTGAGGCATGACCTCTTTGAAGAATGGGACGATAAGCTGAGTCTCCGCTTCTTGCGTGGTAGTAGAATATAAAAAGAAGGCTACACCAATAGCGATTGCGGATTGCCAAAAATATTTCCAGCGAGCTATTAAGCCTTTGGGGTCTTTGCGCACAACTTTTCGATAGTCATCAACAAAACCTAAAATACCAAAGGTAACAACAACAAATAGCGTAACCAGCACATACTTGTTAGTTAAGTCTGCCCATAATAAGCAAGAAGTGAGTATAGCCGCCAAAATCAAAACACCACCCATGGTTGGCGTGCCCGACTTCGACAAATGACTTTGCGGGCCGTCATCTCTCACCGTTTGCCCTATTTGCATGGTTTGTAGCCAGCGAATCATTTTAGGGCCAATTAGTATGGCAATAAGCAAAGCGGTAAGTGTGCTTAATATTGCGCGCAATGTCAGGTATGAGAAAACGTTAAAACCACTTTCGAACTGTGTGAGCCATTCGGCGAGCCAAATTAACATACTTCGGGCTCCTCATTGTTATTGTTGTTATTGTCTTTGCCTTCTTGCAGGCTAAAGTTAAATGCCATAATCGCATCGACAACTTTTTCCATGCGGGCGCTACGCGAACCTTTAACCAAAATAGTAATATTAGGCTTTTGATCAACTGCGTTATTTTTAGGTGTGGTTTGAATCTCAAGGATAGGCGCTGCATACTCTGGCACTGGGTGCAAAATAGGTGCAATTAACTGCATCAAAGCTTCGAAACCTGCCGAAGGGTTTGCGCACGCCATTCCGTTATTTTGCATTGCTGAGCTAGCATGGGCACTTAGTGGGCCACAGCTAATTAATGCATCAATATTATTTTGCGCTGCATATTCGCCAACTTGCGAATGATACATAGGCGCTTGGTCACCAAGCTCGCCCATATCACCAAATATAAACACTCTAAAGCCATCAAAAGTGGCCAACAAATCAATAGCGGCTTTAACTGAGCCTACGTTTGCATTGTAGGTGTCGTCCAGTATTTTTACGCGCGGGTGAGCATGTTTTACATTGAGGCGCCCCGAAACGCTTTGCATCGCAAACAAGCCGTTTTTTACATCGGCTAAGTTTGCACCCGCGCTAGTCGCCAGTGCTGCAGACAACACTGCATTGCCTACATTGTGCAATCCTGGCACACGCAGTCTTATGGCAGCGACGCCAATTGGGCTAATCAATTCAAACTCAGCACATCCTTCAGCGTTAATGGCAATATTTTTAGCAGAAAAATCACCCTTATCGGACTCATAAGAAAAGGTCAGGATTTGTTGGGTCGCCGACTTGCCTTTCCAAAAATCATAAAACTGGCTGTCGGTATTGAGTATTGCAACAGCATCGTCTTTTAAGCCACTAATAATTTCGCTTTTCGCGCGGGCAACGCCAAATAAACTGCCAAAGCCTTCAATATGCGCGGGCGCTGCATTGATGATTGTTGCAACATCAGGCTTCACCAAAGAACAGGTATACTCAATTTCGCCTTGGTGATTAGCGCCCATCTCGATAACTGCGAAATCGTGCTCGGCTTTGAGTTCTAGCAGTGTTAAAGGCACGCCAATGTCATTATTAAAATTGCCTTTAGTCGCCAGTACTTTGCCACGTTGGCTTAAAATGGCATACACCATTTCTTTCACGGTTGTTTTTCCGCTTGAGCCAGTGATACCGATTGTTTTAGGAGAAACTTCTTCTTTGACCGCTGCGCCCAATGCACCTAAAGCCAAGCGAGTATCACCTACAACAATTTGAATTAAATCACTCAGCGTGGCATCTGCTTTGCTAACAATTGCTGCCGACGCGCCCTTCTCTTTTGCAGCAGCTAAATATGCATGACCGTCAAAGTTAGGGCCCACTAGGGCAATGAATAGATCGCCCGTTTTTATGCTTCGAGTATCTGTGCTGACACCACTAATGATAGACTGATTTTTAAGCTCTTGGCTGACAGATGTGTCGCCCGTATTATCAGCAAACAATTGCCCATCGACATTTTTGCAAATCCACTCGATAGATACTGGGATCATATGCTGGCCCCCTCGTGAGCTATTGTTTTAAGCATATGTTCTTTAAACATAGCGTCAACGAATGCGCGTTCATCATAAGGAATTCGTTGATTATTAATTTCCATATATGTTTCGTGTCCTTTACCGGCTAACACTATTAGGTCTTCTGCCCGACTTGTTAGCCATATGTCTTTTATTGCTTGTTTGCGATCAAGCTCAACGCTTACTTTGTGCTGTTTAGCAATACCTTGCAAAATATCCGCAATAATTTTCGAAGGTTCTTCGGTACGCGAATTATCTTGAGTGAGTACTATTGTGTCAGCGTATTCGTTTGCAATTGCGCCCATTTGTGACCGTTTGCTTTTGTCTCGGTCGCCACCGCATCCAAACACGCAAATGAGCCGACCCCTTGTATGTCGTTTTGCCGCCAATAGCGCTTGGCGAAGAGCATCAGGTGTATGTGCATAGTCGACTAAAATATTCGCTTTATTATGACTTATTTCAGCGTATTTTTGTGTCGAATTTTGTTTTTTAGACGCATTTTTTTGCAACATGTCTACATGGACTGTTTTACTATCAAATAATTCCATTCTACCGCTCACACCCGACAAGTTTTTTACCTGCGCCATCAATGCTACAAAATCAAAAGACTGAACAAGTAAGGCTGCAGCTACCGCTAAAAAATTAGCGACATTAAACTGGCCAATGAGCGGCAGGCATATGGATTGATTTCCCCAGCTCGAGACGAAATCGAATTCGCAGCCTTTGTTGGTGTACAACAAATTTCTCGCAATACAATAGCGACCTTTTCTTTTTATTGCTTCAATTGCGTTATCGCTTGAGGAAGTTTCAGCCGCGCTTTGCAGCGAAAAATAAACAGCTTCAATTTCAGGGTGTGCCTCTATTGTATTAAGGTCTTGGGTCCATAATTGGCTTTGTGGGTCATCACTGTTTAAGACTATATGACGCAAATTAGGCGCTCGCAGTAAAAGGCGCTTGGCAGTGCCATATTCGTCCATTGTTTTGTGATAGTCGAGGTGGTCTTGACTTAAGTTAGTGAAAACACCGCATGCTACATCAAGGTCTTGTAACCTTTTTTGCATTAAACCGTGTGAAGAAGCTTCAATCGCAATATGTTGGCTACCAGCTTGGCTTAACTGGGCTAAATACCCAAACATCGACACCACATCAGGTGTTGTATTGATGGTTTCGTGCAAACAATTTGACCTACCGCCCTCATACAAATTAACACCCAAGGTGCCAACACTTGCACTTGCTGTGCCCAGAAGGCTTACCCATTGTGCGAATAAACTCGCGACGGAGGTTTTCCCATTGGTTCCGGTTATTGCTGTCACTGTGGGTAAGACAGGTTCAGAATGCTTACCCGACTTGGTTTTTTCAACATAACCAAAATAGAAAGCTTTGGCTAATTGACCAGCGTTTTTACGCAAATTGAACATGCTTATTTGCAGAGCAAGATGATCATTAAAATCGTCACTAACGAGCTCAATCTGCAAGTGTTCTGACGGCCCGTGGCAATCTGATAGTATAAGTGGGCAAGATGCTTTTATCGCTTTTTGAATATACTGGTGACCGTCGTTTGCAGACACTGAAACAGTGCCAGATTCTGCAAGCGTTGTGTTAGATAAAAGAGCCATAAATACACAATCTTTATTTGCTTTGCGGCTGTCGATGCTAAGCTTATTAAGCTGTGACAAACGCGATATTAACTCGTCGCGTTGTTGTGTATCAATTTTGTTGGTTGCGCAGGCGCTTTGAATAAAATCAACAAGCGTTTGAGCCTCAATAGTTTGGTCTTCGCTCGAGCATAAGTTAAGCGCCCCAATTAAGCGTTCTGGCAAAACGCTATTGCTTGACTGAGCGCCGTTTTTAACGCCCAGCATGCAATTGCCGCTCAAGTATTATATCAACGTTCATCGCATCGGGCGGTACATTTAGCATTTGCATCGTGTTAGATACTATCTTAGAAAATACTGGGGCGGCGGTGTCTCCGGCATAGTAAAAATCACCGGCAGGCTCGTTTATCAGCACAACAACGGCAATTTGTGGATTTGACACAGGTGCAACACCGGCGAATATGTTGACATACTCTTCACCGTAACCGCCTCTAGCTGCTTTTCGGCTTGTGCCTGTTTTACCC
>CAZXTD010000031.1:0-32394 GCA_964643575.1 uncultured Glaciecola sp. | reverse complement strand
CGCGGCGTGACCAAAATTATCATTTACCTTTTTGAAATGATCAATATCGATAATAATCAGCGACAATGGTAAGTTTGAGCGGCTATGAGTTTCCCAATTTGTAGCAAATCGTTTGTCAAATAAGCGTCGATTTGCAATGCCAGTTAAGCTGTCTTGATTGTTTAGTCGTTCCAACTCTTCTTGTTGTGAAATGAGCTGTAGATATTCCTTGCTCAAACGCCTGCCTAAGGCATACATAAAAAAACCGTACAGTACTAGCATTGCGGCTTCAGTATTATGGTTATTTGAAAACAAAAATGCACCGATGAAAGTAGGAAGCACAAGGGAAATTAGATAGAGAACTGAAAGCCTAGGATGAGGTGCAAAATTAACAACGCCACCGCTTAACATAGCAAACATTGTCATGAGCAGGTAAAAATAAATTGAGCTGAATGCAGGAATTAACATACTTAGCGCAAACAATACGCTCATCGTGATTGCAGGTGCAATTGCATTAAACTGTAAGGTAGCGGTCCAAAATTTATGAGTGTTTTTATCTATAGAAGGCTTAATCAGAAATACTGATACCCTGAATATGCCTAAACAAACAAAAATAGAAAGAAAGGTATAAAAGTACTCGGGGAAATCTCGAAAAAAGCCAGTGCCTAAACCTATTGCTAGCCACGCGGCTGTATAGATATATGCACCATTTCGTGAGCGTTTTTGAATATCTTCATATATTCTCGTTTTTATTCGGCTATGCATCTAAAAGAAACCTAGGAATATATCTATACCCTCTTAGTTTTTGCGAGCTATTGGCAAGTATGAAATTTTTTAAAATAAATACGTACTGCTGTAAAGTCACTATCGACTATGAATAATTATTCTTTAGTTTAGTCGCTAATCACTTTAAAAGAGAATTATTTTCTTAAAAGAGAATTAATAAACTCATGCTTATGGTTGTCACTAAGGCGAATACATTTAGTCCTAGGCCCATTTTTACCATGTGCTAAATAGGTATATGCTTGCTCGCAAATACAATTGCGTTTGATATCTACATACTTAAGGTTGGCCTAAGTGCTGTTCAAAAAAGCGTACCATGATATCCGCTGTTGTTTTGTGCTCGGGTATATACATACTTAAAAACTGGCCATGGGTAAAGCCTTCGAAAATGTGCAACTGAGCGACTTTATTTTGCAGTACGAGCTTTTGATGCATATTTACCATTGGACTTAGCGAATAATCACGGGTCGAAGTTATTAATAAAGATGGCGGAAATTTAGCTAATTGCTCGGTAAAATCTCCAGGAAAAGCTTGTTGGTTATTAGCTTGTAAACCCTCCCAATACTCTACTACGCCAATATGAAGTGGGTCTCTTTGTTGTAACGCTGCAGCAATAACGTTGCTGTCTCCATCTAAGCCGGTAGGCGCTGAACATAAAAAGGCCGCAGCTCCTAGCATCGGTAATGATGCATCTGCAATACTCACAATCGACTGCCCCGCAACTCGGCTACCTGCAGAGCATCCAAATATGCCTATATTTTTTGCTTTGTAGCTTTTTAGCAAATGTTGATATACCGCTAGTACGTCCGCATTTGCGGCTGGAAACTTATGCTCGGGCGCTTTTTTATAATCGATTGCGATGACTTTATAGTTACCATAATGGGCAAGGGGCATGCTCTCGAGTTGGCCACCGTATCCGCCACCAAACTTAAAGCCTCCACCGTGCAGGTTGATTAGCACCTTGTCTTTGTTGTTTTCGTTTACGCCGCTATTTGGCGAAACAACATGAACAGGAACATCTGCGATGATATCTGCCTTTATAGCCACATCAAATTTGTTCAAAGCATGAGGCATGATTACGCCGTAGTGCTTTTTTTCGCATGCTCTAATGTCTTTTGCGCTTTGTTTTGTATAAGGGTTGCAAGCGTCAAATGCCTTTTGCTTTAGCGTATCTTGTTGTTGTAAACCAGCTATTGTCTCGTCAGACATATAAGGTGAATACTTGCTAAGCGAAAATGTGGTCACTTCGATTGTCTGTTCTAGGTTTTTAGATGGACCTGTCGGAGTTTTAGCTTTTTCACTATTCAAGGCGTTTGTATGACATGAAATTGCCATTAGCAATGATATGAACAGTAAGGGCTGAATTGATTTTTTTGAGTTTTCTAATAAGCGAAGCTGACTCATTATTTTCCTTATCAATGCATTAAAATGGATTGTTGCTAACGGCGCAAATTTCAATAAAACGAGTTTCTCAAACCTTGGAGGATGTAAGCATTATGTTAACTAGTTTGGGTGTTATAAAAAGCATTAATATCGTCTTCAATACTCGATTAATTCCACTAATTGCTTATATGATGGGCCCATCCCAATTTTTATGCACAATCAATTAATATACATAAACATGAGTCTGTTAAAGAACATATTGATCGCTGTATCTTTTATCGCTTGTTCTGGTTTATGGGCTTGCAGTGATGGTGGTGCAAGTGGCAGTGCTAGTAATAGTACAAGCGATATCGGCCCTTCGACACAAAATGATGCCGTTGCACTCGAGCAAAGTAATAGCAAGGTAAACGAGTGGCATGCAATTTTTAATGGCAACGACCTAAATGGCTGGACGCCAAAGTTTGCTAATGCAGAATACGGCGATAATTATAAGAATACCTTTGCGGTAAAAGACGGCAAGTTAGTTGTTTCATATGGCGAGTACACTGAGTTTGACGACCGTTTTGGACACCTTTATTTTCAGAATCCTCATTCGCACTACCGCTTAAAAATTGAGTATCGCTTTGTTGGTGAGCAAGTCAGCGGTGGGCCCGACTGGGCATTTGCCAATAACGGCGTCATGATCCACAGCGAAGACCCCGCTCAAATGAAATTACATGAAGGCTTTCCGGCATCGGTTGAGATGCAATTTTTAGCCGGCAAAGCCAAAGATGGTGTTACTGACCGTAATACCGGTAATATGTGTTCAACGGGTTCACATATTGTGCGCGAGGGTAAACTCGACTCAACGCATTGCATTAATTCAAGCTCGCCCTTTATCGACTTTGACCAGTGGGTAACAGCAGAAATTGAAGTGATTGGAAATGAGCGTGTCACGCATTTTATAAACGGTAAAAAGGTGTTTGAATACACCAATCCTCAACTTGACCCAAATGAAGCAGCGCATTTAATTGCACGCAATGGCACAGAGCAGTTATCGCAAGGGTATATTGCAGTGCAAGCTGAGAGTCATCCTACTGAGTTTAGACGCATTGATATTAAACTGTTGCCTGGTGACATAAGCTTACGATAAAGCATAGATAGTTAAAGAGATTTAGCTCTCGCGCCAAGCACGGTCAATGGTATCCATAATAGGCTGCATCAGATATTCAAACGCGGTACGCTCGCCCGTTTGTATAAATACTTCTGCTGGCATGCCGGGCACTAATTCATCGGTTTCAAGCCTTGCAAGTTCATCGGCCGAAACACTTACTCTGACTAAAAAGTAAGATTGCCCGCTACGCTCATCGGTAAAGCTGTCGGCAGAAACGTATTTGACGATACCCTGTACTTCAGGAGTTGTGCGTTGTTGTAGTCCTGACAATTTTACCCGTGCTTTTAAACCAACGATGACGTCGTCTACATCAGCAGGCGTAAGTTGGCCTTCTACAATAAGTTTGTCGTTGGCAGGCACAATTTCCATGAGCAACTGACCCGGTACAATGACGCCGCCTATTGTATGCACGCTTAAGCCAACAACTGTGCCGTCGACAGGGGCTTTTACAATCATTTGGTTTAAGGTATGGCTAGCTGCGTTAGTGCGCTCTTGTAGGTCCATAATTTGGCTTTCAACTTCTTGAAGCTCAGCAAGGACTTGCTCATTAAAACTGCGCTGCACCCTTATTAACTCGAGGCGCTTTTCGTCGATGCTTGAGCGGCTGCCAGCTATCGACGATAACAATTCTCCATCTCGGCCTTCTAATTGCGCCAAATTGCGCTCAAGCTCCAATACTCGCTCGTTGCCCACGAGGCCACGCTCTTTTAAATCACGTAAATTGGTGAGTTCATCCTTTGAAATAGTTATTTGCTTTTGGGTAGAGCGGCGCTGCGATTCGTAGCCTTCTATCTGAGTTTGTAGATTGGCAATTTGCTGGTTGAGTATTTCTTGCTGGGAGGTTTGCACGCTTCGGCGAATATCAAACAAAGAATATTGCGCCTGAATTAAGCTAAGTTGCTCGCCTACAGAGCGGCTCTCGTAAGCAGAAAAATCAGGTTTTATAATGCCATCGCGCTCTGCTTGCAAGCGCACTCTTATTAACTGTGCAGAATATAAAGCACCCTCTACAATGCCGAGTGAGGCCTCTGCTTGAACGGGGTCGAGTATGACTAAATCGTCACCTGCGGTAACTTCTTGACCGTCACTTACCAAAACTTCGGTCACTATGCCGCCATCTAAGTGCTGAATTTGTTTACGATTAGTGTCTACTTTAAGCTGGCCAGTAGCAATGATTGCGCTAGCTAGGGGGGCAGTACTTCCCCAAATAGCGATGCCAACAATAAACACCGCAATGATCGACAAGCCAATTAAAACGGGTTGTTTGGTTGAGGTGACAACGGGACCAATATTCGCTTGAGGCATAATTTACTCTTTATTCTCGACAGCTTGTTGCGACTTGCTAGCCTGTTGGTTGGCTTTCGCTTTATTGGGTTTTAATAATTTTTGCATGACTTCTTTAGTAGGGCCAAAGGCAGCAATTTTACCCTGTTGCAATACTAACAAACGGTCGGTAACGTGCATGAGCGTTGGCCTGTGACCAATTATAATAACGGTACAACCTTGCTGTTTTAAACTCAAAACTGCTTGTGCGACCGTACGTTCGGCTTCCGCATCTAACGACGATGTTGGCTCGTCTAACAGTACGACTTTTGGGCCGCCAAATACGGCTCTAGCGAGCGCAATTCGCTGCCTTTGGCCACCCGAGAGTACTTCTCCAAAATCACCTGCCGCGCAGTTATAACCTTGTTCTAAGCCTAAAATCATGTCGTGAACGCCCGCAAGTTGTGCCGCTTGCATAATGGCTTGAGGTTCGGCTTCTTTAAAGCGACTGATGTTTTCAGCCACCGTACCCGGGAACAATTCCACCTCTTGCGGCAAATAGCCAATGTGTTGGCCAAGTTGTTCTCGGTCCCATTGGTCGTAGGTGGCACCGTCGAGGCGTATTTCACCGTGTGAGGGCATATGCAAACCTAATAACAATTTACCTAATGTGCTCTTGCCTGCTGCATTTGGGCCAGTGATCCCGATAACGGTGCCAGCAGCGATAGAAAATGACACATCTTTCAGAAGAGGGGCTTCTTTACCCTCAAACTGAAATATAAGGTTGCTTACATCTAATTTTCCGCTTGGTTCGGGCAAAGGAATGGCGTCTTGTTGTTCGGGAATAGCGTCTTGATAGTCTTTTAATCGTTTAAGTGAATCGCGCGCCGATATCACCACTCGCCAGCCGCTGATACAAGCTTCTATTGGCGCCAACCCTCGGCCCATAATAATAGACGCTGCAATCATAGCGCCGGGTGTTGATTCTTGTAGAATGACCAAGTAAGCGCCCATGCCTAAAATACCAACTTGCAAGGCAAAACGTAGTCCTTTGGAAATAGCTGAAATAGTGCTGCTGCGCTGACCCGATTGCGTGCTAAACGCTAAACTTTTTGTGCGCGGAATTTGCCAACGAGACTTAATCGCTTGAGTCATGCCCATTGCATAAACCGACGCCTGCTGTCGCCCGCAAATGTCAGTAAAGCGATGTGCTTCGCTGCTAGCTATCGCTCCTTCGCTTTGCGTTTCGCGCGTGATACGTTCGCCAATTAAAGCAAGGCAAAATAAGATAATGGCACCAGTTAAGGCAAGATGGCCCAAATAAGGATGCAAAATATAAATAAGCGCAAGGTAGAGTGGCGTAAATGGCGCATCCATTATTGCAGTAAGGGCAGGGCTTGATAAAAACTGCCTAATCGTATCAAGGTCGCGCAGGGGCTGGCTGTGTCCGCCTTTTTCCACAATATTCTTAAACAAATAACCGGCGGTTTGTTTTTCGAATTTAGCGCCCATTCGCGACAGCACAATGCTTCGAATAACATCTAAAGAGGATAAAATAATGAGTGCGACAATCGCAAAAATGGTTAAAAAGAGTAAGGTGGCGTAGCTGCTTGAAATAAGCACCCGATCATACACTTGTAGCATATAAATGGGCGACACTAACATCAAAATGTTAATCACAAAGCTAAAAATAATCACCGACCAAAGCCCAGCTTTGACGGTGTTAATCGCATTGTAAATTGGCGGGTCTAGCGCTTGTTTTCCGTCCATAGATTTTTGAGTTATTGGGTAATCGAGCGATTACCCAATATAACCTGATTTTTCTGTTTTAGCTAACTTTGCGGCGAAGTAAAAGGCCTGCTAGTGATAAGCTTATTAGCGCTAATGTTGCAGGTGCATTGGCTTCAACGACTGTGCCTTCGATGGTGAAAGCGAGGTTTAATTCACCGCCCTGGCTGGGGGCTAATCCTATTCCGTTCATATTAAATTGATTTCCTTGTGCACCTGGTCCAGGTGTAAACGAAGATGCTAACCATGCTACGGGAATCCCTTGAGGCCCTGGGATTTGAGGAATAGGAGGAACGCCTTGCATTGGGGGAGGAGGCGGAGTAACCCCGTTGCCTTCAGCACTGCCTATGTGTAAAAGAAAATCACCGGCACCTAATTCTAAACCAGTTACGTCAAGTTCGTGTTTCACTATTTGAGGAGCACCTGTTGAATCGGGATCAGGGCGACTTTCGCCTGCATCTTGTCCTAAACCGCCACCCGCGGCCCATAATGGCGACGAGAACATTACATTATTTTCGTTTTTAAATATGGCTACGCTAATTCTGTCTGAAAAGAGACCTAAGCCTGCAGACTCTAAGGTCCAAAAAGTAATCTTAGTTATATTGGTAGTGCTAGTTAATGTAAAATTGTCGACGACTGCACTCGGACTTTGAATCAAGGTGCCGTCTGGCGTTAATAGGCTAGTTGAAAATGCTGGTGTACCAAGTAATGTCTGATTCACCTCGCCATTATCAATGATTAAGTCTGCATTGGCAGCATTGGCACTAATTATTGCTAAAAGGGCAAAAGCGCCCTTCGCCAATGTATTCTTAAATTTAACTGTCATTTTTTAAATCCTTGTAAATTTATTCGTGTTTCTACATGCAAAATGGGTACGTAATACGAATTTATTTCAGCAATCGTTGCTAAATGCAATGTTCGTTTTGCTGGTGACAACGTTAAGTCTTTAAAACTCACGAAAGCAATAATTACACCACTAATTATTTTACAAGATAATCATAAGCTTAACCTTCAATTAAAAAGGTTAAGCCTACCAATGTAAAAAAATCTGACATTACTCGTATTGAATATCACTCGCCTATTTAATTAAATAGTCATCAAATCCTGTTAAATCAAAAGGGTCGTCATCTAGCTGCATAAAGTCGGTATCAACAATATCAATACCCTTTATGTTCGGGGTATCGCTAATTGCTATCGCATTGCCGCTACCACTGACTTTTTGATAGATCAATTGTTCAACCGTCATGTCGGCTTTGGTGATAAGCGTTTCGGTAAAGTCGAAGTCAAAGTTGTCAGCATTCAAGAAAGTATCTTCGTTACTTTTCTCTACAGCAGTTACTACGCCAATAATTGGTGTTGCTGAATACTTATTGTCTTTATTGTCAATGTTTACGTTGCTTGCATCAATATCGTTAAAGTCAAACTCAGCCTCGTTAGCAATGATTGCCTCGTCACTATTCTGATCAATACTTTGTGTATCAATAGCTGAATCTGGTCTATATCCAAACTGCATAGCACTTAGCAAAAATTCACTCCCTGTGCCCGGCGCAGACGAAGTTGCTGTGCCGTCGTTTTGAGCATAACTGCCATAAACAAATTCACCGTTTTGGTCGTATGCACCAGCGCTAATTACGACATAATCAAAGGCGCTGTTAGTACTAAAACTAAACGTAGCGGCGCCATCGTCAACACCAGTAACCATATACTCATCAATGAGTGTTCCATCATTTGCATAAGCCTGAATTCGAGCGCTTTCATGTGAATTAGCCAATTCACTTGCAAACAATTCGCTAAAGTCAATCTGAGCGCTAAAGGCACCGTCTACATCTGCGCGTATACCCTCTGCACCATCTAAATGTTGATAAGAGCCGCCTGTATAATTAGAAATACCGCTAACCCCTAAATTACCGAAGCTGATATCAACACCCGATAATACCCAAGAGACCCAACCCGTAAATGACATTGCTGACCAACTTTCTGCATCATTCGCGGTGTTTGCTCTATGGCTTAACTCCAAATCTACATCAGTCCAAGCGTCTTGCCATTGGTTAGGATTGAAGAAGTTAAAGTAAGTCGGCGCATCACCCACTCTAAACCCAACATCAACATCGTCAACTATGCCAACATCATATGTGCCTGAGTCAGTGACTAACTGTACGCTAACATCATAAAGCCCAGTGTCATCATAGTTGTGCAATAACGCGCTGGCATCGGCAAAGCTCTCAATGTTGCCATCGCCCCAATCGACGATGATTTCATTGATTGCTTCTTGGCTGTCAATATCCAAAACAAGTTGAGCTTGGTCGCCGCGCAGGATTGATTCGTCTATTGTGCCAGTAGCAGTAGGTGGCGTGTTTTGAACTTCCACCACCACATCGGCTTGTGCGGCTACAAAGGTACCGTCGTCGTCGGTGACAACAAATGTGATGATTGGGTCGAGTACGTCACCTGTGTAGGTGTGAGTATAGCTACCTGCACCGGTATAGTTTGTTGTTGTACCATCGCCCCAATTAATAACAGTACTTGCAATACTCTCATCGCCTGGGTCAACAATATCACCAAGGTCTATGCTGAATTCTTCACCAGCAATTGCTCGGGTGTCGGCAACAATCGAAGCCGTTGGTGCAACGTTGTTTACCGTAACATCAAAGCTTTCGGTGTCTGAATCGCCTTCGGTGTCGGTAACGGTAACAGCAACCGTACTAATGTCATCACCATCAGCAAAGGTATTGCTAATGTCGAAGCTAGTCGCGCTCGCATCAATGGCGAAACTTTGGTCAATACTGCCATCGCCATCCCAATCGATATCAACTGTGCGGCCAGGCGCATCGTTGTCATCTGCGTCGGTAAAGTTGATAGTACGAGTGAAGGTATCGCCTTCGCTAATAGTAGCGTCTTCTTGAATTGCTACATCAACGCCAGCTGCAGGTGCGGCAATACTCACATCTTGCGTAGCGACATTGGCAAATATGCCATCTTCGTCTTCAAGCGAAATTGATATAGTAAAGTTGCCTATAGCACTATAGCTATACTGGATATCGCCCACGCTGTCGTAGTTTTGAATTGTGCCATCGCCCCAATCGACCGTTATGCCGTTAGCCACAATTGTGTCGAGGCCAGGGTCAATAATCGCGCCTAATGCTAGTGTGTAAGGCGTATTTTGAATACCAGTGGCTGCGCCAGTTAGAGCAAGTGTTGGTGCAACGTTATTTACTGTTACCGTTTTACTTGTCGCTGGGAAAGCGCCGTCGTCATTAACAATACTGACACTGATTTGATGGCTTGCATTGCCGTCGGCGTAGGTATGAGTGACATCACCTAAATCAGAGATCGATTGCACAGGTGTGCCATCGCCCCAATCAATCAGGTATTCGCTTACTGCATCGTCACCGGGTTCAACGAGGTCTGCAAGTGTTAGCGTATAACTAGCGCCTTCATCAACTTCGTCATCACCGATTAAGGTTAGGCTTGGTGCAACATCGGTAACGTCGACTGATAAGCTAGCAGCAATAAAGTCACCGTCTTCGTCAGTCACATTAAGTTCGATTGTAAAGCTGGCGTCGCCATCACTGTATACATGAGAGTAGTCGCCTGCGCCCGTATACTCAGTCTCGCTGCCATCACCCCATGTAATGGTGGCGCTGCTAAGAGTGTCGAGGCCAGGGTCAACAATATCGCCTAAAATGATTGTATAAGTTTCACCTTCTTCCACGGTGCTGTTGCCAGCGATAGTGGTAACTGGTGCAACGTTATCAACTGTGATGTCAAAGCGCTCGGTGTCAGACTCACCTTCACCATCAGTTATAGTCACGGCAACTGTGCTCACGTCATTGCCATCAGCAAATACATTGCTTATATCAAAGCTGGTGGCGCTTGCATCAATCGTGAAGCTTTCGTCAACCGTGCCATCGTCGTTCCAGTCGATATCGACGGTACGGCCCGCTTCACCGTTGTCTTCTTCGTCGGTAAAGTCGATAGTGCGAGTGAAAGTATCACCTTCGTTGAGGGTTTCATCTGTTTGAGATGCTAGCGTAACGGTGTCAGCAGCGGCTTCTACAGTAATGTTTAGGATTGCAGCATCAAGGAAGGTGCCGTCTTCATCGGTAATATTCACTGAGATAGTAAAGTCACCGGTGCTCGTGTAAACATGAGTCACGTCACCCACGGTATCAAAGGTTGATGTTGTGCCGTCTCCCCAATCGACTTCAATTCCGTTAGGTACTACGAAGTCTTCACCTGGGTCAATAATATCGCCAAGGCTTAGGGTGTATATTTCGTCTTGAATTGCTGTGGGTGCGCCATTAATTGGTAAGTCAGGTGCTACGTTGTTGACAGCTACGTCAAGTGTCCCTACTTCGAATAGGCCGTCATCATTTGCTAACGAAACGCTAATGGTTACGTTGTCGTCGCCATCGGCAAATACGTGCTCGAAGGTGCCAAGGTCGCTAACAATTTCAACAGGCGTACCATCGCCCCAATCGATAAGGATTTCGTCGATAGGATCATCACCTGGTTCTATTAAGTCAGACAAGGTTAACGAATAAGTTGAGCCTTCATCAACGTCGCTTTCGCCGGTAATGGTAATACTTGGAGCAACATCAGTCACGTTAACAGCTAAAGAAGCCGCAACAAAATCGCCGTCTTCGTCGGTTACATTAAGCTCGATGGTAAAGTTTGCGTCGCCATCGCTAAATACATGAGTGTAGTCGCCCGCACCTGTGTACTCGGTTTCGTTGCCATCGCCCCATGTAATGGTTGCACTGGTAATAGTGTCGGTGCCGGGGTCAAAGATGTCGCCTAACGTGAGTGTGTAGGTTTCACCTTCTTGCACGGTGGCATCGCCAGCAATTACCGCAACAGGTGCAACGTTATTAACGTCAACCGTTAAACTGCCGCCGTCAAAACTACCGTCATCGTTCACAATAGTGACGCTAATGGTTGATGTGCTTTCGCCATCAGCGAACACGTGAGTGACATCGCCTAAATCAGCGACTGACTGTGGTTGTGTACCGTCTCCCCAATCAATGATGTATTCACTAACAGGGTCTGTGCCAGGGTCAACTAAGTCAGATAAGGTTAGGGTGTAAACAGCGCCTTCGTCCACCTCACTTGCGCCATTAAGCGTTATTGAAGGAGCTACGTCGTTTACGTTAACCGCAAGCGTTGCTGCGGTAAAGGTGCCATCTTCGTCGGTCAGTAATAAGCGAATAGTGCGCGCTTCGTCGCCATCGGCGAAGGTATGGTTGTAGTCTCCTGCGCCACTGTAAACGCTAAATTGGCCATCGCCCCAGTCAATTTGCGCATTACTGACGGTATCAAGGCCGGGGTCGGTAATATCGCCAAAGCTGAAGGTGTATTGGGTGCCTTCGTCAAGCTCAGTTGGGCCAGTAATACTGCTAACAGGTGCAACGTTATCGATGGTCACATCAAAGCGTTCGGTGTCGGTTTCATCAATACCGTCGGTAATGGTGACAGCGACGGTGCTGACATCATCGCCATCAGCAAACACATTGCTAATGTCGAAGCTTGTGGCATTGGCGTCTACGGTAAAGCTTTCGTCAATAACGCCATCGTCGTTCCAGTCGATATCAACGGTGCGGCCAGGTGCGCCGTTGTCTTCTTCGTCGGTAAAGTCGATGGTGCGCGTGAAGGTGTCGCCTTCATTTAACACGGCATCACTTTGCGCGACGATGTCTACTGTAGATGCAGGTACTGATATTGAAACGTCTTGGCTAGCGACATTTTCAAATACGCCGTCTTCATCCTCTAAGCTAACGTTAATGGTAAAGTCACCTGCGCTGGTGTAAACATGGTCGATGTCGCCAACCGAATCATAGCTTTGTATCGTACCATCACCCCAATCAACGGTAATACCGTTGGCAACGATAGTATCAAGACCAGGATCGATTATTGCGCCTAAAGCCAATGTATAAGGCGTATTCTGAATACCAGTGGCAGCGCCTGTCAGTCCAACGGTTGGCGCAACGTTATTGATATCTACTGTTTTAGTTGCACCAGGGAAGGTGCCATTATCATTAACAATGCTGACACTGATTTGATGCGTTGCATCACCGTCTGCATAAACATGTGACACATCACCTAAACTTGCGACAGACTCTACAGGCGTACCATCGCCCCAATCAATCAAGTATTCTGTAACGGTATCGTCACCAGGGTCAACAAGATCTGAGAGCGTTAAGGTGTAGCTTGAGCCTTCATTAACATCATCGTTACCGGTTAGCGTTAAGCTAGGTGCAACATCAGTGACGTTAACAGCTAAAGAAGCCGCAACAAAATCGCCGTCTTCGTCGGTTACATTAAGCTCGATGGTAAAGTTTGCGTCGCCATCGCTAAATACATGAGTGTAGTCGCCCGCACCTGTGTACTCGGTTTCGTTGCCATCGCCCCATGTAATGGTTGCACTGGTAATAGTGTCGGTGCCGGGGTCAAAGATGTCGCCTAACGTGAGTGTGTAGGTTTCACCTTCTTGCACGGTGGCATCGCCAGCAATTACCGCAACAGGTGCAACGTTATTAACGTCAACCGTTAAACTGCCGCCGTCAAAACTACCGTCATCGTTCACAATAGTGACGCTAATGGTTGATGTGCTTTCGCCATCAGCGAACACGTGAGTGACATCGCCTAAATCAGCGACTGACTGTGGTTGTGTACCGTCTCCCCAATCAATGATGTATTCACTAACAGGGTCTGTGCCAGGGTCAACTAAGTCAGATAAGGTTAGGGTGTAAACAGCGCCTTCGTCCACCTCACTTGCGCCATTAAGCGTTATTGAAGGAGCTACGTCGTTTACGTTAACCGCAAGCGTTGCTGCGGTAAAGGTGCCATCTTCGTCGGTCAGTAATAAGCGAATAGTGCGCGCTTCGTCGCCATCGGCGAAGGTATGGTTGTAGTCTCCTGCGCCACTGTAAACGCTAAATTGGCCATCGCCCCAGTCAATTTGCGCATTACTGACGGTATCAAGGCCGGGGTCGGTAATATCGCCAAAGCTGAAGGTGTATTGGGTGCCTTCGTCAAGCTCAGTTGGGCCAGTAATACTGCTAACAGGTGCAACGTTATCGATGGTCACATCAAAGCGTTCGGTGTCGGTTTCATCAATACCGTCGGTAATGGTGACAGCGACGGTGCTGACATCATCGCCATCAGCAAACACATTGCTAATGTCGAAGCTTGTGGCATTGGCGTCTACGGTAAAGCTTTCGTCAATAACGCCATCGTCGTTCCAGTCGATATCAACGGTGCGGCCAGGTGCGCCGTTGTCTTCTTCGTCGGTAAAGTCGATGGTGCGCGTGAAGGTGTCGCCTTCGTTCAGGGTTTCGTCAACTTGCGATGCTAGATTAACGGTTTCGGCAGGTGCTTCAACTGTCACGGTTAAATTTGCAGCGTCAAGGAAAGTGCCGTCTTCGTCGGTAATACTGACCGAAATGTTAAAGTCACCGAGTGTTGTATAAACATGACTGACATCGCCTACAGTGCTCAAGACTGATGTTTCGCCATCTCCCCAATCGACCACTATGCCGTCGGTAGAAACAAAGTCTTCACCTGGATCAAAAATATCACCCAGGCTTAGCGTGTACGTTTCGCCTTGAACCGCGGTGGGTGCGCCTGTGATAGGCAGTTCAGGCGCAACGTTATTGATGGCTACATCAATAGTACCCACGTCAAATACATCGTCATCATTGACTAGCGATACATTAATGGTGACATCATCGTCTCCGTCGGCAAACACATGTTCGTAGGTGCCAAGGCCGCTCACAACTTCAATAGCCGAGCCGTCACCCCAATCAATTCTGATTTCGTTGATGGGATCGTCACCAGGCTCAATTAAATCAGATAAGGTGAGTGAATAAGTTGAACCCTCATCGACTTGGCTTGCGCCACTAATAGTCAATGATGGGTCTACATCGTTCACATCTACCACAAGACTTGCGGCGCTGTGTGGTGCCGCGTCTTCATCGGTTACCAGTAACTGAATGGCGCGTGTTGCGTCACCGTCTGTAAAGGTATGAGTGTAGTCGCCAGCGCCAGTATATTCAGTTGTTGTACCATCACCCCAATCAATCACGGTTGCCGTTATAGTATCGTCGCCGGGGTCAGTAATATCGCCAAAGGTAAAGGTATATTCTGTCCCTTCATCTAGCTCGGTTGGGCCGGTGATATTAGACGTTGGCGCAACGTTTAATATGTTGACAAAACGTGTGCCTACTTCAACGTCAGTCACGTCCTCATTAGTGGCGGTTACTGTTATGTCGTAGCCAAACGGACCATCAGCATATAAATGTTGCTGTGTGCCAAAGTCAGGGCCTGCAATGGTTTCTACTGTGCCATCGCCCCAGTCAATCGTAAATTCGGTAATGGTGTCGTCACCAGGGTCAACCACTGAGCCAGTTAAGAAGTAAATGCTGCCTTCTAACACACTGCCAGCGCCTGATAAATTCAAGCGTGGCGCAACATCGCCTACCACAACCTGAAAATCTTCAGTGTCAACTTGTGAGCCTTGGTCGTCGCGTACCGTTATTTGCACGTCATATGCGCCGTCGTCGGCAAAAGTATGAGCAACGTTGAAGTCGCGCTGGAATACCCGAACACCTGTCTGTATTGTGCCATCACCCCAATCGATGTCGTAAGTCCAGCCATTACCGCCGGAGTCAGTGGGGTCAGTAAAGTTAATTTCTTGGAAAAAGACACTACCTTCATCTGCAGTTGTGTCGTTGATGGGTGCTATATCGAGCACTTCGGCAGGTTCGCTTACTTGAACAGTTTTGCTTACCACATCTATATAAGTATCGTCTTCGTCAGTTAAGTCGACGCTTATTGAGTAGTCACCAGAGCTAGCATATGTATGAGTAACTTGCCCTGGGCTATTGAAGGTTTCAACAGTGCCGTCACCCCAATCAACAATAAAGTCGGTAACTGTGTCGTCACCTGGGTCGCTTGGGTTGCCAAGAGTAAGCGTATAAACCTCGCCTTGTTCAACGGTATTACTACCTGACAATCCCATAGTCGGTGCAGCATTGTTGATTGTTGCCTGATAGGTCTGTGTTTCAACTGCATTGGCACTGCCAGACTGATCGTCAACCGTTACAGACACCGTGTAAACGCCATCGTCCAAATAACGATGAGCGGTGTTGAGCGTGTCAGAACTTGTGGTGTATCGCTGGATAGGTGTGCCGTCGCCCCAGTCAACATCTACCAACAACACATCGCCGTCTGGGTCGGCAAAGGTGATAACGTGGGTAAATGAGTTGAACGGTGAAAAGGCTTCAATACCTACATCATCGCTACCTACATCCATGCCAGGTGCATCATTAACCGGTAAAATCGAAATGTTTGTAGTGGCAGGCTCTGCAAAGCTCACTCCGTCACTGCCTGACCACGTGAACGAATCGACACCGTTAAAGTCAGGGTCACCGATATAGTTAAGCTCACCGCTCAACAAGTCGACAACGTTTATAATTTGACCCGGTGTAACGTCCACACCGTTAAACTGCAGCACGCCTGATATAGGTGGCGTAATAAACGACACAGCTTGTAATGCTTCGTTTTCAGGGTCGTTAAAAGCGTTGATAAACTCATTGATGTCAATGCTAGTGGTTTCATCTTCGATGCCTTGCACGACAAAGTCGGTGATATCGGGTCTTAAGTTGCCAAAGCGTTGCAGTGCAATTTCGTTGCGTGCGGTGTTGTCTTCAAAAGTGGTCCAGGTAACGATGTAGCCACCGTCGTTAGTTGCTGAAATATGTGATAGTTGCTGAGAACTTGACTCATTTTGATTAACCAACTGAGGCAAATCAACGAGACGGCCAGCCGAATCAAACTCTTGAACGAAAACACCTAAACTAGCGCTATCGTTACCCGTGTAAGAGATGGCAAACCCGCCTGTAGACAACGCGGCTATTTCTGGGTCATATTGGTTGCCAACATATTCAGAGTTCACTCTAAACTCGGGGCCAATTGCAACAGGGGTGCCGTTTGTGTCAAAGGTAAATCGCTGTGCGTATACCCCAAGGCTACCTAAGTCAGCGCCATTGTCTTCCCAGGTAATGACAAAATCACCATTGTTAAGTCCTGCCACAGCAACTTGGTCTTGAGTGCCTTGAGTTGTTGAATTAACCGGGAATTCTGTGCCTACGGGCACACCTTCTGCATCAACAACTTGAGCGTAAATTCCTGTGCTATTAGCGTCGGGACTTTGCCAAGTTACGATGTATCCGCCGTCAGGAAGTGCAGTAGAGCTAGATAACGCAGAAACCTCAGGCAATGCCTGACTACCAAGGATAGTTGTGTTAATTACGGTTTCGGAGCCAATTGCTTGGCCGTCTTCGGTGAACCTTTGCATACTAATGCCAAAACCATTGTTGTCACCATTGCTTGAATCACTCGACTCCCAAACGACAGCAAACTCACCGTTGCTCAATACTGCGATGTCTGGGTAACGTTGATTGTTTGAAGTGAATTCGTTCACAATAAACTGGACACCACCGTGCGGTGCTGAAGCATCAAGCGTACCGTCATTGTTGAAAATACGGGCAACAACTCCGTCAGCGCTGCCGTCTTCGTTATTGGCATACCAACTAACGACAAAGGTACCGTTATTTAGGGCTTGAACAGTGGGTCGCTCTTGATCGTTACTCGTCGTTGAACTAAGCAGTGTTTCTGTGCCGACAGGATTATTGTCAGCATCATATATTTGTAAATTTACTTCGTTGGTTGTTATGTTTTCCCAAACCACAACATAGCCCGCAAGGTCGCCGGTAGTCTCGTCATAAATTGCGCTTGATTGTGAAAACTGCTGGTCGCCAGCAGGTTCACTGTTAACGATTCTTTCGGGCTGTAAGGTCGGTAAGTTGCCGTCAAGGTTTTGCCTAATATTTACGTCGATTTGCTGGGCAAGGCTTGCACCGCCATCACCGTCGGTGAGTCGCAGACTATAACTGCGCGAGGCCTCGGGTGCGTCTGAAATATTTCGATAAGTAATCGCTTCTATTAATGACTCAATTGCTTGAGCATTGGCGTCGGCATTAAATGCAACAACTAAAGGTGTGTCATTAGCGCCTGAAGACTCGATAACACCAATAACAACACCAGAGTACAATACGTTACTGCCTGCAACCCCAATTTCTCCTGCGCCTACACCTTGGTTTGCTATTCCCAAATTGTCTTGAGGGAAGAAACCTTGTCGACCTAACTGGTCACCTTGACCGTAAGATGACGTGCGGCTCACTTCAAGCCTGCCGCCATCAAAATCGCTAGAGTCAGCATCGGCAACCCCTGCACCCACAATTAATGTCTGCGGAGCAAAGTTAAGGCTTGTTTCGCTAAATTCAATTGTATTTTGAGCTATTTCGAGCAAAGGAGCAGCACTGGTATCAAATTGGCCATCGGCACCAAACAGACGCATAAATATGCCATTACTATTGTTGCCATCTGACTCTGCATTTGAGTTGTTATAAGCAACAACAAATCCGCCTGCAGACAATGATGTAATGCTTGAGTCAAATTCATTGTTGGTAGCACTGCTGTCAACAGCAATTGTACTGTCGACAATCGCGCCATTTGCGTCGTATTGCTGAACGAACACTTGTCGAGTTGCCGCGTCGTAAAATGTGACTGCAAAACCGCCGTCTTCAGTGCCAGTAACTTCAGATCTATACTGAAAACTGCTGGTTGTTTCATTTACCCTAAATAGGTCACCCACAGCAGCGCCGCTGTCATCAAAGCGCTGGGCAAATACGCCGTAATTACTACCATCGTCAAAGTCGGTATATGTCACTACAAAACCACCGCCGGTTAATGCAGCTACCGAAGAGTCTGTTTCGGTGTCGATTGAGTCCGCAACAACGAAATCAGAGACGCTAAGGCGTGTGCCGTCGGGGCTAAAAATTTGCGCTTTAATATTGCTGCTTTCTTCCCACGACACAACAATATTGCCATTAGCCAATTGCGTGACAGAAGGCCACTGGTTTGTTGGGCTAACCTCGGTGTTAACTAAAAGTTCGGCGCTTACGGGGTTGTTGTTTTCATCAAAAATCCGTAAAAATACGCCGCTTGAATCGCCAGCACCGCTGCCTGCGAATACGGCAGCAAAACCGCCAGAGCTTAATGCTGTTACGTCGGTGTTTTCTTGACGCCCGTTAATAGTATCCGACAGTCTAAAGTCGTTTGATGTTGCTACTCCGTTTAAGTCGAAGCTTCTTGCAAATACTCCCGACGAATCGTTTTCACCGCGACCGTCCCAAGTCACGACAAAACCACCGTTTATTGCCGCCACGTTGGGCATTTCTTGTGCTGTTGGGGTGTACTGGTTTACCACAAATTCATTGCCGATAGGCGAGCCAGTTGCGTCAAAGCGCTGAGCAACAATACCGTTTGACCATCCATCTTGGTCGATTGATTGCCAGACGACAACAAAGCTGCCGTCTTCTAGCTCGGCAACTTGAGGCAGGACTTGTGCGCCATCAGTAAACGCATTGACCTGAATGCTATCGCCTTGTGGACTAGCGCCGTCAATTTCAGGCGTTACGTTAAGTGTAATCGCATTGTTGGCAGTAGTTGCGCCAGCGCCATCACTGAGCCGTAATGAAATTGTGCGCTCGTCCGCTGGCCCTTGTGAGGAGTTAACATAAGTAATCGCCTGAATGAGCGCACTAATAGCATCTTGGCTCGCAGCCGCATTAAAGTCGATTTGCAATTCTTGACCGCTTTCGCCTGTTTTAATGACCGTTCCGATGGCAAGGCCTTGATAGCTCACCGTATTGCCGTTGAGGCTTATTTGACCTGAGCCAGTGCCTTGATTTTCAATGCTGAAATTGTCTTGTGTTTCAGAATCGATAAACTGTGCAGACGAACCGTAACCTTCAATTACGCTGAGGGTTAAACTGCCGCCGTCAAAACTATTTGAGTCTGCGTCAAACAAATCGACACTAGCAAAAAGATTACTAGGTGTGTCTGACTCTTGCACCGTGATTTGCTCTTCAAGGCCAGCAAGTTCTAAACCACCAATGTCGGCAGTGAACTGCCCGTCCGCGCCAAATAAACGCGAAAATACACCATAGGTATTCGATACTTCTGTTTCGTTGCTAAATTGTGACCAAGATACCGCATATCCGCCTGCGCTTAAGCCTAGTACAGCCGGCTGAAATGACGTCGAGAATACTTCGTTGACTTGGAAGTTACCGTCAAGTAACTCCCCTGTTGCTGAGTATTCTTGACTGAAGATTCTGTTACCTGCACCGGTGTCGCTGAAGGTAATCACAAAACCACCAGTGGCTAATGCAGAGACCTGTGGCTCGTATTGGCTAGAGCTAGTGCCTTCGTTTACTCTAAACTGATCCCCTACCAGTGCGCCATCATTATCATATATTTGCGCTAAAATACCCGAGCTAGACCCATCATTACCATTGGTATAAGTCACTACAAAACCGCCACCATTTAGCGCGGTTATACTCGGTGCAGTTTCGCTACTTGTTGTGCCTGGTACAGTAAAGCTAGCATCCGCTGCCGTGCCGTCAGCATTTAGCAACTGAACATTAACAGTGTTGCCATTTTCAGTGTAAGCAACGGCGAGTTTTCCGTCCGATAGCTGGGCAACGCTTGGGTCGGTTTGGTTAAACGCAGTGTTTGTTGTACTCACCAAAATTTCGGAAGATACTGACACGCCATCAGTGTCATAAAGGCGCAAGAATATGCCGCCACTGTCGTTGTTATTTACTTGATTGCCGTTGCCTTCCCACACAACAGCAAAGCCACCATTAGCAAGTTCTACAGCTGCAGGATCGGCTTGAGTAGAGCTGGTTGTTTGGTTGACTATAAATTCATCTCCAACGGGCTCACCTAGGTTGTCAAAACGCTGCGCAATAATGCCTGTGCCGCTTCCATCAACGCTACCAGTAGATTGCCAAACCACCAAAAAGCCATCATTGTTAGCGACAACTTGAGCAATGGTCTGGTTGGACATTGTTGTACTATTGATATTTATTTCGTTGCCAATAGGAGCGCCATTCGCGCCGTAGCGCTGAGCAAAAATACCAGCACCATCGCCATCTTGACTTGTATCTGAAGTCCAAGCAACGATATAGCTACCGTCGCTGAGTTCAGCCATGGCAGGAGAGCCTTGTCCACCCACCTCATAGCTGTTAACTTGGAAGATGTCTGTTTGCGGAGCAAAACCGTCAATCACGGGAGTAACATTGAGCGTAAAGCTTTGCCCAATATTGGCTCCGCCATCACCATCGCTTATGCGTAAAGCTATTTCGCGAGTTGTTAAAGGGGAGGTTGATGAACTTGCAAAAGTTATGCTTTGCACAAGCGCAGTGACTGCTGCAGGCGTCGCATTAGCAGTAAAATCGACTTGTAAGCCATTGCCGGCTACTCCGTCGCTACTAATCGTTCCTATTAAAATGCCCTCAAACAACACTTGGTTGCCACTCACACTTATTTGGCCTTGGCCTGTGCCGGTGCTTTGAATTCCCCAGTTGTCAGCCGCAAAGGCCTCGTCTGTATTTTGGTTATCTAGATAGCCTGCAATTGCGTCTAAGAAAAGCGAGCCACCCTCGAAGTTAGCAGAGTCAGTGTCTAGTATATCAATCGCACTAAACAATAATTGTTCTGCGCGGCTTTCCATAATAGTGATTTGTTCGGGTAAGTTTTCGATGCTTGGGTTTGCTTGAAATGTGAAATCAGCAGGGTCGCCTATTAGTTGCTGTACAATTTCGTAGGTGCTGTTAGTCGGAGTCGCTGTATTAAAACCTGACCAGATTAATGCTGCACTATTTGCACCCACCTCAACAAGTGCTTGCTGATGGTCGGTACTTGGACCATTGCCGGCTAATACAGGTGAGCCTGCTAAAACGGGAGTATCAGGAGTAACATCAATTTCTTGCGTATAAACACCCGCACCTGCGCCCCAAGATACTACTACATTGCCATTGTTGAGCGTAACAACCTCTGCACCATCGCTTGAGGTCCATGTGGTTTCTTCCGAGTTAATGACAAATTCGCTACCAATGAGGGCGCCATCACTGCCAACTTTTTGTCCTCGAAAGCCCCAAAAATTGCCACCAAAATCAGTAATGCCTTGGCCCCATACGACTAAAAAGCTGCCGTCGTCTAGTGCGGTAAGTGTGGGCTCTTCCCAAATATCCCCACTTTCAGTGGTGTTAACTTTGAACTCGCTAACAAGCTCAGTGCCATCTACAGGGTTAAATATACGGGCTTGAATGTCGTCGCCAGTGGCTGTTTTCCACGACACCATTACAGCGGAGTCTGTAACGGCAACGCTTGGATCTGTTTGACTACCAGCTATATTTTCGTTTACGCGTATCTCTGCGGTAGTAGCAACGCCGTTGTTGTCAAAATAGCGCATTGCGATACCAGAGCCGCTATTGTCGCCTAACGACGAGTCATTAGTGGTATATACTGCAACAAATCCGCCTCCAGGCAATGCTTCTAGTTTTGACTCAAACTGGGTGCTCGACATGCGTTCGTTGAGAATGAATTGGCCGCCAAGCATCTCACCCGTTGCGCTAAAGCGCTGGGCATAAATATTTATGTCGCTATTGCTTTCATCGATTCTACTCGTCCACGACACAACAAACGTTCCATCGGACAGGCCTACAACTGAGGGTTGATTTTGAGTAGAAAAATTCTCTGTATTGACTATAAATTGATTACCAGTGGCTTGACCTTGCTCATTAAAAATTTGAGCGAATATGCCATTGCCGTCGCCGTCTTGGTCTTGAGATTCCCAAGCCACAACATAGCCGCCGTTTGCTAAGCCATCTGCAGCCGGTAAAGTTTGCGATGCGGGAGTGTATTGATTGACAAGCGTTGGCGCTTCAATCAGTTGAGCGCTATTTGCCTCAGGTGTTATAGACACGCGATAGTCAATATTAGTGCTAAAGACATTGGCGCTATCAATTACATATAAACGTAAAGAGCGGTCGTTGAATAAACCAAAGTTGGTGCCATAGCTAACTGCTTCGATAAGGGCTTCTACAGCTTCTTCGGTTGTTCCTGCATTAAAGTTGATACTGAGGTTGTTTCCTTGTTCACCATTGAGTGCAGAGTCGATGGTCGCAAACGCTGTGCCTTCATATAAGATTTGGTCGCCATTAACGCTAATTTGATTATTTCCGGTGCCGCTGCTGGTGACACCAAGCGTGTCGTTAAATGTAGCTGAACCTGAGATATAGGTGAGTGTAAGGCGCCCGCCTTCTAATGAGTTGGTGCCGTTATATTCAAAATTGATATTAGTATCTAGAGGTGAAAGTTGCCCGACGACATCGGATTGATCAAAGTTGACCTCTCGGTCCACATCTTCAATTAAAAAGAAAGGCGCGGGTACACTTGAGGCTATGTTAATGTTGACTGCGCGGTTGGTGGTAACGCCATTGCCATCGGTAACTCTAAGAGCAATGGTTTCGTTGTTTAGCACATTGTTTTGTGACGAATAGGTAATATGCTCAATAAGAGTTTGTACGCCTTCGGTTGTTGCGTTGCTATTGAGCGCAATGCTAAGTGCCGTGCCCGCACTACCATTTTCCGTTGTATCGATGCTGCCAATTTGTATGCCATTAAACAGCACATCGCTGCCATTGACTTCTATTTGGCCCGCGCCAGTGCCGCTAGATTCGATGCCAAAGGTATCGTCAAAATCGCTGGGCGTAAGATAATACGCTTCAACCATACCGCCATCAAAATCGACGGTACCAGAAGTGCTCAGGTCAATGTCTGCGTCAATGCGCACTGGTGTTGACGATTGTGTATTGAGCAAAGTACGAACCGTAGCCACATCATCAAGAATAATTTGACCGCTTCGTGAAAAGTCGGCCGGGTTACCAAAGATGTTCTGGAAAACACCGACGCCACTGCCCGAGTTTTCGATATTGGATTCGTTGTACACTACAACGTAGTTATTAGTATTGCCAAGCTGACTAAGCACGACCTCGGAGGTGGTTGAAGCGGACGTTGTGCTAACGAGAATTTCGCCATCAAGAGGAATGCCGTCTGAATCGAACTCTCTAACGTAAGCGTCGTTGCTATCGCCACCAATGCCTTGACCATTATATGAAACAACAAAATTACCGTTGGCAAGTATGGTTACCGACGGGTCGGTTTGCGTGCTAATAACAGATTCGTTGACTAAAATACGGTCACCTAAGGCCAAACCACTAGCATCATAACGCTGTGCGTAAACGCCTTCATTGTTGCCATCTGTAGCGGCATAGACCACAACAAAGCGGCCGTCTGCATAAGCAGCCACCGACGACAAGGTTTGTGAACCCTCGCCTAAAAAGACATTAATTTCGCCGGAGGCTGCGCTACCGTCATTGTTAAACTGACGTGCAACGATGTCGTTGTTGTTACCATTTGTCTGACCATTTGAGTACCAAGACACAATAAAGCCCGTGTCGTGACTTGTGACCTCGGGGCGATACTGAAAACCTGAAGTAGTCGTGTTAACCGAGAAGGAGTCGGCAATAGCGGTACCGTCAGGATTAAAGACACGACCTACAATTTCCCAACTATTGCCGCCAAAAGAACTCGCAGACCATGTGGCTACAAAGTTACCATCGCTCAGCGCACTAATACTGACTAGTTGTTCTGAGGAGTTGTTGGTGTCGCGTAAAGTAAACTCGTCGCTAATTGCATTGCCATTAGCATCAAATCGTCGAGCAAATACACCGCCACTGTCGGTCACGCCAAAACCTTCCCACGCTACAATGTAGGTGCCGTCATTTAGTACAGTGACTTTAGGATCATTTTGATCGTTGTCGGTGGTTTGCGCTACAAACGTTTCGCGGCCTATAGCAACGCCGTTAGCATCATAGCGCTGCATTAACACTGCCATACCAGAGTCGTCTTGCGAAACAGAAGCCCAAGTAATAACGTAACTGCCATCGGCAAAACTATCAACAGCAGCACTGTTTTGGGTACTGGCGGTATATGTGTTGACTTGCTCAGGCCCAAACACTGAAGGGCTACTGTCTAATTCAGACGTAATTTGTATCGTGACGGCTTGATTACCGGTTGAGCCGCCGTCACCATCTTCGATATTAATTGCTAATATGCGTTCTTCACGTGGAGCCTGTGAATTATTTGCGTAGCTTAAGTTTTGGACTAAGGCTTCAACCGCTTCTTGGGTGGCATCAGCGGTGAAACTGATAACAAGTGAACTGCCATTTTGGCCGTCTTGTTCTATGTTACCTATGACGATGCCTGAATAGCTTATTTGGCTGCCGTTTACACCAATTTGACCGTTTCCGGTGCCTTGATCATTAACGCTTAACTGGTCATCTTCACTGCCATTTTGAATATAACCCGCGCTTAGTCGACCGCCTTCAAAGTTGCTAGAATCGGTATCTGATATTGCTACTGCTATGTCGATTAACTGCGGTGCATTGTTGACATCAGCTTCTGCAAAAACAACGTTTTCTTCTAGGCCAGCCAGTAATGGGTTATCTGAAGTTGCCGGTGCACCGTATAAAGATTGGAATGTGCCCCAAGTGTCGCCGTCGGTTGAAGCGCTTGACCTAAACACAATGGCATAACTGCCGTTTTCTAGCATGATAAGGCTTGGCGTAGTTTGCGTTGAAGATTCTTCGCCGACATTGACTAACTGGTCACCATCAATCGGTAGCGCGTTGTTGTCAAATTCGCGTCTTTCAATCTGACCGCCGTCATCCCAAGTGACAACAAAATTACCGGTTGGTAAAAATGCGATATCGGGAAAAGTCTGGTTTCCACTGGCTAACTCATTAACAACAAAAATGTCACCAATTGTATTGCCTGCTGCGTCATAGCGCTGGGCGACAATGGCAGATCCACTTCCATCGGTAATTGCTGAACTACTTTGCCATACCGCAATTAAACTGCCGTCAGCTTGGCTAGCAATGGCAACATTTTGTTGAGCGCCCAAATTGTTGTCATTTGAAATTTGTACTTCGTTTCCTACAGTTGAACCATCATTATTAAATCGTTGCAACACGGTTTGGTAGTTCGAAAAACCTGTTTGCCCCAATGATTCCCATGCAATGGTGAATCCGCCGTCGTAAGCAGTTACATCTGGTCTGTATTGTACGCTCGATGTGCTGGTATTTACTGTAAACTCATCGGTAAGTGCGGTGCCGTCTGCTTGATAGATTCTACCTACTACACCTAACGACGAGCCATCAACATTGTTGCTGTTCCATGAAGCAATAAAATTTCCATCGCTTAACCGCGCCAGTTGGATATCTGCTTGAGAGCTGTTAGTTTGATTGAGCTGAAATTCGCCTCCATTCATTGTGCCATCGGCGTTAAAACGTTGGGCAACAATATCGGTGGAGTCGTCGTTTCCGTCACCGGTCCATGCAACTATGAATGTGCCGTCCGAAAACGTGACAACGTTAGGCTCGATATCACTGATGTTGGCGCTGCTAGCTTCATAAGCACTTATGCTGAATTCGTTACCTATGGCTTGGCCTTGTGCATTAAACTTTTGCCCATGGATGCTCGATATATTGTTTAAGTTATTTTGGCTTTCGCTTTGCCAAACTATAATATAACTGCCGTCGTCAAACGCTTGTCCTCTGGCATTATATTGCTGGTCTTCAAAAAATGTATTGACCTGAGCAGACGCTAAAGTAAGCGGAGTAGAATCGTTTTCTAGCTCAAGATTGATGTTAAATTGCAAGTTTTGACTTGCGCCGCCGTCACCATCGGTCAGTCTAACTGACACATTTCTGCTTTGTTCTGGGCTATTTGATGTATTGGCATATGCAAGACTCTCTAGCACCGACTCAACCGCTTGAGCACTCGCTTGTGCGTTAAATTGCACAACTAAAGCTTGACCGTTCAAACCGTTTTGGCTGATGCTTCCAATTTGCGTGCCTTCAAAAAACACATCAGTGCCGCTTACGTTTACCTGACCGGCACCATTGCCCTGGCTGGTTATTTGCAGCTGGTCATCTTGATTGCCGCCTGCATTGTAATTAACGAATAATTCAGCGTTTTCAAAATTAGCCGAATCGGTATCGACTAACGATACACCTAAGTCGATTTGAACGAATCCAGCATTTACTTCAGCTTCTGTGAATGTATATTCGTCGTTAAAACCACCTATAATGGGATTTTGCTGTTCATTAAAACTACCAAATCGGTTCAGTAAAACATCGGTGCTATTAAGCCCACTTCCGGTGGCTTGGAAAACAACAACATATTCGTTGTTTCCTATGTTTGCGATATTTGGAGCCGCAACATTAAAACTTGAACTACTTTCAACTTGCAGCTCGCTGTCGATAGCGCGTAGGTCGCTTGTGAATTCGCGGCGCATAATAAAGTTTTGGCCAAAGTTACTCCACGTAACAGCAATATTGCCGTTGTCTAACAACACGGCTTGTGCTTGATTTTGGTCATTTACCGCGAATTCGTTTACTTGGATTTGTTCGGTAAGGGCATTGCCGTTAGCATCAAAGCGGCGCGCAAAAACGCCATCTCTGCTGCTATCTTGTGCACTTGTGTCTGTCCACACCAATACAAAACTACCGTCGTCGTATGCGACTACCTGGGGGCTGTCTTGTGTGCCTGCTTGGCCAAGCGTAATGTCTATTTCGTCACTTGCGAATGTGCCATCATTATTTATTTGGCGGGCCACTATGTCGCCTGACGCTCCGCCTGTTTGCTGAAAAGACGACCAAGCTATTACATAGCCACCGTCATAAGCGTCAATTGAAGGAAAACGCTGAACATTCACGGCGGTTGAGTTAACAACAATATCACCTGTCAGTGCCGTACCTGTCGAATCAAACACTCTTGAGGCAATGCCTGTGGAGTTGCTGTCTATAGAAGAGCCATTCCAAGTTGCTGCAATATTGCCATCAGACAAACGCACCAAATCAACCTCACCAAGGCTACCAACCGGGTTTTCGTTTAGTCTAAAATCATCACCAGCGGGCGTGCCATCGGCATTAAAAATTCGGCCATAAATGCCAGACGCATGGTCACCAAATTCCCCAGGGCCTTGCCACGCAATCATAAATGAGCCGTCGCTGAAGGTCGCTACAGTTGGTTGCGTTTGTGCGCCATCAATAGGTAAATTATCAGACTGGTTAATTTGCATTTCAACGCCAACGGGAGTGCCATCGTTTGAGTAGCGCTGAGCATGTATACCATAGTTATTTACGTCGTTTTGATTGTAACTTTGCCACACCACAACATAGCTTCCATCGTCAAATGAGGCGATATCTGGGTTTTGCTGAAAACTGTTTGTGAAGGTATTCACGACGGTTGATTCGCCGCTAGCGGGCACTGAATCGTTATCAGGAATCACTTCAATTTGAGTAATTGTGTTTGTGTTGCTATTTCCATCAGCATCTTGCAAACGAATTGACAAGGTACGTTCAAGCGTTGGGCTTTGCGAGGTGTTTTGATATTGCAGGTTTTCGAGTAAAGCCTCCATGGCATCAATCGTTGCGCCAGCGAGTAAATCAATCTCTAAATCGCTGCCATCTTCGCCATTTGATACGATTGTACCTATTGCAATGCCTTCGTAGCTTATTTGGTTACCTTGCACGCCAATTTCGTTACTACCACTTCCTATATTGCGTATTGATAGATTGTCTTCGTTGCCGCCATTTTCAATGAAGCTTGCGCTAAAGCTACCACCTTCATAATTTGCCGTATCTTGGTCAACAATTGCGACCGCTAGGTCGATAATTTGGGGAGCAGCATTAAGGTCATTTTCTTGAAAGCTCACTTGGTTAGTAAAGCCAACAATTTGTGGTGCTTGGTTGACTGCGGCAGCATTCTCGTCTGCAAATACCCGCTGAACAATACCGTTTACACGTACCCCATCGTCTAAAAAGCGTGTTGATGTCCAGGTTAAAACAAAGCCGTTATTATCGAGCGCTTCAATTTGCGGGTTACTTTGACTGGAGTTGCTGTTGTCTGGACTAGTGGCTAACGTTTCAAGGCCAAGCGCAGTGCCGTCACTTGAAAATTGTTGATAAACGATACCATAGGTATTTTCACCGTTCGGCGTAAAATAGCCATTCCAAGCGATAACGAATGTACCATCTTGTAACACGCTAACGTCAGGGTTAGATTGGTTGATAACAGTGCTCGTATTAACTAAAAAAGCACCCGATGTAGCGTTGTCGTTTGCATCAAATAACTGGGCGTATATGCCGCTGTTAGAACCGTCTAAACTGTTATCTTCCTGCCAGGTGATGACATAGCTACCATCATCAAAAAAGTCGATTTCGGGAATACGTTGGCTGCCAGTTGCCTGAACGGCCACATCAATTTGAGCACCATTTTGAGTTAAGTCGTTATTAAAGCGTTGAGCGAAAGCGCCATTTGCGTTGGCACTATTAATATCATGCGCCACTATCATAAAACCGTTATTTTGTACTTCTATTCTGGGAGTAACACCGCTTTGTGTATCGAGATCAACGACAGTCGTTTCGTTGCCTAGTGTATTTAATAATACGTCAAAGCGTTGCATGACAATGGCGAAGCCCTCAGGTGCTGCGTTTGTTGTCCAGGCGACGCCTATTTCGCCGTTGCTTAAGAGCGCAAGCGTAGGATTACGTTGATTGCTGTTAGTCGTGGTGTTGACCAAAATTTCATCGCCAATAGCTTGGTCGTTTGCATCAAATTTTCGGGCAAAAATGCCGCTGTTGTCGCCTGCACCGCTGCCTTCCCATACAACAACATAGCTACCGTCATCTAAAGCCAAGACTTGCGGGTTAATATCGCTAGAACTTGCTTGGTCATTATCTACTTTTATTTGGTGCCCAACAGGTGTGCCGTTTGCAGAAAATCGCTGAGCGTAGATGCCTTGAAAACCATTCGGTTCAAATGGTGCCTGCCATACTGTTATATAGCTGCCGTCAGCAAAAAATGTAGTATGGCTGTTTGAAGTTTGGCCACCAATAGTTGAGTTGACTAAAATTTCGTTAGAGATTGGTGTGAACATGATGCATTTTCCTTAATAAGTGAAACGACGGGCGATGAGGGCATTGCGATTTTGTAAAATTAAATACCAAGGTGCTAACGTTAGCGTGGCTGCAGTTAGTGTTTTGGGAACAGATAAGTATTTGAGACTAGCTGAAGCAGAACAACTTAGTATGTGCTCTGCACTTTGAATAACTTTTACGATTTGAGGTTTAGCGGGTTTTAGCTGTTTTTCTGCATTTTTCAAAAATTGTACGATAGTACACGTGCGTTTGAATACGCCCTTGTATGTACAACCCGTAATAGTATGGATATTACTGTACAAAAAAAATTTGAATGTAAAAAAGATTGACACCTAATGCTCCGTTTATGGTCAACTCTTGGTACTTTTAGACAGTTCTACTGCTTGTATCTACTGCATATCACGATACTTAGTGGTTTTAGGTGTAAGGGAAAAATGTAAATTCTAACCTTATTGCCACTTTCCTTGCCAAGTCTACCTTGAGGCTCAAATATCTGACTTTCTCTATGAGAACTTGCTCTTCTGCATTTACTATTCCACTTTGAAAAAGTCAATAAAAATCAGATGTTTAAATTTCCACATCTGTGTTTATGTTATCGAGTTGTTAAAAAACCTGACAGCGCCGCATATAGCCCTAAACGCAATACGCAAACAGTAAAACCTTGTTGCTTGTGTGCCTAATTTCACTGTGACTTAAACTCAATGCTCATTTATCTTACAAAACTGACGATAAGAGCCTTACATCGCAAAGTTTCACATTGATGCGAGCAACTCACAAATAAAGGAGCGACGATATGTCGATTGCGGTTAGAATAATGTTACTTATCGTCTCGTTACCGGGGCTGGTGATTTTAGCTATGTTGATAACGTCAATTTATTTTGATGGTCTGGGCGCTGATATTGATTTCTTAAGTGTTGTTTTTAGCGGAATTAGTTGTTTTTTGGTATATCTCGCAGCCACGGGCGACAAGGACTTGGGCAAAGCCGACAAACAAAAAAATTAATTAAAACTGAGTCTGCAGGCCTTCATTAATGGTGTTTTAACAACACAAAAATCAAAAATCACTGCGTTAGCAACGCCGAGCACTCCTTTGGTCACAAGCCTAGTGTGCTAAATCCTTATTAAGCCTACTTTATTCTTGCAAAGACACTTTGGGAGAATTCATTTTGAGAATTAGGAAACTAACATCATCTATTGGCCTTGCTTTTTTTGGCTCGGCTTTCGCGCTTTCATCAATTCCGGTTATAGCACAAGAATCACAAACCAACGAGGTTGAAAAAATATCGGTCACCGGTTCAAGAATAAAAAAACCGAACTTAACACAAGCAACACCTGTCACCACAGTTACATCAGAAGATATTGAACAGTCGGGCACCTTTGATTTAGGCATGGTGTTATCTGAACTGCCCGCCGTTGGTGGTACATCAACTACATCAGGCAATGCAAATAGCAATGGCTTAGCAGGCTTAAGTTTAGCTGACTTACGGCGACTAGGTACCACGCGCACACTAACCTTGGTGAATGGTAAACGACATGTTGCCTCAAATGCTGGTTCAACAGTGGTCGACCTAAATACGATACCTGCGGGCCTTGTGCAATCTATCGATATCATAACAGGTGGTGCCTCTGCAATTTATGGCTCAGATGCGGTATCGGGAGTCGTTAATATTATTCTTAAAAACGACTTCGAAGGGTTCGAACTGAATACTCGAGGACAAACATCAACACAAGGCAGCTTCGGCAAAAACCATAGCCTAAGCATATTAGCCGGTGGCAATTTTGCAGATGATAATGGCAACGCCACCTTTTCTGTTTCACTCGACAGAACAGGACGCACGCCAACGACCTCCCTGCAGCAGTCAGGCTTTTACGGAACGGTACAGAACCCTGAAAGCCAAGGCGAAGAAGACGGAATTCCAGATTTATTATTTGTGCCAAACGTAGGCTCAGAATGGATACACCGTAACGGCGTGTTGATAAACGGTGGCCCCGCTTTTGGCTTTTTGGATGATGGTACGCCGGTCACTCAAACCACAAGGCAATTTACCAATAGCTTTGCTTTTGGCAATTTTCCTGATGGTTGTGAAACCTGCTTTTTTGGCGATAACTATGTAGACGCATTGCCCGAACAAAACCGTTTAGTCACCATGGCAACCCTCAATTATGACCTGAGCGAACAGATTACCTTCGCTTCAACGGTTAAGTATGTACTTGCCAATATTGACCAGAGTTTTCAACCCGCATTTAGATTTACCGGTGGTGGCGGCATTCCCGTGAATGTAGCAGATAACCCCTTTTTGGATGAAGCCCTGCGCACTCAATTTTTATCAGACGGTATTACTAGCATAGGCGTTAATCGATTTATGGCAGACGCGCAAGGCAGGGGCCGCGATGCGGATAATCGCAGAACCACACTGCGAGTCACAAGCGACTTGTCGGGCTATTTTGAATTAGGCAGCGCTGAGGTAGATTGGGAGGCCTATTATATTTACGGAGAAACCAATAACACCATTGGGCAACGAAACGCGCTTATCTTAGGTAATTTATCGGCGGCAGTAGACTCTGTTATTGACCCTGCAACAGGCCAAGCAGCATGCCGCCAAGATGTACCAAGCGCTCAAAGTGATGATTATGAAAGCCCCGAAACAGTCGCTAGAACAGGCATTGTTTGTACGCCATTTAATCCTTTTGGGAACTTAAATACGCCTGAAGCACTTGCTTATATTTTTAATGAAAGCCTTTCTACTCAAGAGCTTACTCAAGAGGTATACGGTGTGTCTTTTAACTTCGATTCAAGCGCTTTTTTTGAACTACCCGGCGGGCCGGTGGGCTTTGCAGGTGGATATGAGACGCGACAAGAGACCTCATTTAGCAAGTTTGACCGCATCGCTCAGTCGGGTTTTACACAACAAGCTGCGTCTCCTGACCAAGGCGGCGAATTTGATGTAGACGAAGTCTTTGCAGAAATTTTTATTCCTGTTTTAGCTAACATGGATTTTGCCCATGAGTTGTCTTTGGACGCCGCTATTCGAGAGGCTGATTACTCTCATGCAGGCAGCACAACAG
>CAZXTD010000030.1:21179-32720 GCA_964643575.1 uncultured Glaciecola sp. | reverse complement strand
ATTTTCATGAAACACAAAACAATAAGTAAGGCATGCAAGGTTGGTGTTTTTGCTTTTACCTTTAACAGTTCTAGCGACCGAGGCTTTAATCGAAGTTCTGAATTTAGTGAGCTACTTCACATGTTCTCAGAAAATATAGGTAATACCTTTGCTTTTGACACTTAAGGTCTTGCGCTTGAAAAGTTAGGCTAGCAATAGCTGATAAAAGAACAGCAGTTGAATATCAGGTCAACTGCTTTATTAAATAAAATTAGCTCACTGAGGCTTTTCTATCACCTATATTATAGCGCGCGCCCGCTGCTAAAATATGCACTTTTAGGTTAAGTAAAGTCAACGCATCGCCGGTACGAGCTTCGGCCATTGATGAATATTCAATGTCGCTTGGGTCTACAACCGTAATGGCGCCGCTGCCTACAACGGTGAACTCATTGTCAGGGTTGATAAAGGCTGCAGTGTCTTCATCAAGCCCCACACCAATTAAAAACGGGTTGTACGACACAGCCGAAAGCAACCTTGATAAACGATTGCGTTCGTTAAAGTGCTGGTCGAGCACAATTGTATTGATAAGGCCCATGCCTGGGGCAAGGTTTACGCCGTCTTCGGTGGGCACTATGCCGGTGTTGCCGCCGGTAATCATATGCTGCGACACAATGGCTGCGCCAGCAGATGTACCTGCGTAATGCACGCCTTGCGCGTTTAACTGGCGAATGGTTTTAGCAATAGGCGTACCGCCTAAAATCGTCGACAAGCGCAGCTGATTGCCACCGGTAATGAATATTCCGGTGCTCTTTTCGAGTGTTTTTACGTAGCTTTCTTTTTGCGCATCTACGCGCTCTGATATGGGCAGGGAATAGGTTTTTTTCACGCCTATTTCTTCAAATATCTTTTGATAGCGAGAGCCAGTATCGTCTAGTTGTGAGGCGGTAGGAATTACGGTAATTACCGCATCTGTGCCGCCACAAAGCTCCACAAATTTGGCTAAAATTTCTGGATTATTAATTTTTTCTTCTGCACCACCAATCGGAATTACGTATCCGCGCTGGGTGCCTTCAATAGTAGGAGATGGCATAGTATTTACTCGAATGTGCCTTTTTTAAGCTGTTGTTTATGTTTTACATGCAAATGACCAAGGGCCATGACATGTTCAATTCGATTTTGTTTGTCGAATATGAGTATGTCGGCATCGGCGCCAATGGCTATATGGCCTTTTTGATGAAAATTCATCAATTGGGCGACGTTTTGGGTAAAAAACGGTAAAAAGCGAGATACGTCTTCGCCGTTATCTACAAGTTGGTAAAATATATCGGTCATCGACTGCGAGTCGGCAAAATCCATTTTGGCTAAACTGCCGTCAGCATGAAAATCGGGTAGACAGCCGCCGCCGTCTGAGCTAATGGTGAGTTTGTCTTGAGGTAGATCTTGCTGCATATATCGTAATAGCGCTTCGCCTGGCTCATAGCCTACATCGCCTGTTTCAAAAGCAGTGACGTCAACCCAGCAGCCTTGTTTAGCTAAATCGCAGGCTTCTTCAAATAAAAACTTTTGACGATTTATATGCGTTGGATTGTATGTGCGCGGCGGTATTTCTGCTTGCGATAAGGCCTCTCGTATCAGGCTTAAGCCTCGCTGTCCATCTCCCAAGTGCAAGTGCAACATGCCTGCTTTGCCCGTCATTAGGCGAGCAACATGTGCTTGGGAAGCTATTTTTAGTAACTCATTAAGCGTCGGTTGGCTTGAACGGTGGTCGCTTATAGCGAGTTCGCCAACACCTATAATAGGCTCAACAAAGACAATGTCAGTTTGTACCGAGCCTGTAAAAGTAGTGGGTGGTACGTGATAACCACCGGTGTAACAATATGCCGAAAAACCTTCTTCGCGCAGCGCGTAAACTTGCGCAATAAGCGACTCGGTACTGCGGGTAATGTCGTCAGTGCCGAGCAGTCCCACAGCTGTCGTTACGCCAGCTCGTGTAAATTTACTCAAAGGTACGGGAGGAACACGCGTAGCAAACCCAGCTTCTCCACCGCCGCCAGTAAGGTGGGTGTGCCCATCAATAAACCCGGGTGTAAGCATGCAGCCGTCTGCGTCAATCACCTCGTGAGGAAGCTCCATAGCCGGTAAGGTTTTATCCATAAACACAATTTTGCCACCTGCACAAACCAAGTGGTTTATGCCAAGTGCCTGCGGAGCAAAAACGTTTGCGTTTTTAATCACGGTAATCAAAATAGCGAGCTCGCCTTTATTTACTAAAACCTAATAAGCTGCGCATTATATCGTAAGCATCCACTTTAGCTAGCGCAGTTTTGTGTTTTTACTTGTGTGCACCTAATGTTTGATATTCGTCTAGCGCAAACTGATCAGTCATGCCGCTAATGTGGTCTTGCAGCAGTCTGCACCTTAAATAATATTCACTCACGTTTGGGTGAATTTTCTTACCCTTATCGTTCATTTTTAGTGCATCAAGGCTATGGTTTGTCTTGTCATATAGCGCTTCAAGGCTTTTGAGATAAGTCGCGATGTATTTTTTGCCAATACGCTTAACGAGTCTGCTTTCGATTGGAAAATGCTTGCCTTGGCCCAAGCAAATGTCTTTAAACTCATCGCTGGTTAATTTGAGTAAGCAGCCAAAACGATTAAATAAAGAAGTAATAATCTCATAGCCTTGAAGCTCGAGAGTTTCCACCTCTTTATGACTAAACGCATGTTCATAGGCCACGTTTTTAAGGGATTGCGATAGAGCATGTGCAGCGCTTTTGTCCTCAAGCAAGGCATGATTAAAGCTGCCGTTTGCCAGCGCGTCAATATTGTCTATGAATCGCTGACTCGCATGTTCGACAAGTGGGTGTACAATGCCTACTCGAAAGCTCACAAAAAACATGCTTTCTTTGCGGATGCTTTCTTCTTCAAACGCTTTTGTCGCCTTGTCGCAAATAGCTTGCATCTTTTGGCTGTCGGCGCTTTCGGCATCTATGCCGAACTCTACACTTAGTTTTGTAAACTCTTGTTTAAGTGCGTCAGTGAGCTGCTCAATACTCAAAATTTCTTTTTCAACAGCGTCTTCTAGGTCTGCCATACAATAGGATATGTCGTCGGCGGCTTCCATTATATAAGCAGGTGTGTAGCGATGCAGCGGCTTAACTAACAGCGCTTTTTGAATATGGCTGACAATATCTTGTTCACTGGCGTAATAGCCTACCTTTTTCTGCAAATATGAAAACGGGTTGGACCTATCAGGCTTTGCTTGAGTGCCACAGCGCGTATATTTGAGTATGCTGCCAATTAAAGGGTAACTAAGATTTAAATCCATTAAAGAGTGCACCAGCCTAATGGCTTGTGCGTTGCCTTCAAAGTGTTCAGCATCTTTGAGTAAAGCGAGTTCAGCATTATTGAGCGGATGAGAGATAAGCGGATTAGCGTGTTGATGTTCAAAAAACTTACGCAGGTGTTTGCTAAACCATATATTAATCGCGTGCTCACCAAAATGGCCAAAGGGTGGGTTGCCTACGTCGTGCAACACACAGGCCATTTCAACTAAGCTCTCAAGTGCCCGTTCGTTATTGATTAAGTCCTCATGTATTAGCTGTTTATCTTGTTTCTTGGCAAGACCGCAAATGCTTTGAACAATAAAACGGCCTACCTGCATGACTTCAAGAGAGTGTGTGAGCCGGCTACGTACCGCCGAGTTTTTTTCTAGCGGGAACACTTGAGTTTTTTGCTGAAGCCTGCGCACGGCAGCGCTATTGAGCACTCGCCCCCTGTCACTCTCAAAGGCCAACAATAGCTCGTCGGGTGTAGGATGGCTGTTAGTTGAAGATTGTCTAATCCGAGTCGTGCTGAGTGTTAACCTTGCGTTCAAGCAAATGAGCCTATAAATAATTGATATACCTATAGTCTAGCGCTTTTTTACAGGGGCGTTTACTGTGTATTTGTTCAGTTGATTTTTAGTGCAAAGCCTCAAATTTTTTCGTATATTCTGGCTAATTCATTCAATTAAACTGAGCAATAATTTTACGTGCACACACTTTTAACGCGATTATTTTCAAACTTATTCAACAATAACGCTTCTTTTTTGTATCGGGCTGATAGCGCTGATTTGTGCACGCTTGCTTTGAAGCACTCAGCTACTCAAACGAAACTCATCAGGATGTTAGGAATATCTATTTTTCTAAGTGCGCTTAATAGCGTGCCGTTAGCTGCTCAGGAGTTTAATCAAAAACTCGACCTTCAACTAAGAGCAGACGATCGCTCCTCTCGAGATATTCGCTATCAATACCGAATGCGTTATCGCCCTCAGGTGCAGTTTGACAACACTTGGAGCGTCAATGCTTTTGCTGTGACCGGCGATGAATTTGGGAGTAGTCACAATACGCTCGATGATGGTAGCGCTGACTATGTATATTTACGACGTCTTTTTGTACGTCATGAAGGTGACTATGGCAAAACAGAAGTAGGGGTTATTCCGACTTATAAAGGGCGGGTATCGTCATCAGGATTGTCTAAGGACGGCTGGATAAAGGGCGCACGCCACGTTCGAAATCTAGGTAAAGACAGGCTTGAAGTTGTAGTGGGGCAGCTCACATCTCTTGACCCATCGCGTTCTCTTAATGTGCCTAACGACCTAGACTATATCGAAATAGAGTACTCCGCCCAAATTGATGATGTATGGAGTTACGAGCTTAGTGCAGAGCGGATGACTGAGGCTAATTTTGTGCGCACAGAACTGCGTTACGCAATGTCGTCGAGCACCTCAGCATTCGCCGAATTAGTGACCCGTTTAGACGAAAGTAGAGTAAAAACGGTACTAGGTTTTGAAGGCGAGTTTATCTTTAATCGCTACCCTGTCGAGTATTTTGCTCACTACTCTTACGTGAGCAAAAACTTTGGACTGCGGGCCGAACTCACTGAAGACTTTTTGGGCACGGGCAGTGGTTTTTCGGCAGAATTTAGCGGCGACATTCCGCAATCTAAGTTTGGCTGGTTTATGCGCTACGACGCAATTAAAAGCCGTACTCGAGTACTCGCCGGCGTTACATGGTCTTTATAGAATCATGGTTGATAAAAGGTATGTAAGTACACACTACCTTTAAGACCTAAATAATAAAAGCAATAATTTAAACGACTGAAACGGAATAATAAAATGAAACTAACTAATCATGCAGCACAAGCGGGCAAGGTTGCACTAGCTATTGCGGTAGCAGGTTGCTTATTTGCTTGCCAACCTAAAGACGAAGCGGCATCTGAGTATGCCAATACAGAGGCAGAACCCACAAAAGTGAATTACCCAACTACAGCAAAAGGCGATGTTGTTGACACCTATTTTGGTGAACAAGTTGCCGACCCATACCGCTGGCTCGAAGACGACCGCAGCCCCGAAACCGAAGCATGGGTGAAAGCGCAAAATAAAACCACCCAAGCATATTTAGAAAATATCCCTTACCGCGATAAAATCGCAACCGTAGTGCGTGACTTGCTTAATTACGAGCGTGTGTCTGCGCCGTTTATTGAAGGCGACTACACCTATTTTTATAAAAATGACGGCTTACAAGACCAAAGCGTTGTGTATCGTCAAAAAGACGGTGGCGAGCCAGAAGTTTTTATCGACCCCAATAACTTTAGCGACGACGGTACTGTATCTCTAGCGGCTTTATCGTTTTCGGGCGATGGCTCTTTAGCCGCTTATCAAACGTCTACCGGCGGCAGTGATTGGCGTGAGGTTTACATTATAAATGCTGAAACTAAGGAGCAAATTGGCGATACCTTGGTTGACGTAAAATTTAGTGGATTGTCTTGGTATAAAAACGAAGGCATTTATTATTCTAGCTACGACAAGCCAGAAGGCTCTGAGCTGAGTGAAAAAACAGACCAGCATAAAGTCTATTATCACAAGTTGGGGACGCCGCAAGCGGATGATGCAAAAATATTCGGCCATACAGACGACCAAAAGCATCGTTACATTGGTGCAGCAGTTACCGAAGACGACCGTTACTTAATTATTTCAGCTGCAAACTCTACTTCAGGGAACAGAGCTTACTTAAAAGACCTAAGTCAAGAAAACGCAGAGTGGGTAACTGTTAAAGAAGACATTGCTGGTGATGTCTATCCGCTTACCTCAGTGGGTTCTAAAATTTACATGGTGACTAACTACAATGCGCCTAACACAAAGGTAGTGGTAGCTGATGCAAGTGCACCCAATGTAGATAATTGGACAGATGTTATCCCAGAGACAGACAACGTGCTTTCACCCAGTACTGCAGGCGGTTTTATCTTTGCTGAGTACATGGTGGATGCGATTTCGCAAGTGCATCAATATACTTTGGAAGGTGAAAAAGTGCGCACTATTGAGCTTCCTGATATTGGCACATCTGGTAGCTTTGGTGGCAAAAAAGAGACCAATAGTACCTACTACACCTTCAGTAATTACATTACGCCAACCTCAATCTACAAGTTTGATATTGAGTCGGGCGAGTCGACGCTATTTAACAAGCCAGAAGCAAAATTTGACGGCAGCAAGTATGTGTCTAAGCAAGTTTTTTACACTTCAAAAGATGGCACTAAAGTGCCGATGATTATTACTCATGCAAAAGGCACTGAGCTTAACGGCAAAAACCCTACTATTTTATATGGTTACGGCGGCTTTAATATCAGCTTAACACCCGGCTTTAGCTCGCGTGTTGCAGCATGGTTAGAACTTGGCGGTGTATACGCGGTGCCTAACATTCGTGGTGGCGGTGAGTACGGTAAAGCGTGGCATCAAGCCGGTACACAAATGCAAAAGCAAAACGTGTTCGACGACTTCATCGCAGCGGCCGAATACCTCATAGACAATAAATATACCAGCAGCGACTACCTTGCCTTAAGCGGCGGGTCGAACGGTGGTTTATTAGTGGGCGCAGTGATGACGCAGCGTCCAAAACTCGCGGCAGTTGCATTGCCCGCAGTAGGCGTACTCGACATGTTACGCTACCACACCTTTACTGCAGGCGCGGGTTGGGCATATGACTACGGCACATCTGAACAAAGCGAAGAAATGTACCGTTACCTTAAAGCCTATTCGCCCGTACACAACGTACGCGAGGGCAATGAATATCCCGCTACAATGGTAACTACAGCCGACCATGATGACCGCGTAGTACCCGCGCACTCATTTAAGTTTGCAGCTATGCTTCAGGAGTTCCAACAGGGTGAAAATCCAACGCTAATCCGCATCGAAACAGATGCTGGCCATGGTGCAGGTACACCTATCAGTAAAACTATTGAGCAATATGCAGATATCTATGGTTTTACTTTGTATAACATGGGAATTGAGTCGTTATAAACTGAGGCTCTACTTGTTTCAATTTTGAAAAGCACGCTTATCGCGTGCTTTTTTGATCATTGATCTGATCAAGGGGTCAGAGTCCTTGAAGATCGCAAAAAGCTCATCGTTCAAATGGTCAGAGTCCTTTTTGTTAATGCAGTCTACTAAATATACTTATTCTTAATTTCGCTACTGCCATTGGTCTTTGCTGGTCTATTCACTATAGCTGCGCAATATTTCAGGTGGTCAATTTCTGCCCAGCTCAAGTATTAAGTAATTCAACTATAACGATTGTAGGTTTCATATGCGCTTGTCACCCAATTTCACTGCTGTATTCAGTTGTGTTTTATTTGTATTCTCATCTAGTTTTGCATTAGCAGCAGAAGCGCCAAGCACTGTCGATAGTAATATTGAATCTCCCGACCGTGATCTAACTGGCTTTGAAAGCCTCGATGAAGCGCAGCCTTTATGGGAGCTTGGTGTAGGCGGTGGTGTGGTAGATACCGCAAACTATCCGTCGTCGAGCGAGCGTAATTTTATCGCTTTGGTTTTGCCTTATGCAGTGTATCGTGGTGATGTATTTAGAGTGGGTGGAGGCGGCGGTGCGCGTGCAGTTGTGGTCGAAGAGTCTGACTACGAAATAGACCTCTCGTTAGGAGGCGCGTTTAGCGCTGACAGCGATGACAATACTGCGCGTGAAGGCATGCCCGAGCTCGATTTTTTGTTTGAGGTGGGGCCTCAACTCATATACAAAGTGAGTGAAACAAAGCATGCCAATGGCGGCCAATCAAGATTGAATGCACGCTTGCAAGCTAGGGCTGTTTTTTCGACTGATTTTGGTCGAATAGACCAGCGTGGTTTTGTATTTGAGCCTACTTTAAGCTATCAGCAGCGTGGCGTTTTGTTTAAAGATACGGGTTTAAACCTGTCTTTGTCGCTTATGTTTGCCAGTGAAAAACTGCATGACTATTTTTATCAGGTAGACTCTGAATTTGCGACTGACCAGCGCAATGAGTTTGATGCAACAGGCGGTTACTTAGGCAGTGAAATATCGGCGAGCGTTTCATTTCCTATTCGTAAGAATATAAGAGGTTTCATTGGTGGGTCTATGCAGGTGCATAATGGTGCTGCTAACGAAGATAGCCCTTTGTTTGAAAAAGACCTTACCTTCAGCATTGGCGCAGGCTTTGTGTGGCGTTTATATGAAAGTGAAGCTCAAGCTAGCTGGTAATCGTCAAACCTGCATCCTCTTCAATTCTATAAACCTTGATAACTAGCCCAAAGGACAGTTATCAAGGTTCTGCCTTTTCTTTACAATTCAAGTTCAATAAAAAATTAGCCATTCTTTAGAACAAGCAAATAATTCAACATAAGGAGTTTGTTGTGAAATCGTGTGCCCGAAAATATCTAGCATATCTTGCATTTGGGGCGGTATTGCAGTTCCCACATACAAGCCAAGCCATTGCCTTTGCAGGTCTATTAAATGGTGCTTCTATTGAGAACAGGAAGAGTGGAGATGATAACGATACGACTCAAGTACAACTGGCCCGTGTATACAACAATCAAAATTTAAAAGACTATGTAGTTAGCGAAAAATACGACGGTATCCGCGCAATCTGGAAAAACCAACAATTGCGCACTCGCAGAGGCAATACTATTCATGCACCATTGTGGTTTACGCAAGGCTTGCCCGACGTTTGGCTCGACGGCGAACTATGGTATCAAAGAGATAAGTTTGAATATGTCGCCTCGACGGTGAGCAAAGACAAACCTATCGATAGTGAGTGGAGAAACATTCGTTATATGGTGTTTGATATGCCCGACTATCATCATCCATTTATTGAACGCTACCATAAATACAGCAGACTTATCAAAAGCCTAGCCTTGCCTCATGTTGCTGCGGTTGAGCAATTTGAAGTGGAATCAAATAAAGCCTTGTACAACATGCTTGAAGACTTTACCCAAAAAAAGGCTGAAGGACTTATGTTACAAAAGAAAAATGCCATGTTCGCTGATGGCCGCAGCGGCAATTTGTATAAGTTAAAGCAATTTATGGATGCCGAGGCGCACGTAATTCAACATAAGCAAGGGAAGGGCAAATATAGCGAGGTGCTAGGCGCTTTACTTGTTGAGTATCGGGGCGCAAATGGCGCGACTGTGCAGTTTAAAATTGGCAGCGGTTTTAGCGACAACGAGCGGCGTAATCCGCCGCAAGTAGGTAGTATTATTACTTTCAAATATCATGGACTAAGCAAAAATGGCGTGCCTCGATTTGCTAGTTTTGTGAGAGTGCGTGAGCAGCCATAATTAGCCTATATACGAGGCGATGCCTCAGACTACTCGAACTGCGACGCAATTTCTAAAGGTGCGAATAAATCAGGATTGTTCGCCAAAATTGGATTACTTGCGACAGTCTGGGTATCTAAGCTTTGTATGTTTAAACGCTTTAGAGTATTGGTATGCAATGCTTGTAAATCACTAACAGAATCGGTACTGCTAAAGTCAATTTGTGATACGGCAATCTCGAAATCAGCACCCAGTGTTAGCTCTGCATTAATTGGTTTAGCGTAAGCCTTTTTTAAATCGGCAAAGTACTGTGGCTTCGACGCGCCTTTTGCATCAAAGCTGATATTTAGTAAATCATAAAACATAGGCGCACTGCGCGTGCCTTCGAGTGATTGAGTAGTTGGGAAGTACATGCTGTCATATTTGCTAATTTGCGCAGTAGCTAATTGGCTTAAACTGACTAGGGCAATTAAGCTTACCGATGCAATGATTTTGCTGCTTTTAGATAAAACGCTCATGGTATTCGCTCATATTCATGTTATGTACTTAATAGACATGGCCGCAGCGGTTTTTATTTCAGCCTCAAGGGTTTTATCCTTACAAACTGGCACTAAGCGTTTAAAAACACTTGAGTAATACCACGCTAGGCTCTACCCTCCATCCCAAGTATTTTAGCCGAAAGCGCATAGCAACATGATGATTAAACACTTCGACGCACAACAGTTTTTACAAGAATATTGGCAAAAAAAGCCTTGTGTGATCAAAAGCTTCGTAAGTCACTTTACCGACCCTATTGATGAAAACGACCTAGCTGGTCTTGCTCAAGAGTCCGATGTTGATTGTCGTATTGTTGCTAAAAGCACTAACAATGGTGAAGAAGAATGGCAGGTTGCACAAGGCCCTTTTGAAGACTTTGAACCTCAGTGCAAGGGCGACTGGAGTCTCCTGGTTCAAGGTGTAGACCGTTATATCCCTGAAATCGATCAGTTGGCTAAATTAGTCAACTTTATACCAAACTGGCGTTTTGATGACGTGATGGTGAGTTATTCAGTACCTAATGCGGGAGTAGGGCCACATACCGACCAATATGATGTATTTATTATTCAAGGTAAAGGAAGCCGCAGATGGCAAGTGGGTTTGCCTCTTAGTCAAGGCCAAGAAACTCCCATTACGCCTCATCCGCTACTCAAGCAAATAAAAGGCTTTGACCCAATTATCGATGAAGTACTTGAAGCGGGCGATGCGGTTTATATTCCGCCAAAACATCCGCACAATGGTGTCGCATTAACGGAGTGCTTGAATTATTCTATCGGTTTCAGAGCGCCTACCAACCTTGAAGTTTTGGCTGGCATGCTAGATGAGTCCGACCATTTTGTTCAAAGCCAAGTGCGCTATACCGACCCAAACATCGATACATTAAGAGCGTCAGGTAAAAGTGAAAACCAAGCTTACTTGAGCCAAGTGAGTCCTAAAGAGCTGGCCCAGCTCAAAGATAACATAATGGCCTTACTTCATTCTGAGCAATCAGAGCATGCGATTTTGCAGTATCTTTCTAGACAATCACTACCCGACTTACAAGCCGGTGAGGATTACACCGTTGAAGATGTCATCGAATTAAGCGCTTCTGGCGTCTATCTTTTAAGAGCACCTGGCGTAAGGCCTATCCATGCAGAGACTAGCAGCGCTTTTTCTACTTTTTACATCGATGGTAATCACTTCGACCTTCCCGTCTCACTAAGCAATTATATGCAAACAATTCTTAACGCAGATGGTTTTTTGTTAAGTACAAGACAGATGCAAAGCGAATTGCAAAATGATAAAGACATAAACGCACTTATTACCCTAATAACACAGCTACTCAACATGGGTTATTGGGAGATAGAAGACGATGAGTGATTTTTGAGTGCTATTTTTAATAGCTATTTTCAGGGGCTATTTTCAGGAGTTATTTTCAGGAG
>CAZXTD010000030.1:0-21079 GCA_964643575.1 uncultured Glaciecola sp. | reverse complement strand
TATTTTCAGGAGTTATTTTCAGGAGCTTAGCGTGTAATCTTGTGCTAGTGCCTCAAGGACTATTTGCCACATTGGATAGTGAAAACCCATACCCATATGCCCTGTTTCTATGCGATGCGTGCTAACTTTAGGGTTTATAGCATCAAGGCAAGCACTTTTATGAACAACGCCATCGTAGCGCCCGTAAATAAGAGTGATGGGCTGATTAATCTTCATTTTGTCGCGTTTGAGTATTTCTCTTTCAATCCAATTTATATCGATTCCTTGCTCGATAAAGCTTTTTGCGCTCGCGGTGTATTTTGGCCCGCCAAGCGTAGGCGTGCCAAAAGTGATCACTTGACTTACATTTTGAGGTAAGTCACGGGCGACTTCTCGAGCAATATAACCGCCCAAACTCCAACCTAATACAACAACTTGAGTACCCAAAGACTGCGCAAGTTCTTGAGTTCGCTCAACTGCTTTTGAGCATAAATAGGGTACGCCTAATTCTTTTAGATGAATTGACTTGGCTTTATTGTTATCGCTAAATTCCCAAGTATCACTAAGATCACACATTTTGAAATTTCGCTTGGTTCCTGCATCGTTTACGCCTAAACCCCAGTCATATGTATGATGGCCATGATTTTCTAAAAACCTCGCAAGCGGTTTGAAGTAGCGTCCATCTACCCCATAGCCCGGAAATAAAATAATGTGTTTTCCAGTCAGTTGTGCGCTTCGAGTGCCTTGCCGAGTGCGGGGATGCATAAGGCTAATTAGATCTTTAAAAAGCGTCAGCTCCTTAATTATTTCTCTTCTTTTAGGTGCGCGTGGCATGGCTTTCTTATAGAGTATGTTGGCTTTAGGTGCTTATCTGTTATTTAGTATAGCACTTGCACGGTAACTAGTGAGTGAACTCGCACACTTAGCTTATTCCATGCCAAGGCTCTCAATTAAAAGAATAGAAAAAGAGAAGCGAATAAATGCCAGACAGGATGCCACAATCTGTAATTCAAGGACAAGAAAAACCTAAGGCAAGCTTAGTCTATGCCCGAAAACTTCATAAATGGTTAATGGCAATTATCGGTGTGCAGCTATTCATTTGGTCGTGCACGGGGCTATACATGGTCTTGCCTAATATCCACTATATCCATGGCGATCATCTCGTAGCAAATGAATCCCCCAATTTGTATTCGCAAACCATTAATATTGCATTTTCCGATGTATTAAGCGCTTATCCTTCTGCAACTAATTTGCGCTTAGGTTGGTTGGGCAATAAACCGGTTTATCGCTTTCGTCAAATAGCAACAGAGGCCGGCCAAAATCGAACTTATTTGCTAGATGCCAATACCGCGGAGCAATTACCCCCTCTCAGTAAAGCTGAAGTTAGCAGTCTTGTGCCGCACCTGCTTGCAAAAGAGTATGCTAACACGCCAATAAGAAGCATAACGCTTTTGACTGACAGTGTGCCTTCAGAAATTAGCGCGAGAGGCTTGCCCTTATGGCAAATCGAATTAGATACTTGGGACAACACTCGCTTGTATGTTTCGCAAAATAGCGGCGAGTTAGTCTCGGTGCGCCATCATGCTTGGCGCTTATTTGACCTTTTTTGGCGCTTGCACATTATGGATTACACCGCGGGCGAAGACATTAGCAACATTCTGCTTATGCTGAGCAGCCTTTTGGCCTTCATGGCGGCAATTGCGGGCCTGATAATGTTGTTTTTCCGCTTGTTTGTGACACAAGAAGGCCGCAATGTTCTACATAATAGCGATTTAATTACACAAAGATCTTCCCTAAACTTTTATGCAAAGCACTTTCATAAGTGGTTGGCGTTACTCGTTTTTATCCAACTGTTTACATGGATTGTGAGTGGATTTTTAGTCGGGCGCTTAGATGCAAATGTTGCTAGTGGCCGCATTACCATGCAAGCGGACTCAGTTAGTAATAACAATAATTCAATACTGGTCGACATAAAACACAATAAGCAACTGGTAAGCATCGACAAGTCGTTCGAACAATATGGCGAAGCGCAAGAAATAAGCCTGAAAAAATTGCAAAACAAATGGGTTTACCAAATCAAGCACAGCGCTGGCAGGCATGAGTACTGGCAGAGTGCATATACAATGGTTGACGCTGCAAGTTCGTCGCTCATTGAAATCAACCAAACTTTAGCAGAATCTATCGCACTAGCTTCATATAAACCTTTGGCAGACCAAGCATCAGCCAAAATAGCCAGCAGTGAGTTATTGTCCCACGCTGGAAGTGCCATCCCAAAAGAGCAAAATGCGGTTTGGAGAATTATAATTAGCGACAAGCTTGCAACGCAAATCTACATTAGGGCAAATACTGGCAAAGTCATTAAACATGTTAACAGCCTGAGCGAATGGAAGGCCTTGTTATTAAAGCTTCATTTTATGGACTATGCCAACGAGGGAAGTTTTAACAATATCTTTAGTAAGGTCTTTGCCAGCATTACTTTATTGCTTTCGTTTAGCGGATTGGTCTGGTTGTTTCAACTTCTAAAAGAAGGTCAATTAAGCCTAGCGCGTTTAAAATTCGCTAAAAACACCAAACACTTCGTGAGTATCAATAACACCTCGCAGTTGGCGCTTGATCCAAACGATACCTTGCTCGACGCTCTCCTGGAGCATAACCTTGCTATAGACTCCACCTGTGCAGGCAGCGGAATGTGCGGTAAATGCCTTTGTAAAGTAAGCGACCATCTAAAACCCACTCATGCCGAGCGTGCGTTATTAAGCCCTCAACAGTTAAACGAAAACTGGCGATTAAGCTGTCAGCACAGAGTCAGAACAATCAGCAAAGTATGGCTGCACAATAAAAAATAGCGACGTTACATAGTAAAGCAGTAATTAGACAAAACTATTTTTATCAAAGCACCGACTATATTAAGCAGATTGTTTTAACACTATGTTTTTGTAAAAGACGAATGGATTATTGTTGTGCTAACGAGTACCGATCAACAACTTATTAATAAAGCGCTTAAGGGCAACAAAAAAGCCTGGTTTAGTTTGCTTGACCGTTACGAAAAGCCAATTTTTAATTACGCTTTACGAATGACCGGTAATCCTGATGATGCTAAAGACTTGATGCAAGAAATTTTTGTATCGGTGTTTAATAGCTTGCCAAGTTTTACGGGCAAGGGACAGTTTAAAGCCTGGTTATTTAGAATTGCGCATTTCAAAAGTATGGATTTTTATCGGCGCAAACGGCCAGATATTAGCCTCGATGATGCACCTGAAATATCGACTCAATACGCACAACAAACCAGCGAAGAAAGCCCCGAAGCGAGCATTCAATATTCGCAGTCACAACAACATATTCAATCGATGATGCAAGCGCTGCCATTTAATATGCGCGTGGTGCTTGAGCTTAAGTTTTTTAGTCAGTTTACGTTTGATGAAATAGCTGAGCAGTTAGGTATTTCGCCAAACACAGTAAAATCGCGCTTATATTCGGCCTTAGCCAAACTTAAAGGTGCGTGGGAGGTAGACAATGTCTGAACAAGACAAAATCAATTTATTGGCATTATGGCTCGAGGGCCAGCTAAGCCAATCTCAGCAAAGTGAATTTGAACAACTTTGTATGCAAAACAGCGATTTTGCTGAGCGAGTAGAGCAAGCAAACTTTACCAAAATGATGAGCGAGACTGCTACCACACAAGAAGTCCCGGGTTGGGACCGAGAGAGCACTTTTCGTGAAGTAGCAAGCGGCGCCGATACCCAACCGCGCTGGTGGCATTGGCAGGGCTTACCCATAGCATCATTTGCTTGTTCGGTATGCGCTATTGTGATGGTAAGCACTGGTTTTAGCGTACAGGTTACTGAGGGCAGAATGTCTTTTGGGTTTAGCCAAAACACCATTACTGAAGCCGATGTCGATAATTTGCTGGCGGCAAAAATAGAAAGCTATCAGCAAAACAATCAACGTTTGTTTAGCCAATATATAGATGCTATGCAAAGTCAGCAGTTGCAGGCTAATACGCAGCTTACAGAATATTTATTGAGCTCTAGCAGGCAAGAGCGCCGCGAAGACTTTGCTGAGCTTATCAAGTTTGTAAATGAACAGCGCCGAGACGACCAAGTATTTTACGCGCGCCAAATTAACGAATTAAAGCAAGATATCAGCACTTTTAGTCCAGGTTTATCTGGATTATACGAGGCTGAGTTAAATGACCCAATGCTAGACCCGTATGCAACTGGGCCAGACACATCGATTAACGAGTAGGATTAAAGATAATGAATAGACCACAGACGACCTTATCAACAAAAATGTTTTCAGTTAAGGCCTTTGCATTTGCTGCGAGCTGCGCAATATGCATGGGTTCAGCTTCTGCGAAAGATGAAGACTTTAGCGATATTAAAAAAGACTTGGAAATTATGAACAGCGTTTTGATCACCGCACTTAAGCAAAACCAAGAGAAAAGCTCAGTGCGTTTCAGAAGTTTACAGTCGACCTATTTAGCCAAACAAGGTGTTGTGTTTGAGGTGGATACGAGCGCACAAAGGCTGCGTATTAATTTTCATTCAAGCAGCGATTTTCCTGCGGGCTTTGTGCCACCACCACCGCCGCTTCCAGCTGTTAGCGTTAGAGATTTTGTCAGTAGCTCAGCAACCGGCACAGTGAGTAGACGAGGACACAATGCTCAATCTACCGCGCAGTTAAATGAACTTGCCTCTGAGTTAAAAGAAACGATGGATCAATTGCGCGAAGTACAAGGAAACACTAGAGACCTTACATGGAAGCTGCGCGAACTAGAGCGTGAAAAACAAGACCTCAGCTTTGAATTGCGCAATGCAGAACAAACCCGTGAGAAAGAAATAAACCAAAAGTTGGCCGATATTAATGAAGAACAAGCTGAAATTAAACGCCAGCAAGAAGCTCAGCAAGTCGAATTGACCAAAGTCAAACAAGCACAAAAAGAAAAACGAGAAAGGAGTATTGAGGCTAACAAAAAAGCACAAACGGCATTTTTGACATCATTCGAGCAAAGCGTTACAAGCAATTTATGCCGATTTGGAGCAGGCCTACGTTCGCTGCCAAGTGATGAAAATATTACCTTTATTCTGGAAGGTTTTAATCAAGGCGTAATCCATAGCTTTGACGAAACCGCCCGCAGTCGTATTTATGTATTTCGTGCCAGCGATGTGAAAAAGTGTGTGCAAGAAAAGGTGAATGAAAAAGGCCTGCTTGCAGCGGCAAGTGTTTATGATTTTTAGTCAGGATTTAGCTAATTAACACCGTAAAATTCGAAATTTATAAGGTCTAAGGAAGTTTGCTTAGACCTTATACTGATTCACCTCGTAAGTGCGTTAACAAGTAAGGCTGTGTTGGTGCTATTACCTAGGAAACTTGTCAGCTTAATTACTGAATGACTTTGTCTTGCCGACGCTAGCTAAACGATTTTATTCTTGCAGTGCCGCAAACCAAACTACTCAGGCGTTAGCGCCTCTACAAAATCAACAATCGAGCCAAGCGTAATATTGTCAATTTGCATATCAGGATAAACAGGTCCTGCTTTGGTGTCACCTGAAGGTCTTATAATGTGCGCTTTAGGGAACCCAACGACTATACCTGTATGGGTTAGCGAAAACGTTTCCATCGACGCATACGTTGTTGCAAAATCTGCACTTGGTTCACCAATCACTTTACCAAAGCCATAGTCCTGAACAATAGCGGCTAACGAGACGGCGTTGGAGTAACTTGAGCGGTCCATCACGACAATCACATCGCTTTTAAATTGTTTATCAGTTCTTGGTGAGGCTTCTTCGAGGCTGAATTCAAAAACGCTACCATGTGGGTTTTTCGCGTAGGCATCGGCAAGCTGTTGCGATACCGAGCCTATGTCATTCGGGCTACTTTCAATTCGACGTTGGTTTGATGCCTGTGCATGGTGACTTGATCGGATCATGAATGATGAGGCGAATTTAAAAGGCTCGTCCGCAAACCATGCAATCAGTGGATCACTGAATGAATTTGTTCCGCCAGGATTGTTTCTGACATCAATCACTACGGTGGTGACATCATTGTCGATAAAGTGATTGAATGCAGTGTCAACGAATGCCACAAAATCCTCATTGTTCCAGACATCCGTTGGGTTTTCCGCGTTGTAAAAAGGCCCTGGTTTTATATAACCTATCGTATCTGTGAGTAATTGGAAGTCTCTTAATTTATCACTTTCAGTTGCTTCTTCAGTGGGTTGCAACTCAATGCGCTGTTGCAATGTATCCCTGTCCAAAAATACAACCTCCACGGGTGTTGGATGCCCATCTAATAGTACGGTAATACGGGCTTTTTCTTCATGTGTTTGATTTTTGGTGTTCACTAACCAAAGATACTGGGGCAGCTGAAATTCCAAAAGAGAAGAGGCCAATGTCAACGTGTCGGCAGCGATGTAAGGGTGTAATATTGTCAACCAATCGCTTACCGAGCGCCCATTGATATGGGTAATTTCTGTGCCTTTGGGTAAATTTTGTGTTGAATAGTCTTCATCAACGAACCATCTACTATCGTTTATTTCGACATAAATAGGAAAGGCTTTGCCACCATTGTCGCGAAAGTGTTGATAAGCGTCGCTCGGAAATCCAATATTTGCATGGCCAATTTTTCCAAATGCAACAAAGCGCTGAAAAAGAATATGCGCCTGCAATAAGGGCAACGGCTTTGTTAATTTTTGCTCTATGAGTTTATACTCATTGTCGTATTCTGCTTCGGTAACATTTACGAAAAGGTTAATGTGTGATGCTTTTAGGTCTTTATACAACTGCGCAAAGTCTTCAGTGAGTTGTTGTGGCTGAATAAGTGTTGATGTTTGTTGATTTGACATTCCATGCCCGCTGAACATGACAGTTAGTAGCAACATGACCAAGGCTAAAACGAGATTTTTTTTCATATCAATTGTCTTCCGGGATAAATATCGTTTAAGCTTTTCACAGGGTGGCCCTAAAGACCATGTCCAAACCCTCTTTTTTACGTGACGAAAACCTGACAAGCGAATAATCAATGGTGTGACAGTTGAATAATCCCACAAATACAATTAAGTTTTCTCACTGGGCATTCACCTACTCGCAAAGTACATTGCATTGTGCAACAACCAACACGACCAAGCGAATGGAGCCAAAAATAAGTGAGCTGTTAAATATCTTGCTCAATACAAATGGACAGGTGTTGAGTCGTGACCACCTAATTAATGCACTTTGGCCCGACGTTATTGTCAGCGAAGACACTTTAGCAAGAACGGTGTCTCGACTGCGTGCTGAGCTGGGGGATTCTGCAAGCAAGCCGACCTATATTGAAACCATCCCCAAAAGAGGTTATCGATTTTTAGTCAAACCCGAACCAGATAAAGAACGAAGGCTGGAACACCAAAAATCAAACGCGAATACGCTAGCAAGCATTACACTGGGCTTTGTTTTAGTCGTCGCACTTATAGCTTGGTTAACAACACTGACCTCAAACGACGACGGAGCAGTCGATGAATTACTGACAAGAGCTGATAGTTTATACATGTTGTTTGACAAGCAAAGCAATGAAGCTGCTTTGGCGCTCTATGAGAATGTTCTGGAAATCGATGCAGAAAATGCACTGGCCCGAGCCGGTGTTGCGAATGCTTTGGTGCAACGTGTTGTGCGCTGGCCATCGACGCCGTTTGCGATTGTACAATCGGGAGTCTCACTGACGACAGCACTGGCCTCAGGCCAACTGCAAACGCCAGAAGCGACATCAATGCTGGAAAGAGCAAGGTTGGTTGCAGAAAAAGCAGTTAGATTGGCCCCAAATGACGTCCAAGCATTAAAATCGCTAGGATTTGTTTATTCTGCTGAAGGACGCATAGACAGAGCCATTGAGCAATATCAGCGCGCGGTCAATATTGACCAGAATGCATGGCGTTCATTGATCAATCTTGGCGAATTGTATGAATTGAATGGCCAACAACGACAGGCGCTAGAAACCTTTATGCTTGCGTTTGATGCGATGCAAAAAAGATTTGATCAAGAGCCGCAACATGTCGGCCCGTGGCAGCCAGTATTGGGCAATAGTATTGCCTTTCGCTTTGCCGAGATTGGCGATGAAAATAACGTACAACTTTGGGCGAATAAAGTGCTTGATCTGGTGCCATTTGATAGAACAGCTACAACGCTTTTGATTGAATCGTTATTAAGACAAAATAAAACCGAGGCCGCGACGCAAATATGCCAAGACTATGCTAAAAAGCTATCGCCAGTAGCCGCGTGCGCAGAGTTGTAAGCCCGCACTATTGGGTCTGTTGTTGTTTGGTCTGTATTACAATTACTGTATAGGATTGGTGCTATTTTCAATAGGTGATATGTACGTATTTCACCAACTATTAGTGATTTTCCTCATTTCCATCGTTTCGTAGAATTTCCCCATACTTGTAAAGTTAATAAAAACATAGGCTTACATCTTGGCTCTATTTTTGAATAGAAGTGGGTAACTAATCATTATTAGTCAGGCACTTACTGCCTGAAAAAACATATTTAATAGGCAATAAGATGAAAAAACTAATCACGATCATAACGCTTATCATTGGCACTACTTTAATGTCTGGTTGCATTATTCATGTAGGCGCGGGTGACTATTCTTCGGCTAAAATAAAATTAGATCGCAGTCTATCTTTAGACGCGAGTCAATTATCCACATTCGATGTGTATGCTAAACAAGGCGATATTAAAATTATTGGCGTTGATGGGAGTGATACGATTGAAGTAAAAGCTAAAATTCGTATGTCAGACAACCGCGATTACACGCTTAAGCTTACAGAGTCTGGCAGCACTGCCTACTTCGAATCGTATTTTACTAAAGGCAAAAATAGCTGGTCAACGGGCTCACAATATATCGACCTAGTCGTGTATATGCCAAGCGAAATGGTACTTAAGCTTGAGCAAGGCTCAGGTGATTTGAGTGTTGAAAATATCAAAAATGGCCTGCAACTCGATGATTCTTCGGGCGACACAAACCTCGCAGATATTAAAGGCTCGTTGGAAATAAAGGATACCTCGGGCGATATGGATATTAGACGCACCGACGGCGATATTACCTTGGAGGACGGTTCAGGCGACATCGATATTTATGATACAACGGGCAATGTTCGTATTAGCGATGGGTCGGGCGATATCTACGTTAAAACCGCAAAATCCTTAACGGTATTAGAGGGCGGCTCAGGCGATACCGACTATTCAGATATCGAAACCAACGTTAGCTTGCGCAATTAGGAATCAATTATGAAACTCATTAAAAAGACATTTTTATCGGTTGCGGGCGCTGCGTTTTTAGGGCTCGGCCTTATCTTTGTTATTGTGCCCGGCCCTTCGTTGATTTTTTTGGTGCTTGGACTGCTGCTGCTTAGCTTTGAATACCCACTAGCCAGAAAGTGGCTCAAGTCATGCCAAGGTATGATGCGAAGGGCCGCCGTACTAATTGATAAACGCTTGCTAGCGCGCAAATACCGCGGCTAGCTCATTCATACGGCTTTTTCAAAGATACCACTAGAAAAAGCGCATTGCATGATATGGCTATAACACCTATTCTAAATCACTACGATTTTTTAGGAGTTACTTTATGCGTCTATTCGCCCTAGCCATTTTTTCAATTGTGCTGAGCACTTATGGTGTTTCGTCCTATAGCCAGAGTGCAGAATACGATGCAGAGTTGGCTGCTAAGGTGGGTGCCGACGATTACGGCATGAAGCCATATGTTATGGTGATACTAAAAACAGGCACTGCAGAAATAACGAATAAAGAGGTGCGAGATAAGCTATTTGCTGGCCACTTTGCGAATATGAGTAAGCTTGCGCAAGAACAAAAGCTCGTCGTTGCAGGACCATTTAGCGACGCCGCGCCTAAACGTGGATTGTTCATTCTGAATGTAGATAATATTGAGGCCGCACAAGCATTAGTAAAGACCGACCCAGCAGTAGTAGCAGGCATCTTTGACTATGAATTGAGCTTACTATATAGCTCCGCAGCATTAATGTTGGTAAACGATAATCACAAAAAACTGCAAAAAAAGGCAATGTAGCGATAAGGAGGTTACACAATGTCTGAAGTAAGTATTAGAGAGGCTATACTTAATGACTCAGCTAAATTAGCTGAATTCTTACAAGGCATTATCACTGCCGAGCGTCCTATGGACGAATGCTTAAAAGAAGAATATATCGAATATTATGACCCGGTTGATTTTATCAAAGACGAAAAGTCATCCATGCTGATAGCTGAAGTAAACGGCGTGGCTGTTGCGTGCGGTGCGGGTATCATCAAACCTTCCAAAGAGTATTACAAACACAACGAACACCTTTATTTGGCAATGATGTATGTAGCGCCTGAACATCGCGGCAAAGGCATCAACGGCATTATTATGGAAGCACTAATCAAATGGGGTAAACAAAAAGGCGTCACAACCTGCATGCTTACCGTATATCCAGATAACCCCGGTGCTATTAAAGCCTATGAAAAACTTGGCTTTAAACCTTCTTTGTTAGAAATGCGTTTGCGTTAAACCGCAGCCAATTTAGCCTCTATTTGGCGGGACTTCTCTTAAAGTAATAAAGCACCGGCTCTACGCCATTACGCTTTTCGCTGAGAGTAAAAAAACCTTCGCCGTCTTTGGTAAAAGCGATGGATTCGCCTTGTGGTTCAGGTGTGTATTCGACCGATTGCGATGGTGATAATAGAGTATCGCCAATCGTTCTGCCGTTACGCTTCCAGTATCTGATTTCGGCATAAGTTTTTAACAAAATCTCTTCGCCATCGGCGCTGATGTCTGCAGCGGTAGTGTTGTGAAAAGGAATTGAACCAAGCTTTTCTAGCGTGATAACTTCTGTGGTTGATTGCGGATAAGCAGCAAGATATATCCCAATTTTATCCTCCCGTTTGGATAGCACGTAGATGTCTTTGCTTAAAGGGTCTACTAATAAGCTTTCTGCGTCTCGTTTACCATCGGGATAAACAAACTCTATTGTGTCGAACTCGGTAATCTGGGTAGGAGAGGTTTCATCGGGTTCTTGTAAACGATAAATGATTTTGGTGTCGTATATGGCACGGTTATCGCCAATTTCACCCACGTAAATGTAGTTGTAATTGTCAATAGGGCCAGGGCCTGTTGCGATGTCTTCCCAATCTCTGTTTTTAGCGCCTTTTAGCTGATATTGAGCAACAATGTCGGCGTTTTTATTAAGTAAGAATAACCTTGGTTCATCTCCGCTGTCGTTGTGTGTCCACAACAAATCGGGCCTACTAACTGACGCAGCAAGGCCTGATGCCTCATGCAGAATTTTGTTGTTTATCGTGCCTTTCGCTTCTGCTTTCTCAAATACACTTTGTGCGTAAATAGAGGGTACAAATAGAAAGCAAAGAAGAGAAATAGAAAATTTATTCATGCCGTTGCCATAAAGATTAATACCCGCTAATTGTAAGCTATTTTCATAAATAAGACGCCAAATAATTCGTTTTTTAGTATTTGTTAGTCACATTGATTCATTGGCCTTACCGATTTTATCGTCTATTTAAAGTATGGTGCTCATGAAACTTATCACCACAAGTAATGGTGGTTCAACACTGATAATTTAACTAAATATATGAAAATTAAATATTTTAATATAAATTTTTGAAAAAACCTATTCATCTTTTTTACTAACACAGCTGTTTCTTTAGCGGCAAATGTAAAAATAAAGTAAATTAAATTGGTAATACCACTTGACATTAAGGCCGGGTTGCATGAGTATTTTAGGGCAGGAAAGTTTTCTGTTGAAGTTGTCGGTTAAAAGTTTGTTCAGCTTCAGCGGTTTTCAAAGCCAAACGCGGCCACACACGCGTTACGCTAAAAATACAAAAATGGAATAATCACATGCACACACAAAAAGCTTTTTATAATAGTCTAACGCACCAACAAAAACGCTCAGGTAAAGCCACATCTTATCTAACGCTAGTCGCTTCGGCGGTTATTGGTGTGCTCAGTTTGCACTCGGTAGCAGTCGCTCAAGAGAACAACGAAGAAGAAAAAACGGAAATTATCGAGGTAAGAGGCCTCGCCGATTCTTTTCGTAACGCGATTGCAGAAAAGCGTAATGCAGCAACCATAGTTGACGCTTTATCATCTGCCGACATGGGAGCATTGCCCGACTTATCCGTAGCAGAGACACTGGAGCGTATAACCGGTGTCACCGGTGACCGTTTTAAAGGCAACGCGAGTGAGATATCTATTAGGGGCTTGGGTCCATTTTTAGGGTTTTCGACGGTAAATGGCCGTGCGATTTCCTCAGGAAGCGGCAATCGCTCTGTGGCATTTAGTCAGTTTCCTTCAGAACTTGTGAACGGCGTCGTAGTTTATAAGGCGCAAAAAGCTGACTTACTAGAAGGCGGTGTTTCGGGCCTAGTTGATCTTAAAACAATAAAACCAGTGGACTACGGCAAAGAACAGTTTAGAGCTGATGCAAGATATAACTACAATCCTTATATGAAAAAGATTGGTGATGAAGGTGGTTGGGGTATTCGTCTGTCTACTTCGTATACCAACTCAATTGAAACTGACGATTGGGGTAAAGTAGGCTTTGCAATTGGCTATGCTGGCAGAGACACCTCATCACCCGAAGAAAGCTACAATACCAGTTCGACGCTACGCAATTGTAATTCAAACTTTGCGGTAGACGGCGGCAGTAACTGTTCGTTTAGCGATGCTCGCGCTGCGGCAAACGGTGGTGCAGCCGAAGACGGTCCCTTTTATTTTATTCCTAACTCGTTCTATTATCGTCAAATGAAGTCTGAAGAGGACCGTGATGCAGTGATAATGGCGCTGCAATGGCAACCCAATTCTAACCTTGACATCAATTTAGACGGCCAGTGGTCAAACCGGTTTTACTACGAAGACCGTCACGACTTATTCTTTGATGATGGCCGTCGCCGCATTGCAAACTGGACTACTAATGACGAAAATATACTCCTTAATTATACCGGTAATTCGCGCATTAGTAGTTATGGCGAGTATCGTCAACGTGATGAAGACTACAAAGGTTTAGGCTTAAATGTTGACTGGCAAGCCACCGACGATTTAGGCGTAGAATTTGACGCTGCTTACTCAGGCACAGAGCGCTGGCAAACCCGCACCTACGCGCGTTTCAGAGGCGACCGCGTGTACTATGATTGGCAAAACTCCAATGGCGAAAATTGGCCACAAGTAACCCGCGTATATACTGATTTTGAAGACCCACAAGGCTCAGAGCAAGACTGGCTCACACAAATTAACGACTTAAGTTATTTTGATGCTAACAGCGAAGCGCGTAACTACCGCTTTGATATTCGCGATAGCATCAACAGTTATAAGCTTGACCTAGACTATGCCCTTGATGCAGGGATTTTTTATGAAGTGGTCGCAGGCGTTCATTATTCAAACCATAAACACAATAACTACCAAGAAGAGCGCAGAAGCCTAGCCACACCAAGTGGCGATAGAGCAGATGTACTTGCCAAATTACAAAGTGAGTGTGCAATTCCTTTTGGGCAGTCTAGCTATGGTGAAGACGCTAATTCAAATGTGACTTCATGGGCACAATTTGATACGCAATGCGGATACGACGCCATTGTAGGCGACGCCGATTTGTCGGTAGACCCGAAAAGCCCATCCGCAGGCGACGTTGATTTGAGCGAAGAAGTCACCTCATTTTATGTCATGGGTAACTTCTCTACTGAGTGGGGCGAAATGCCAGTCGACGGAAATATTGGCCTAAGACGCGTAACAACAGATATTACATCTGTGGGTATTCGTACCTCGTATACGGTAGTGACTGACGCCGAAGGCAATATATCGTTTGAAGGCAATCCCAATACCGTTGAGTTTAGTACGCTTGAAAACAGTTACAGCAATACACTGCCTAGCGTTAATATTGCATTAGGTGTGCTTGAAGACGTACAGTTACGATTTGCCGCATACAAAGGCTTATCAAGACCTGATATGTGGTACTACGGCGCGGGTCGCGATATTGGTAGCGTTGGGTCTGACGAAGACTTTACCACCGTAGAAGAAGCTCTTGACGGCAATGTACGTGCTCGCGGCAACCCCTTCTTAGAAGCGCTTGAATCGAACAACTACGATGTAAGTGCCTCCTATTTTGTCAACGAAGACACGATGTTGTCGGCGGCAATATATCGCAAAACCTTTAACGCTCGCTTTGAAATTGCATCAGCAATAGAGCCTATTGTTGTTGACGGTCAAAGCTATAATGCGACCGTAAGCGGACGCCCTACGATTATTGATGAAGACTCTGACATTTCAGGTTTTGAGTTAACCGCTTTGCATAAATTAGATTGGTTACCTGCGCCTTTTAATGGCTTTGGTTTCTCGGCAAACTATAACTACGCAAGTTCAGACTTTATTACGCCAGAGCGCGGCGGCAATATTACCTCTGAAGTACAAGATTTGGTTGAGCCTTCTGATATTGCCGGTTTATCGAAACATAATTTCTCAGGCCAGTTGTATTGGGAAAATAAAACGGTAACGGCGCGCTTATCGTATAAATATCGCTCTGAGTACTTAAAGCCATTTGGTCCTAACTTAGCGCAAACAAACCGTATCGTAGACGACACACAAACGCTCGATTTTGATTTGTCTGTAAAAGTAAGCAAGCAACTGCGAGCGAAGTTTCAAGTTATTAACATGACCAACGAACCTTATGTTGAGCAACGTGTTGCAAGAGGCTCGTACAACCGTATTGAATACTCTGGTCCGCGAATATTTGTAGGCTTGCAATATAAGCTTTAGCCTTATACTAGATTGTTTGCTCTTGAATACAGAGCGATAAAAAGAGTGTGGTACAGGCTTGTTCAATGTTATCCCTGATTCATTGAACAAGCCTTTTTCTCTATTTACTTTGCTAGCGGTATGTCGCTGCTTTTTGAAAGAATAATTTTTAAAGAAACAATGTTTAAAAGGTAATATAGAAAAAGTTAGTGAAAAATGAAATCGATACTGAGGTAATAAATATGATTGAGACTTGGCGTTGGTTTGGACCAAGTGATGCGATAAGTTTGCAGAAAATACGTCAAGCAGGTGCTACTGGTATTGTCAGCTCACTGCACGAAGTAAAAACCGGGGAGCTATGGACGGTCGAAGCCATTCAGGCTCGCAAAAAAGTGATTGAAGATGCAGGCCTGCAGTGGGATGTCATTGAGAGTATTCCGGTACACAACGACATAAAGACACGCACGGGTGATTATCTTCGCTATATTGAGAATTATAAACAGTCAGTGATTAATGCGGCAAAATGCAGTGTGTATACCATCTGTTATAATTTTATGCCGGTAGTAGATTGGACTCGTACTAATCTAATGTACAAACTGCCCAACAACAGCCATGCACTGCGTTTTGAGATGACAGACTTTGCCGCATATGACGTGTACCTGCTGAAAAGAGCGGGGGCACGCGACTCTTATTCTGAAGCCATTTTGGCAAAGGCAGACGCGCGGTTTAATGCCATGTCGGAGCCTGAAAAAATTGCACTTGAAGAAAACATCATCGCTGGCTTGCCTGGCGGCGAGGGCTCCTACACCCGAGATAGCATTCGAGAAGCCATACAAGCCTTTATCGAGCTTGGTACCGAGGGCTTTAGAGACAATCTTTTCGCTTTTTTAAGAGAAGTGATCCCGGTTGCTGAGTCGGTAGGTGCAAAAATGTGTATTCATCCAGACGATCCCCCCTTTTCTTTGTTTGGCTTGCCGCGGGTAGTGTCTACTGCGAGCGACGCAAACAAAATTCTAGAAGCATACAAAAGCCCCGCAAACGGCTTAACAATGTGCGCAGGCTCATATGGGGCAAGAGGGGACAATGATCTAGTGAGCATGGTTAAACAATTTGGCCCCAGTATTTATTTTGTGCATTTACGCAATGTTATTCGAGAGGAAGACGGGTCGTTTTTTGAGTCAGACCATTTAGATGGCGACAACGACATGGTAGGCTTAGTCGAAGCGCTATTAGTGGAAGAAAAGCGTCGTAAAGAAGCAAATAATGGCGGCGATTATTCACCCATACCTATGCGTCCCGACCACGGCCATTTGCTCGACGATGAATTTGGTCAAGCGGGCGTAAAGCCTGGATACAGCTATATGGGTCGCTTAAAAGGCCTTGCAGAACTTAGAGGCGTGATGCATACGGTATCAAGCCTGGTAGAAAGACGATAACGAAACCATAAATTAGGATAATGCAGTGACAAGCCCTTTGACTTTACACCCCGACCGTTTGTTTCCGAGTGATACCAAGGTGCGCAATATCGCCAGAGAACTTTATTCTCAAGTATGCTCTTTGCCTATAGTGAGTCCTCACGGACATACTGATCCATCGTGGTTTGCTGGCAATCAAAATTTTTCTAACCCAGCTGACTTACTCATAAAGCCAGATCACTACGTTTTTAGAATGTTATACAGCCAAGGGGTCAAATTAGAAGACTTAGGTATCGGTAAGAGTGAAAAGGCAACAAACGCTGACCCTGAAGCGATTTGGGACTTATTTGCGAAGCATTACTATTTGTTTAGAGGCACACCCTCGCGTATGTGGATGGATTATGTATTTAGTGAAGTGTTTGGCTTAGAAAAAAGTTTGAGTGCAGATACTTCCGCTCAATATTATCAAGTTATTAACGATAGTTTAGCGAAAGAGGAATTTAAGCCGCGCGCCTTATTTGACCGTTTTAATATTGAAGTTATTGCGACCACTGAAAACCCGCTAGATACTTTATCGCATCATCAAACAATTGCTGATAGCGATTGGAATGGCCGCGTAATTACCGCATTTAGGCCCGACAATGTGCTCGACCCAGAATTCCCCAGTTTCGCTTCCGATGTTGCGTCTTTAGGTGAAATTACCGGCGAGAATACACAAGATTTTGCGGGGTATCTTAAAGCACTAGCCACACGTCGTGAATTTTTCAAAAAGATGGGCGCTACTTCTACCGACCATGGCCACTTTTCACCGTGTACCGCTGATTTATCTCTAGCTGATACCGAGAAACTTTTCAAAGGTGCACTTAAAAATGAATTGAGTGCAGAGCAAGCCGACTGTTTTAGAGGGCAAATGCTCACCGAAATGGCCAAAATGAGCATTGACGATGGCTTAGTGATGCAAATTCATCCGGGGTGTTATCGTAATCATAACCAAGATGTATTCACGCACTTTGGACGTGATAAAGGCGCTGATTTGCCCATTAGTACCGAATACATAGAAAATCTAAAACCACTTTTAAACAAACTCGGCAACGATCCTCGCTTACAAATTATTTTGTTTACGCTTGACGAAACAACCTACGCGAGAGAGCTAGCGCCACTCGCAGGTCATTATCCAAGTCTTAAACTAGGGCCTGCTTGGTGGTTTCATGATAGCCCTGAAGGCATGCGCCGTTTCCGTCAGCAAACCACTGAAACGGCAGGTTTTTATAATACAGTCGGGTTTAATGACGACACACGTGCGTTTATGTCTATTCCTGCGCGTCACGATCTTGCACGCAGAATGGATTGTGGATTTTTAGCGGAGCTAGTGGCTGACCACCGAATTCAGTTAGATGAGGCGCATGAGCTTGCTCATGACTTAAGTTATCGATTAGCGAAAAAAGCATATAGGTTGTAAAGGAATGACAAAAAGACTTTCTCTGAGCACGCTCGAAGGCCTCAACGAAGAACTTGTTCGACCACAGTATGCCTTGGATGAATACAAAGTTGGCATTGTGCATTTGGGCATTGGTGCATTTCATCGCGGGCATCAGGCTGTTTTTACCGACGATGCTTTAGCAAAAAGCGGCGGCAATTGGCGCATAGTCGGCGTAAGCTTGCGCAGCGCCGGGGTTGCCAACCAGCTTAATCCTCAAGACGGTTTGTACACTCTTACAAGCAAACACAAAGACAGCGTTGAGTGCAGAGTAATTGGCGCTATCGACAAAGTTCTTGTTGCGCCTGAAGACCCTCAAAAAGTCATTGATATTATGGCACAAACAAGAGTGAAAGTGCTGACGCTTACCGTTACTGAAAAAGGTTACCACTTTGACTTAAGTAAAAACGCGCTGAATACCGAGAGCACCGATATTCAGCATGACCTGGCACATCCATTGGCGCCAATTACCATGCCCGGCTATATCGTTGCAGCTTGTTTACAAAGAATGAAAAAAGTATCTGAATGGAAGGATGCAAAGTTGAGCGTGATTTCGTGTGACAACTTGCCTAATAACGGCGAAATAACACAATCAGTAGTATTAGCAATGGCTGCGCATTACAGTCAAGAGCTACACGATTGGATTAGCGATAACGTGGGTTTTTGTAGCAGCATGGTCGACCGTATTGTGCCGGCTGTGAGTGATGAACACCGCAGTGATTTTGCTGCAAGCATGGGCATCGAAGACCAAGGCGTGATACAAACCGAACCCTTTAAACAATGGGTCATTCAAGACAACTTTGCCAGTGATATACCCGATTGGGCAAGTGCTGGTGCTTTGATTGTGCCGCAGGTTGAAACCTACGAGCGCTTAAAACTCAGAACCCTAAACGGCTCTCACTCTGCGCTGGCGTATATAGGCGTATTGTTAGGCTTTACTTGGATTCATGAAGCGATTAATGACCCTTTACTTGAAAAAGTGATTCATAAAATGATGGTCAGCGAGTCTGGGCCCAGTTTAATAGTACCCACTGGTTTTGACTTACCTAGTTATCAACAAAGCATTATAGAGCGCTTTCAAAACGACCAAATACCCTATGCCACGCAGCAGGTGGCGATGGACGGCTCACAAAAAATAGTGCAACGGGTGCTTGCGCCCATCCAAGAACTGTTGGCGCGTAGTAATAACGATATGACAAAAGTTGGCATACTCACTACGGTAGTAGCTGCTTGGCTGGTATATTTAAAAGCGAAAACGGAAGATGGCGAGACCTATGCTATCTCCGATCCTATTGCTGATAAGTTGAAGCTGATAAGCAATAAAAGCACAAGCGCCGAAGAACTTGTTGATGCGATGTTTACACAAACCTCAATATTTCCGGATGCACTTACCCAAAACAGTGCGTTTAAGCAGTATTTAATCGGTACGCTTAAATCAGTTAGAAGTGCTGGGTTACGCGTACACCTAGCTACGTTGCTATAGACTTTGTTTTAAAAAGTGCTAGCTGAGGAAATATAGTTGGACTCTACGCTCAAAATTTAAAGTGGAAGCACTAAAAAGCACTACTCCAGTAAGTGCTTACTACTTATTGAAGTGCTCTGCGGCATTGGCAGTAGCGCTTTCGATATGATCTTTCATCGCACTACGGGCCTTTTCGGGGTTTCGTTGCTCTAACGCTAATAGAATACGCTTATGTTCGCTGATTGACGGGTGAATACCTTCTTCCCGAATACGCTCTAAAAATGAAGTACTTAAGGTCGATTCGTTCCGCAATTGCCATAACCAATCAACAACAGAAGATATCGCGCTATTTTGGCAAGCCTGGGCAATGATTGAATGAAACTTTTGGTCTGCCTTTTCAGACGCATTGGCTTGCTTTTCTTCTTCTTCCATTTCATTAACGGCTTGGCGCAGCTCTGCAATTTGCTCATCGGTAATACGAGCGGCAGCAAGCGCACAAGCTTCGGCTTCGAGTATGTATCTAATTTCTAGAATTTCAAACGGCCCTACACCCTTATCGCTAAGCTCAAAAGATGATTTTGTGGGCTTTTGAGTAACATAGATGCCTGAACCCGTTCTGATCTCAATAACACCAGACAACTCAAGTGCAATCATGGCTTCACGAATAGTAGGACGGCTAACACCGAGTTTTTCAGCGAGTTCACGCTCCGAAGGAAAACGCTCGCCCGGCTTGATGACATCGTTAGTGATCAGTTTTTTGAGTTGTTCTGCGACTTTCATATAAAGCCGGTCAGTTTTTACAGCTTGTAGATCTAAGTTCATGGCATTAAGGGCTGCTACAGTTGTTCTTTTTTTTATTTGCAAACGGTAAGTCAGGCATTTACCAATCGCACTAAATGTTGTCTTTAAGTGGGTGATTATTACTCATACCAGCATTTAATGCCACTGCTATTCACCTTTAACGGAAGCCACTTTGACGCTATACAAGGTCTAGCGGTACAAAAATAATTAATTAAAGCTTTTTGTCACACTTTGCTGTTGATTTGTTTCTAAGTAATAAGAGAATCGAAAAATACAAGAAACAAAAGTAAAATTATGAAACCATCGACACAAAAGCTTCGTTTGTCCGCTCAATCTTTTAAAATACAAATCACTTCATTTTTAGGGAGCAAATAATGAGTATCTCAAGTGCTGGCAATAGTATTGGTAGTGGAGTCAATCATGTTGATGTAGAGCTTGCACAACAAGGAGACGTAAAAGCATTTACTCGTCTTATAGAGCAGTCTCAAAATCTTGTATCGACAATCGCGCTAGCAATAGTTAAGGATATTGACGACAGTGAAGAAGTGGCCCAGCAAGTGTTTATTTCGGCTTGGGAAAACCTTCATCAGCTTAAAAATAGCAGCAGTTTTTTGCCTTGGGTTCGCCAAAATACACGTTTTGCAGCGCTTAACTTTTTGCGAGATAACAAGTCAAAACAGCGCATTGCTTCTGAGCAAGCTGACATCTTGCTTGAACAAATAGCTGACCCTGCTGCACAAGCTGATGATAAATTAATGACGGCAGACAATAACGCGATAGTGCAGGCCTTTATTGACAAATTACCTGAAGAAGACCGTGAAATCGTTTTGCTTTATTACCGTGAAGAGCAGTCGAGCAAACAAGTGGCCCAACTCTTAAATTTGTCAGAAGCAAACGTACGTAAAAAGTTATCTAGAGCCCGCAAATCACTGCGCAGCGACATCATGCTTAAAGCTGGCCACCTTGTTTATGCAAGTGCTCCAGCGCTTGGTTTTAGCAGTTTGGTGGTAAGTTTATTGACGCCGTCAGCTCCAGTGGCTGCTGCCATAACAAGCGGTGCGATAGGCTCAAAAGCAAGCTCCAGCGTGCTAGTTAAATTAGCAACTATCTTTAGCGGCGCGTTTATAGGTGCTTTTTTTGCGATCATCGCGATTGTTTGGTCGTCAAACACCGCAATGA
>CAZXTD010000029.1:0-33928 GCA_964643575.1 uncultured Glaciecola sp. | reverse complement strand
CAGCAAGTTTGTGTACTAGCTTACCCGCTTGAACATGTCCTAATACTTCTTCAGCATCAAGGTCGTGCTTTTTCACGCGTATTATGCCGCCATCATCGGCGGTAGATTGTAACTCTGCTTCGTCAAGTAACTCAAAACCATCGGGTGTATCTTTCATCAACCAATCAGTAAGGATCTGCTCTTGCTGAGTTTTGGCGAAAGGCACCACGGGTAAAGAGTTAATGCATTTTCGTAAACAAGCTAAAAAGACTTCAGCATTGGTATCAGAACTCGCATCAACCACAACAATTTGTTGGCTCAAAGACACATAACCATTTATCACGCCAAACTTGCTAAATGCACGCGGCAATAAACGCATGGTGATTTCTTCTTTCAGGTCTTTTTGTGCCTTTTTCGGCATAGGTGAGCCTGTTTCGCCTTCTACTTCCCCCACTTTTTGTGCTAGTTCAGTATTAATGACGCTTGCTGGTAAGAGTTTTTGCTCGCGCTTGAGGCTGAACCAAAATTCGCTATTGGCTTTGTGAAATAAGTTTTCAGATTTAGGGATAGGGCTAACAAAACCCATGCTTTGTGTTTCTTGTGAGTTGCAAGGTTTGAAGGGCATGCTCTCGAGCTGCGCTTGCAGTTGTTCCTCGTCAAACTTGAAATCGCTAGTAAAACGATACACTTTTAAGTTTTTAAACCACATAAATTTTCCATCTGAAAAAAGAGAGGCGAGAGGGTAGCAATACCCAAGGAAAGGGTCAAAGACTTGTGTCATTTTTTAACGAATTTCAGGTTAAAAGGCGGGCTTAGTTTGTGACGAGGGTGTCATATAAGCGTAAAAAAGCGACAGGTAAAAATTCATTACTTGACATATTTTGTTGTTTAATTCATAAAACTGTCACACATCGCTCTAATAATACGGTCAAATTTTATGACGCGAGTTAAGAAAAAAATGTCACGCACCATTTTGTTAGTTGAAGATGAAGCGCCTATCAGGGATATGTTAAGTTTTGTGCTAGAGCAAGCTGGCTTTAGTGTGGACGAAGCTGAAGATTACGACGTGGGTCTTGAAAAAATCAAAGAACCCTACCCCGATTTAATCTTATTAGATTGGATGATGCCAGGTGGCACGGGTGTTCAGCTTGCTAAAAAGTTGAAGCAACATGATATCGCAAAAGACATTCCGGTAATTATGTTGACCGCTCGCAGTGAAGAAGACGATAAAATTAGAGGCTTAGAAGCAGGTGCCGACGATTATGTCACCAAACCATTTTCGCCTAAAGAGCTTGTTGCTCGTATTAAGGCTGTTATGCGCAGAGTCACTCCTACTTCTAAAGAAGAGCCTATCGAATTTAACGGTTTGGTATTAGAACCAGTATCGCATCGAGTCACTAGTAATGAAGAAGCCATTGATATGGGTCCTACTGAGTTTAAATTGCTTCACTTTTTTATGACTCATCCTGAACGTGTTTATAGTCGCGAACAATTACTCGACAATGTCTGGGGCACTAACGTGTATGTTGAAGACCGTACTGTTGACGTCCATATAAGGCGCTTACGTAAGGCGATTTCAGTCAATGGCCACGACAGCATGATTCAAACCGTAAGAGGCTCGGGTTATCGGTTCTCGGTGAAAAGCTAGCCAAATATGTATTACCCGCAATCTTGGTCACGCACACTTCTTCGCTTTAGTTTTTATTTCAGCGTGTGCTTGCTGGTGGGTTATATATTTGACCATATGCTCGCTTCTATTTTTATCTTTTTGATAGCGCTGCTGAGCACGCACTACATTCATTTGTACCGACTCACAAAATGGCTTTGGCACAGTAAAACGATGTCACCTCCCAGTGCGCCCGGGATTTGGCATCACATTTATGAAGGTGTTTATCATCTGCAGCGCCGCAACCGTAAAAAACGCAAAAATTTAGGTGAGTTGGTTAAACGGTTTCGCGAGGGCTCTGAAGCCCTGCCTGACGCGGTTGTGGTCATCAATAAAGATGCGCGCATTATGTGGTGCAATAAAAATGCACGTATAGAGCTTGGTTTGCGCTGGCCCGATGATAATGGCCGGCGAATCGATAATTTAATACGCCACCCAAGCTTTATCGATTTTTTACATAAAGGCGATTATCAGTTTCCGATTGAAGTACCCGCGCCAACTAACCCAAATAAGATGTTTGAATACCGAATGATGGAGTATGGTCAAGACCAATTACTTTTAATAGTTCGGGATGTATCACGTGTGTCCCACTTAGAGGAAATGCGAAAAGACTTTGTTGCTAATGTATCTCACGAATTAAAAACACCGCTTACGGTCATTAATGGTTACTTAGAAGTGCTCGAGGGCATGGCTCAGGGCGACTCGCCCATTACCGAAAAAGCCAGTAGTGAAATGGGCTCGCACACCAAACGTATGCAAGTGCTGATTCAAGATTTACTGATTCTTTCGCGCATTGAGTCTTCGAGTGACCGAATATTTGAAAATGTGATTGATATGCAGTCGATGCTGGCTCAAATTCAGTTAGAAGCTAAAGCCCTTAACAAAGATAAAGAGCACACAATCACATTTAAACTCGACAAAGATCTCAAAGTGTATGGGGTTGAAACTGAGCTTAGGAGCGCTTGCTCAAATCTGATATTTAATGCGCTGCACTACACGCCTCAAGGCGGCAAGATTGAAGTGATATGGAAACGTCGAGCCAATGGCGCATTCTTTGCTGTTAGAGATAATGGCGACGGCATCGAAGATAAGCATTTGAGACGTTTAACAGAGCGGTTTTATCGAGTCGATAAAGCGCGATCACGAAAAACTGGCGGTTCGGGTTTAGGTTTGTCTATTGTCAAACATGTTTTGCACCATCATAATGCCACACTAGAAATAGACAGCACGGTAGGAAAGGGCAGTGAATTTTCGTTTTTGCTTCCGCCAGAGCTTATTGCCGACGACTTGGATGATTAGTCGACTGGGCAAGGATAAATCTGCGTGTATGGGTTGTTGCCTAGCGTTTTTCGTTATCTTGACGGCAAGTAGTGCAAGAGCAAATGAGATTGAGATCGCGAATCTTAACTCGGTCAATGCTGCTCCAGATTTTCGCTCTGTCTCAGACTATCGCTCTGCTCCTGGTGTATACGGCACCATCACTTCTGTCGGGTCTGATACCTTAGCGGGTTTAATGGCTATTTGGGCACAGCGATTTAAAGAAATATATCCTCACGTAAAGTTTCAGATTCAAGCCAGTGGTTCTGCTACTGCAAGCCAAGCGCTGACGCAAGGTAGTGCAAGCATTGGGCCCATGTCTAGGGTGCTAAGCAACCAAGAGAGAGCTAGCTTCAGCAAGCGATATGGCTACCCGCCCACCGTATTAGTGGTTGCGGTGGATGCAATTGCGATATATGCAGAGAAAAACAACCCAATAGACCAGCTAACACTCGCGCAAGTTGATGCTTTGTTTTCTATAACGCGCTTGTGCGGTGGCCCTGAACCAATAATGACTTGGTCACAGTTGGGCGTTAGCAAATTTGGTGACGATAAAAACATTCAATTGTTTGGCAGAAACTCAGCCTCTGGTACTTACGATTTATTTAAACAACGTGCGCTATGTGAAGGCGATTATTTGCAGGGCGTTAATGAAATGCCAAGCTCATCGTCTGTGGTGCAGTCGGTTGCCTCTAGTATTGGTGGCTTAGGCTATGCTGCTTTAGGCTATGTTAATAACAACGTGAAAACCTTAGCCTTGTCTGACGACGGACAACAATTCTACTCGCCAAACCCAGACAATTTGCGCACAGGTTTATACCCTTTCACCCGAAACCTATACATTATTGTCAACAAGCCTCCAAATGAGAACCTAGCAACTCTTGAACGCACATTTTTGGAGTTTGTGTTGTCAGCAGAAGGGCAAAGTATTGTGGAAGAAAACGGCTATTTTGGTATTTCAGACAGGGTACGTAAACGACAACTGCAGTTGTTGTAAAACACCATTATCTTTGCCTCACACCGTCATCTTCGCCACTCACCCGTCATCACCGCTTCGCAATGTCATCTTCACAATCACACCGTCAACTTCGCGAAGGCGAAGACCTCCCAAAACAACCACAGTAATCAATTAGCACCATAATGTTTCAAGGAGGTTGCAGTCTGCGCTGCAATGACGAATTGTGAACGCTGCAATGACGGTAAGTGAACTTCGCAATGACGGTAAGTGAACTTCGCAATGACGGTAAGTGAGGTGCTAAGACAATGAATTTATGTAATATTTACTTTTCCATTGTCAATCTAATCAAAATATATCTTTTAAATTTCAATTACTTAATAATATTTATGAAAGTTTTGTGACATCTTCTCGCTGTAACAAATCTGCAACTTAGCTACGTTAATCTCTTTGCAAATAATTTCTGACAGTATTAATCCCAATCGGAGAGAAGAATGAAACTCAATGGATTTTTTAAAGTATCGACACTAGCAGCAGCAATCGCGTTAGGCGCATGTGGTGGCGACATTAACATTTCTGAAGGCGACATCGACAACAGCACAGTAACTAACAATAACGGTGGTGGCGATACACCTGCTCCGGTTACGCCTATTGATACAAAACCAGGAACGGTTAGCAGCTTTTTATCTGGCGAAGTGTCTACTGCACTAGGTCAAACTGTTGAAGTACGCACATTAAGCGGTCGTTTAACTGCTGATGATGCAGATGCAAGCGGTGTGATTTCGTTAACTAACGATACCGTTTGGGCACTCGAAGGTGCAGTATTTATAGGTAACGATAAAGCTGACAGCGTCACTTTAGAAATTGAAGAAGGCACAATCATTTTTGGTAGCCGCGGTGCTGATTATTTAGTTGTGAGTCGTGATTCACAAATCGAAGTACAGGGTACGGCATCGCGCCCAGTTATTATGACCTCACTCAATGATGTATTGGGTAACGAGGTTGCTGCTGGTCAGTGGGGTGGTTTGGTTATTCTCGGAAATGCCCCCTCGACCAAGTGTCCACAAGATGGTTCTACTTGTTCATTGCAAGTAGAAGGTGTGGCAGAAGGTGCGGTGTTTGGTGGCACAGATTCAGCAGACAGTTCAGGTAGCCTAAACTACTTAGTGGTTAAGTATGCAGGATTTGAAATTGCGCCAGATAACGAATTAAACGGTATTACTTTTGGTGGTGTAGGTTCAGGTACTGAAATCGACTATTTACAAGTACACGCCAATGCCGATGATGGTATTGAATTTTTTGGCGGTAGCGTTAGCGCAAAGCATGTTGTACTAACGGGTATTCAAGACGACTCAGTTGACTGGGATAACGGTTACAACGGTAACCTGCAATACGTTTACATCGAGCATGCTCGTGATAACTCTGATGCTAACCGCGGTATTGAAGGCGACGGCGATGGCGGCGACGGCACTGCGTTTTCTGCACCTAAAGTAGCTAACATTACTATTATTGGTAACGATTTTGACGGTGAAGACGATTCTGAAGGTGTGTTATTAAGAGACCAGACAGGCGCTCAAATCATCAACATGTTAGTGACAGGTTCATCTGGTATGGGCGAATGTTTAGAGATGGATACTGATGATACCGTACAAGGCAACTTGACCAGCGGCGGCATTACCATTGCTAACTCTTATATTTCTTGTGACGAACCTTTCAACTCACCAGACGGTGCGGTTGACCTAAACGACTGGTTTGTTAACCAACAAGACGACAATACCTTAGTTGCTTTTGCTGACCGTGCTCAGCTAGGTCTTAACCAAGATGGAACACTGACTTCTGAAAGCCCGCTTCGTACAGCAGGTGGCAATGCAGCAAACTTAGATTCATTTTTTGATACCAACACCTTTGTAGGTGCGGTTGGCGAGACCGACTGGCGTCAAGGTTGGGCCTTTGGTTTTGGTGGCGGCACTGTAGACGTTGTACAAAGTGCATCTGGCTGCCCAGCAGGCACAACAACTATCGCAGAAGTAGATGGCACTACCAATACTTGTCAAATTTCAGGTCGTGTCACCAGTAACTTGCGCTTAACTGCGGGTAACCACTATGCATTATCGGGTGCGGTATTTATTGGCGGTGATAACACCGACAGCGCAACATTAACCGTTGACCCAGGCGTAGTTGTTTATGGCGCGTCAGGTAACGATTACCTTGTAGTTAGCCGTGGCTCACAAATTGTGGCAGACGGTACCGCTGCAAACCCAATTACTTTTACATCACGCGATCACGTTGCTAACGGCGTTACTGCAGGCTTGGCCAATGGTGAAGCTGGCCAATGGGGCGGCATGATCATTTTAGGTAACGCTTACTCTTCTAAATGTAATGACGACGCAGCAAGTTGTTCATTGCAAGTAGAAGGTGCACAAGAAGGTGCCGTATTTGGTGGTGACGAAAACGACGAAAGTTCAGGTACATTGCGTTATGTACGTGTTATGCACGGTGGTTTTGAAATCGCACCCGACAATGAGCTAAACGGTATCACTTTTGGTGGTGTTGGTTCGGGTACAACGGTTGAGTATTTACAAGTACACAAAAACGCAGATGATGGTGTCGAGTTCTTCGGTGGTTCTGTTAACTTACGTTATGTAGTTTTAACCGGTATTCAAGATGACTCAGTAGACTGGGACAACGGCTTCACAGGTAAGATGCAATATGTATTAGTTAAGCATGCAGCTGATAACTCTGACGCAAACAGAGGTATTGAAGGCGACGGCGACGGCGGTACAGGTACTATCTTCTCTAACCCAACTATCGCGAACATGACTATTATCGGCAATACCTTTGATGGTGAAGACGATTCTGAAGGTGTGCTACTTCGCGACCAAACAAACGCACAGCTTTATAACTTTGTTGTGACGGGCCCAACAGGCATGGGTGAGTGTTTGGAAGCAGACTTAACTGATGACGCTGATACAACATTACTTGCTAACATGGACGGAACAGCAACTCCTCAAATGACCTTTGAAACGTCTGTTATCGCTTGTGACGAAGCTGTTAAAAACAGCAGCGGAAGCGCTTTTGATACAGTTGCATGGTTCACTGGACAAACAGGCAATACAGTATCAACAGGTGGTCAAGCAGCAGTGTTAAATGGTATTTATACTATCGACACGACCACGCCAACTGATGCAAGTACTGTTGATTCGTTCTTTATGGCAACTGACTTTATCGGCGCTGTTAAAGATGCTGATAACGATTGGACTGCTGATTGGACTGTAGGGCTAGACGACTAATTAACGTAGCGTTTTGGTAATACAGGGTAGGCTGCTATTGACGCAGCCTACACGTATGTTTGGCGAGAAGCATTTATAACAAGCGATTGTTAGTAAGCGGTATTAACAGAGCACTTTTCGCAACATGCAATTATGGAAAAATCAGTAGGAAAGAGGTTAAACATGTATAAGCCTGAAAAAAGGTTTCCATTGTCGGTTGTTTCATTAGTGGTGTTGGCATCACTGGGCACAGTTTACTCGCCTAGCGCTGCAGCAATGCAGCAAGATGAAGACGATGCTATTGATACCATTGTAACCACAGGAACCCGTCTCAAAGGAACCGCGACTGCGGTTATCGAAGAACGTAAAAATCAAGCGTTTGTTGCTGACATACTTGGCGCTGAGCAAATATCGCGTACTGGTGATGGTGATGCGGCTTCTGCTTTGCGCCGAGTAACCGGCTTAACGCTAGTAGACGGCAAATTCATTTACGTACGTGGTTTGGGTGAACGATATTCTAGTACGGGCTTAAATGGTGCTTCTGTGCCAAGCCCCGACCCAACGCGTAATGTAATTCCGTTGGATTTATTTCCTTCGGATATTATCGAGAGCTTATCGGTACAAAAATCATATTCACCGTCGATGCCAGCTTCATTTGGTGGTGGTAATGTTGACATTCGTCTTAAGTCCATCCCGACTCAAGAGGTATTTAATGTTTCCTTAGGCACCGGCTTTAACACTGAAAATAGCGACAACGGGCTCGACTACAACGGCGGCGGTAACGACTGGCGCGGCCAAGACGATGGTTCGCGCGCTGCTCCTGCAGCAATCACGCAACGCTGGGCAAACAAAAACTTTTTGGATAGCTTAGACCAAGACGTAGCAGTAAGCCTATTCTCTGATGTCAAACGTGATTACGACCCCGTTGAAGAAAGCATCGGGCCAGATGCATCATTTAACATTACCTACGGCAACAGTTACGACTTAAAAGACAAATGGCGTGTCGGCTTTTTGTTTGCTGCAGGCTACGATGCATCGACACAAGTCAGCGAAGAGTACGAGTTACAACAAGCTGATCGGGTTCAAGAAGAAATCTTAAACGTGCGCTTTTTCGACGATATCAGCAGTACCGAACGCACAGTTCAGTGGTCAAATTTGTTCTCTGTTGGTTTAGATTATAACCGTAATCATCAAGTGGATTTTAGTGTGATTGCACTTAACGATACACGCGATGAAATCATTGAACGGTTTGGTAATACCGAAAACTTAAACCAAGGTGAAGGCTTGCGTATTCGCGACACTATAGTGGAATACGAAGAGCGCCGCATGGTGACCAATCAATTAAAAGGGCAGCATACCTTCCCCGAACTTAATTTTATGGGCTTTGATTGGAAGTATTCTGTAGGGCGTTCTTATCGTGATGCACCAGGTAACTTTGAAGCACGTTACATCATCGAAGATGTTAATGATGATGATATATTTGATGCACAAAACGAAATCAGCTTGACGAATGCGCCCACTGCGGGTCGTTACTCATTTCAAATCTTACACGACAGGCTTGAAAACGGTGGTTACAACTTAACCCTGCCATATAGTGTGAAAGATTGGGAAATGGAATTTAAATACGGTGCTGATTTTATTACCAAAGCGCGTACAGCAGAAAACCGCCGTTTTGATGTCAATACACGTGCGTTTGCTGATTCGTCAATATTGACTGGTAATAGCTTTGCTGCCGTCTTTAGTGATGAAAATTTGCAAAATGCTGCATTTACATCTAACGCGCTAATACGTGATACAACCATTGCGGGTGACGACTACGTAGCCGGTCAAAAAATTGATGCTTATTATGTAGAGGGTGACTTCTTCTTTAAGAATAAATGGCGTTTTTCGGGTGGCGTAAGATGGGAGGATTTCAGACAGGTGGTTGCACCGTTTGACCCACGCACCAATCAGTTTGATTTGCCAGACGACGCAGACCGCTCGCAGTTAGCCTTCCAAGAAGACGATTTTTATCCGGCACTTGCAGTAACGTATTTAAAAGACGATAGCATGCAATTTAGAGCGAGCTTTGGTCAAACGGTTGTGCGCCCTGATTTGCGTGAAGTCAGCTCGGCAACCTTTATAGACCCGCTCACTGAGTTCCCAATTGCAGGTACACCGGGTATCCGTACTACCTCTATTTCTAACTACGATTTACGTTGGGAATGGTACCGCGAAGCGGGCAACAACTTATCAGTTGGTTTGTTCTACAAGGATATGGAAGACCCAATCGAGTCGGTACAGTCACCTGCGCAAGATGGCCCGCCTTTGATTCGTATTGCTAACGCCGAAACGGGCGAAGTGTACGGGATGGAAGTGGAGTTTTTGCAAGGGCTTGAAGTGTTCGGCACAGGCGACAGTATTTGGGACAATATGTTTTTGTCGGGTAATGTCACAATCAGTGATTCTGAGATTGAACTAAACCGACAAAACATTGTTGAACAAACTGGCGTATCGGCAGCAATTACCAACACTACGCGACGTTTAACGGGTCACTCAGCTTTTGTTGCTAACTTGCAACTTGGTTTCGATTCAGACAATGGCGAGCATTCAGCATCGTTTGTCTATAACGTTTTTGGTGAACGTATATTGATACCGGGTATCGATGGTTTTGATGATAGTTTTGAACAACCTTTCCATTCATTGGATACGGTGTACAAGTATTATCCTGACTTTAATACAACCATTACACTGAAAATTCAAAACCTACTTGATGAAGAGAAGCGTTTAGAGTTTGAAGATGTATTACTGCGTTCTGAAACAAGAGGCCGCGCGATTAGTTTGTCGTACAAGTACGACTTTTTATAACGCTCCTGCGTTGCTATTGCAAAAAAGCACTTTGCAATAGCAACGAATCACCCCCATTCTCGCAACGAAGAAACGTCATTCTCGCGAAGGCGAGAACCTCCTTGGAACATAGTAAATTGTGGAGTTGTTGTGTTCCAAGGAGGTCCCGTCCTTCGACGGGATGACGTGTTGTGTTCGACGAGATGACGATGTTAAAAGTTTCGAATAATCCTAAACGAAAAATTATGCTCATCGCTAGCGTCGCTCAAACCATTTAGATAGCGGGTAAAAGCCATCCACTTACCCCGTTTTATGCTAAAGGTTGGGCCAAATTGGTGGCGCTGCTCTTCAAAGCTATTCACGTTGTCAATTGCCCCATACACGTCAAAAAGTTCAAGCCCCACTCGCATGCCGTTATTCAGTGCTTTGGAAAGGCCTAGCCGGGTACCAAGGGTGACTGGTTTGTCGCCGTCTCCGTTTAGGTTTTTGCCAAGGATCAAGATTGCTCTTGCCTGCAGCTGATTGGGTAGGTTCCACTGATGTGTCCAGTGCACGGCAAAATCCTCGGTTCGCTTGCCTCGTCTTGCTCTTAGGTCAAAACGAACACCAGCTGAATACCCAGATGCCGTCGTTTTTTGATAGTTGTACAATAGTTCGGTTTTGACAAAATCAAATTCTAGCTCGGTTATATTGCGGTATTGAGATACAAAGCGAAGTCTTAAGGCGTCGTTAAGTGAGTGTTGGTAATGAATACGATAGGCAGCTTTGTGCTGTCTGCCTTCATAAGCTGGCGACTGGGTCGTCCTAAAGTCGAACTGGCTGGTATCCGCTTTTACATTTGGGCCATGCACTCCGCCATTGTTGGCAAAGCATAAATTGCACAGCAAAAGCAGGCTTACTAAAGCCACACTCGCGGGTTTTATTAGGAATGATAAATTATACGTCATACTGCCTACCTAACGATTAAGTAAGCAATATTATACATTTATTTGTACAAAGCCCCTAATTTGTAGGGGTTAAGCAGTATTTACCTCGTTGCAATAGCGTTTTTGGCCACAAAGACATATGCGACTTTAAAAGCTTTTGTTAAAGCGCAGTCCAAAATTGTGATCTCGGCTGCCATTGCTGACACCCGCAAGGTACCTAAACTCATACTTAAGGCCGCCCAGACTGTCGGGTAAGGTTCCGCCTATCATTGGACCTATCTGATGGCTTTGACTATTGAACGACCCACCATTGCCAAACTCGCCGTATTCATTGAACATTTCGACGCCCACTCTCAAGCCGCTACTAATTTTAGTGCTGACACTAGAGCGAGTCGAAATACCAATACCCTCATCGGCACTGTCACTGCCAAATTGGCGAGAGGCAATTAATATTCCGCGGACTCTAACGCCATTACTCAAGTTCCATTGATTGGTCCAATTGACTGCAAACTCTTCAGGGCGATCGCCCCGGCGTGTTCTCAAGTCAAAGCGTACACCGCTTGCCCAAATACCATCAGTCGCTTTTTTAAAGTTGTAGAGTATTTCGCCCCTAAAATAGTCGTATTGTAGCTCGCCCCTGTCTCGATATTGAGTGATGACTCGCCCCCGCACTCTATCGTTAAATGCATATTGATAATGAAGGCGATATGCCCAAGCATCTTCCTGACCGTTTTCGTCGCCTGGTGACAGGGCAAATCTCAACTGCATGCTACGGTCGTCAGCGTTCACACTTGGGCCGTGAACCCCTGAAGTGTTTGATGCAGAACTCGAAACCGTCCAAAATAACAATAATGCTCCAATGTAAACTTTGGAGAAAACTGACTGCTTACTTTGTCTTAAAAAATACATACAAGCCTTTATAAGTCGATTATTTTACTAAAAATAGAACTAATTCATTATCATTGTTTTAACTGCGTAAAACTGAAAAAGTTCACAAGCGGTCGCATTTTTAACTCAGCCTTAATAGGCTTTTCATGTTTTTTTAATCTTCAGCAATAGACTCAAATATTTAATTGTGACAGATTTATGAAGCCTCTCTTTATGTACAAACCTGTAATAAAACTGTCATAGAAATTCCCTATCCTTCTGCAAGCTAATTTACAGTGATAATTTACGTCAATAGGACTTTGTATGAAGTTGATAAACAGCCTCTTTGCGGTAATGTTCGGTAGTGCAATCGCACTAAGCGCTCATGCCCAAGAAGAACAATTTATAGAACCTGCGGTTAAAAAAGCCGAGGAAATCAATGCGTCTGCTGAGCAGTCTCAGCAAACCATTAACGGCATTAGTGACCAGATTCAAGATAAGGTGCAGCAGTACAAAACCTTGTTAAAAGAAATTGAAGGCTTAGACGTTTATAACGGTCAATTGCAAAAGCAGATTGATAACCAAGAACAAGAAATGGTTGACCTTAACGACTCTATCGACGAAGTCAGCGTAATCGAAAGACAAATTACGCCTTTGATGATTCGGATGATTGACGGCCTAGAGCAGTTCATTGCCTTAGACGTTCCGTTTTTAGCCGAAGAGCGCAGCAAACGCATCGCTGATTTAAAATCAATGATGGAACAAGCAAATGTATCCCCATCAGAAAAATTCCGCCGCGTGATGGAAGCCTTCCAAGTTGAAATGGATTACGGGCGTACAATCGAAGCATACAGTGGCTTGCAGACTATTAATGGCCAAGAGCGCGACGTAGATTTTTTACGAATTGGGCGTACTGCTCTTATTTATCAAACTCGTGACGCCAGCATACAAGGCGCGTGGAATAAGCAAACCCAACAGTGGGACGAGCTTGATTCTAGCTTCCGCACGCAAATTACCAAAGGTCTTCGCATTGCGAAGAAACAACTTGCCCCAGACCTACTAATGGTCCCAGTGGCAATTACAGATTAATACGGACACAGGAATAGCAACATGAAATTACTTCAATCTTTTGTCCGTCGTAGTGCGCAATCTGCCGCAACCGGACTCATTATTTTAGGCTTAACATTAAGCACCACTGCTAACTTGCAAGCCCAAGAAAACGAAAAAGCCCTTGACCTAGATGCATTACTTAAGCAATTAGAAGAAGGCAAGTTTTCGCAAACTCAACAAAACCAAGCACGCGAAGCTGAATTTATCGCCAAACGTGCAGAACAAGACCAAATATTACTTGAGACTCGCGCTCGCAGAGATGCTGCTTTACGCCAGTCTGAGCGTTTAGAAACTACCTTTGAAGAAAACGAGTTTAAGTTAGCAGATTTAAACGGTGCGCTTGATACACGTCTCGGTTCTTTAAAAGAGTTGTTTGGTGTACTACAGCAAGTATCGGGCGACACTAAAAATAAATTTGCGAATTCAGTGATTTCAGCACAAATACCCGGCCGCGGTGAGTTCTTAGATGAGCTAGCGCAATCAATGGGCAGTGCATCTAAACTTGCCTCAATTGCAGAAATTGAGCGCGTCTGGTTTGAAATTCAGCGCGAAATGACTGAGTCGGGTAAAGTGACTAAGTTCACTAACGACGTGGTTATTGCTGGTGGCGAGAAAGTGACGAAAGAAGTCACGCGAGTCGGCCCATTTGCCCTCGTTGCTGACGGCGTGTACCTTGAATATAAACCTGAAACAGGCACCGTGGCTGAATTGTTGCGTCAACCACAAGGCCGTTTTTTAGACACCGTAACAGCGCTTGAATCTTCAGATGGCGGTTTAGTTGCCTTTGGTCTTGACCCTACAGGTGGTTCAATTCTTGGTTTGTTAGTGCAAGCGCCAAGCTTACAAGAGCGTGTAGAGCAGGGCGGATTGGTCGGTTACATCATCTTATCAGTTGGTGCGGTTGGTTTGGCACTGTCTATTTTCTTGCTAATTAGCTTAACAATCACTAAAACATCGGTGAACAAGCAGCTCAAGTCTGACACTTACAAAGACAACAATCCACTTGGACGCGTTATGCAAGTGCGCGATAAATACCCCCACGCAGACGTTGAAGCACTAGAGTTACACTTAACAGAAGCGATTTTAGGTGAAGTGCCTAAGCTAACGCGCTTCTTAACCATCATTAAGATTATCTCTGTTGTGGCGCCACTAATGGGCTTGTTAGGTACAGTAACCGGTATGATTGTGACCTTCCAACAAATCACTTTGTTCGGTACAGGCGACCCCAAATTAATGGCAGGCGGTATTTCTACAGCATTGGTGACAACGGTATTAGGATTGGTAGTAGCAATTCCAACAACCTTGTTGTATGCAATACTCAATACCCGCAGTAAAAACATTATGTATATTTTGCAAGAACAAGCCTCAGGCGTGATTGCAGAGCGTGCTGAAAAAATTAACGCAAAATCGTCTAGCTAATAGGCACAGACTATTATGATTGAGTTTTTTGAAGCAATTCGAGATTTTACTGAAACGGGGGGCAACGTTCTCCTCGTTATCGGCTTGCTGATTTTTGTGATGTGGCTGCTTATTTTAGAGCGCGTGATGTATGTCAAAGTCACTCACAAACAGTTAAAAGCAGAGATTGTCGAAACCTGGATGGCACGCAAAGAGAGAGCTTCTTGGAATGCTGAACAAATTCGACAAGCTTATATCTCGCGTTTAACCATTCGCCTTACTGGCAGTATCCCGATTATTCAAGCGCTGGTGGCTCTATGCCCCTTGCTGGGCTTAATGGGAACGGTAACCGGCATGATTGAAGTGTTTGATGTGATGGCAATATCGGGTGGCGGTAATGCACGCTCGATGGCCTCAGGGGTATCTAAAGCGACTATACCGACAATGGCCGGAATGGTTGGGGCTTTGTCGGGTGTATTTGCATCTACATGGTTGGTGCGTACCTCAAAAGCCGAGCGCACACATTTAGAAGAAGCCTTGCCACTTGAGCGCGATAGAGGCTAAGCACTTATTAGATATTTGCGAATAACGTAGCGAATATAAAAAATTTTAGTAGGGCATCGATTTAGGCGGTGCACTCATAAAGGAAGTAAGACTATGAAACAACATTTCCAAAACCTGATGGACGACGAAGAAGCGAATATTGATATGACGCCCATGCTCGACGTTGTCTTTATTATGTTGATATTCTTTATCGTTACCGCATCTTTTGTGAAAGAGGCGGGTATTGACGTAAACCGCCCTGAAGCGTCGACTGCCCAGAAAAAGGCCAATACTTCTATATTGATTGCAATTAGCCCAAATGACGAAATTTGGATTAACAAGCGCCGTGTAGATGTGCGCGCTGTGCAAGCTAACATCGAACGCTTAAGAGCTGAAAATCCGCAGGGCTCTGTAGTGATTCAAGCAGATAAAAAGTCGACAACTGAAGCGCTGTTGAAGGTGCTTGACGCCTCGCGCGCAGCAGGTGTTATGGACGCCGCAGTCGCTACAGCCGAGTAAGTTATGATACGAATACTGATAGCCATTGTCGCAGCAGCGTTTATTACGCTGGGCTTATTCTTTTTAATGCAGTCGCTGATTAAGTCGGGCGATACCACATTGAGTGAACCGCCGCGCGGCAGTGTGCTTGATTTTGTGCGCGTCAAACAAGAAGAAGTGGTGCAGCAAAAAGAACGCGAAATTAGAAAGCCGCCCAAGCCAGAAGCGCCGCCGCCCGAAGTTGTGCAGCCGCAAATGGATGCTGCAACACCAGATGGCGGTGGTGCGAGTTTAGACTTTGCTGCTGATTTAGGTTCTGACGTTGCCCTAGACGGCGGTTTAGCACTCGACACGGGCGATGGTGAATATGTGCCTATTCAACGTGTTGCGGCTGTGTATCCGCGCAGAGCTATGCAGCGCGGTATTCAAGGTTACGTTATAGTTGAATTTACCGTAGGTAAGTCGGGCGCAGTGCAAGAGCCGATTGTGCTAGAGGCGAGCCCCGAAGGTATTTTTGAGCAAGCGGCAATTGATGCAGTGCTCAAATTTAAGTACAAGCCACGGGTGATTAACGGCGAGTCAACTGCGGTAGCGGGTGTACAAACTCGCATCGAATTTGAATTAGATTAAAGGAGATGGCAAATATGAATACTTTTATCCATCTTAACAAGCTACAAGGCCTAGCCACGAAGAGTAAGTCTAGTATACTCGGTACAGCTTTTGTCGCTTGCGCTACCCTGTGTTTCATTGCCGCTATTGGCACCGCTAATACCGCAAAGGCAGCAAGTGCAGCAGTAGCCGCACAAGACGGCAGTCTTGGCGCAAAGCAACAACGCCGAGTGCCTTCATTACGCTCAAACGTATACGACCAACTTGCGCGCGCTCAGAAAACTGCCGACGATGGCGATGTAGTGGGTGCTATTGCCATACTCGACGAAGTACAGGCTAAATCGAGCAGCATGAACAGCTACGAACGGGCCATGATGTTCAACTTTTATGGTTTTATTTATTATGCTGAAGAAGACTTTGACAAAACTATTGAGTCGTTTAAAGCCGCAGTAAACGAACAACCTATTCCGGTTCAATTTGAACAAGCGACCTTATTTAGCTTAGCGCAATTGAGTATGGCGCAAAGCAAGTTTGATGATGTGATTGATTACATTGAGCGCTGGGAAGCTTTAAATAACGGCAAAATTCCACCCAAAAATTACATTCTAAAAGCGCAGGCTTTGTATCAAGGTAAGCGTTATGAAGAAGCGATTGGTTATATTGAAACCGCGATTAAAAACCACGAAGAAGACGGATATTTACCAGACGAAAACTGGCTAGTTTTACAACGTGCTATTTATTTTGAGCTTAAGCAGCCCGAAAAAGTCAAAGAGATTATAGTTAAACTAATCCGTCTATACGATGCGCCTCAATATTGGATACAACTCGCTGGCATGTATGGCGAACTTGAACAAGAAAAAAAGCAGTTAGCGACCATGGAAATTGCTTATCAGCGCGGATATATCGATTCTGCATCAGATACTTTTAACCTTGCACAGCTTTACTATTACCACGGCATACCATACAAAGGCGCAGCGCTCATGGCGCAGGCGATTGAGTCGGGCCAGTTAGAAGCTAACTTACGTAACCTGAAGTTTTTAGGCCAAGCTTGGCAGTTAGCACAAGAAGACGAAAAGGCTGTGCCTGTGATGCAACAAGCAGCTGCACTTTCTGACAACGGTGAGATAGACGCACAGCTAGCTTTATTACTATACAATCTCGACAAGTTTGATGAAGCTATTTCAGCCGCTAACAAAGCGATTGAAAAAGGCGGCTTACCGCGCGCCGGCGATACCCACGTGGTACTCGGTTTAGCGCTTTACAACCAAGGCCAATATGCTCAAGCATTAGAACAACTAAGCTTGGCAGAAGAGTTCAGTACCAGCAGAGCAACAGCCCGCCAGTGGGGGCGGTTTGTTGAGCGTGAACAACGCACAGCAATCGCTTTACAAGAGCTAAACTCAGCCCCATAAATCTTACACTTACGTGATTGTGTCGTTCTACCAATGAACTCGACTCAAACTACGTCATTCGACCGAAAAATGTGCTTTTTGCTTGAGTGAACGGATTGGGTCTAGTTTAAAACCTACTAATACTTCTGTTTTAGATCAACCTCCTGCATATTCTTTTGCCTTATACTTAAGCCAGTTCGCTTAATTCCATTAAGGATGGTCTATGCAACTCATCAAATCCCAATTCACAAATAAAGTAGACTGGGAAACCCTCTTGCAATCGGGTAACCGCGTTTTTATTGGGTCTAATGCAGGCGTGCCCAACGCGCTTATCGATAGCCTTATAAAAGATGGCGAAGCACTTAAAGACATCGAATTAACTCATATTAGTACCCTTTCACAAGACAAATGGGCGCTGCCACAATACAAATCACGCTTTAAAGTAAACACATTTTTTATCCATGGCAAAATAATACGCACAGCAATAGAAGAAGGGAGAGCAGACTATACGCCTTGCTTTTTATCGGAAGTTTCTAGCCTATTTACTAACGATACAATGCCGCTTGACGCAGCGCTTATTATGGTATCGCCGCCCGATGAGCTTGGCTATTGCTCGCTAGGTGTGTCGGTAGATGTGGTGATGTCGGCTGCGCGCGCAGCCAAGCATATTATTGCGCAAATTAACCCGCAGATGCCGCGTACTTGTGGCCATTCATTTTTGCACATAAGCGAATTTAGCGCCTGTGTTGAGCATAGCCAAGCCTTGCCGCAAGTGCCTATGTGCGAAGCCAATAAAATTATTGACCGTATTGGCCAGTATGTATCTATGCTGGTGGAAGACGGTGCGACCTTGCAATTAGGCATTGGCAAAATACCCGATGCGGTTACCCGTTACTTGCACAAGCATAAAAACTTGGGTGTGCATTCAGAGATGATCAGCGACGGGCTGATTGACCTGATTAAAGCAGGTGTTGTGACCAACCGTTATAAAACGTTTCACCCAGGTAAGACGGTTGTCAGTTTTTGTTTTGGAACCCAAAAAACCTATGATTTTGTTAATATGAATCCGCATGTGGAATTTTACCCATCTTCATACGTTAACAAACCTTCTAATATCGCTAAAAACGACAACATGGTCTCTATTAATAGCGCATTAGAGGTCGACCTGAGTGGACAGGTTGTGTCTGACTCTATTGGCTATCATTTTTACAGCGGTATTGGCGGGCAAGTTGACTTTGTAACTGGCGCGTCTAAAAGCAAAAATGGTAAGCCTATTATAGCCATACCATCTACTGCAAAAAACGGTGAAGTGTCGCGTATTGTGCCGACACTTTCACAAGGTGCCGGTGTGGTTACATCGCGCGGCAATGTGCACTTTGTTGTTACCGAGTTTGGCATTGCTAGCTTGCAAGGTAAAAGCGTGCGCGAGCGTGCGCTGGAACTTATTCGTGTTGCCCATCCTAAATTTAGAGACGAGCTATTAGCGCAAATTCGTAAGCAGTTTTGGGTACCCGACTACCAAAAGCAAACGCCTACCGATATTATCGAATTGGGTGACTTACAGCTAATACCCATTACCATTCATGACCAACAGTTTTATATGCGCCCGCTCAATCCGTCAGACGAACGCCGCTTGCAAGAGTTCTTTTATTCGCATACCAAAGAAACGATTCGAATGCGTTACAACTTTATGCCGGGCCCAATGACCCGCGAAAAGTCGAGCGATTTGGTTAGTGTTGACCAAAGTAAAGACGTTGCGCTAACAATCGTCAAGCAAGAGGGTTCAGTTGTGCGCATAGAAGCTGTTGGGCGTTATTACTTGTATCCGCAACAGCAAGCATGTGAAGTTGCCTTTGTTACCCGCGAAACTAATCAAGGAAAAGGCATGGCAAAAAGGCTTTTGCAAAGCATGATTGATATTGCTCAACAGCGAAAACTTAAGACTATGTTCGCATTGGTAAAAGTAAGCAACCAGCCTATGATTGCAGTATTCGAACAATTTGGCTTTAAGCGCGTACCTGATGCCGAACCAGGCGAAATTGAGTTAGTAAAAGACTTAACGATTGCCCCGCAAAGCCAAGAACAGGCGAACTGATTAAGGAGAGTAGACATGACTGTCACTATAGTAGGTAGCCCTAAATGCAATTTGCACGACATGGGAGACGAGCATCCTGAACAGCCTGCGCGCTTGCACAAAATTAACGACCAATTAATAGCCTCTGGGCTCGAGTATGTAGTACATTTTGCAGACGCTAAACGCGCGCAAATTTCAGCATTGAATAAAGCGCACGATCCTAAGTTTGTGCAGAGTGTTTTTGACCGAGCACCAAGCGAGGAACAAGAGCGTATCTGGATTGATGATGACACCATTATGATGGATAAAAGCCTAGATGCAGCCTTGCATGCAGCCGGCGCAGTAGCTGATGCAGTCGACTTGGTTATGACGGATAAGACCCAAAGTGCTTTTTGTGCCGTGCGCCCACCAGGGCATCACGCAGGGTATTGCACTTCTTCAGGTTTTTGTATCTTTAACAATGTTGCGGTGGGCGCAATGCATGCGCTTAACGATTGTGGTTTAAAACGTATCGCCATTATCGACTTTGATGTTCACCACGGTAATGGCACCGAAGACATTGTAAAAAATGATGAGCGTATTTTGTTTTGTTCGTCGTTTCAGCATCCGTTTTACCCATTTAGCGGCGACGCACCTACACGCCCTGGTATTATCAATGTGCCTATTCCGGCTGGTACCGATGGCGCAGCCTATCGAGAACTAGTAAGCCATTGGTTTAACGCCATCGATGAGTTTAAACCAGAGCTGATATTTATATCAGCAGGCTTTGATGCCCATGCTGAGGACGAATTAGGTCATATTCGATTAGTTGAAGATGATTATGTATGGATAACACAGCAGATTAAAGGGCTCGCCGACAAACACTGCCAAGGTAAAATTGTGTCTGTTTTAGAAGGTGGCTATGCCTTAAGTGCGCTTGCTAGAAGCGTTGTGGCACATATTAAAGTATTGGCGAGCTAGCGGGTGAAAACGCAATCGAGCAAGTAATTAGCTTTTAAGTAATAACCTTAGCTACATGTTCTCTAAAGGCTTTTGCAATCACCGATTCATGTTTTCCTTTAGGTAACACCCAATACCAACTGTTTGCTATGGGGAAGTCTTGCACGTCAAGCTCTACCAAATTGCCAGGTGCCATATGGGTTAAAGCTTGTCGACTAATAATAGCGATACCAAGCCCCGCCATCACCGATTCTTTTATGGCTTCGTTACTGGCAATGGTGACACTTTTTTGTAAGCTATAACCTTGTTGATCAAAAAAGCGTTGAATGGCAAAGCGAGTGCCTGAACCTTGTTCACGTATTAATAAGCGTTCATTACTGAGTTCAGACCACGTTATTTTCTTTTTATTGCGCAGCGTATGGTCTTGTTTCGAGATGACCACCAATGGGTTTTTAGTCAAAAACTCGGATTGTATATCTAGCTCACTAGGCGGGTTACTAAACACATATAAGTCATCGAGGTTTTGTTTTAGACGTTGAATAATTTCTGCTCGGTTGCCTATTTGAAATTCAGGTTCGATATTCGGGTATTTTTCACAAAACGTACCTAAACATTGCGGTATTAAATACTTTGCCGTGGTAACCACGCTAATTCTTAAACGGCCTAACGACAAGCCTTCACGCTCTGCCAAGCGCATTTCAAGGTTATCCATGACTGAAAACAAAGAACGAGCAGCATCGAGGACATCGTTACCTGTATCAGTCAAGTAAAGCTGTTTACCCACTTGCTCAAACAGAACGACACCAAGAGAATCACTTAGTTTAGCTATTTGTGTCGACACCGTAGGCTGTGCCAAATGCAGAGCTTTAGCGGCCAAAGTAACGCTAGACAATTCTGCAACCTGCATAAATATCTCTAACTGCCTAAACGTAGTTTGACGCGTGTGAAACCGTCTTGTCCAGCTCATGATATTCCTCTTCTTGCTCCACTTAAGGCCTAGTGTAGTTTGTTTAATCACAAGCTACTTCATTAGGTCAAACACCATTATCCCGTCGAACCATCAACCCCCGTCATCCCACCGGAATGACGGTTTATCGCGAATAGCTACATTCTTTCGCCGTAATTATTATGTATTATTCATCTATATTTGTAGATGTAAAAAATGCTTAAAATCTATTATGACAAATTAAATCAATGCGTACAATCTAGCCCAACTCGAAAGCAGCAAAGCTTCGAAGCTTTTACATACACAAATTAATTTTCCTTGGAGTAAGTATTGATGAGCACAACAACAAACAAAAAGACCCCAATTACTATTGCTTACGGTGATGGAATTGGACCATCAATTATGCAGGCGACCTTAAAAATACTTGACGCCGCAGGTGCACAAATAGCGCCTGAGACTATCGATATTGGCGAAAAGGTTTACTTAAGCGGACAAACCAACGGCATAGAGCCAAACGCTTGGGAATCATTACGTCGTACACAGGTGTTTTTAAAAGCTCCGATTACAACGCCTCAAGGTGGAGGCTACAAAAGCTTAAATGTGAGCATGCGTAAAGCACTTGGTCTGTTTGCCAATATTCGTCCTTGTATCGCATATTCGCCTTTTGTTAGAACAAAGCACCCTGATATGAATTTAGTTATTGTGCGCGAAAATGAAGAGGATTTATATGCAGGTATTGAGCATCGCCAAACAGAAGAAGTGTATCAGTGCTTAAAGTTAATCACGCGCCCTGGCTGCGAACGTATTGTGCGCTATGCTTTTGAATATGCTCGCCAACAAGCGCGCAAACGCGTTACCTGTTTTGTAAAAGACAACATCATGAAATTAACCGACGGCTTGTTTCATGACGTATTTAAAGAAATTGCTGCTGACTACCCAGATATTCAAGCCGACAGCATGATTGTGGATATTGGCGCAGCCAGAGTTGCCGACACGCCTGAAAACTTTGATGTTATTGTAATGCCTAATTTATACGGTGATATTATTTCAGATGTTGCCGCACAAATAGCAGGCTCTGTAGGCATGGCGGGGAGTGCTAATGTTGGCGATCAATGCGCAATGTTTGAGGCCATTCACGGATCTGCGCCCGACCTTGCTGGACAAGACGTCGCTAACCCGTCGGCATTGCTGCACGGCGCAATACAGATGCTTGTCCACATTGGGCAAAGCGATGTGGCCGAAAAAATCCACCGCGCTTGGTTAGTTACTCTTGAAGAGGGCTTGCATACTGCAGACATCTATAAAGAGGGGCAAAGTAAACAAAAACTAGGTACTGAAGCGTTTGCCAATGCTGTTATAAATAATCTAGGACAAGCGCCTAAGCAACTCGAAGCGCCGTCGTATAACAATGCACAGCCGCTAAACCTACCTAAAGTGGACCACAAAGCGCCTAATAAGAAAGAGCTGGTCGGTATTGATATATTTTTGCAGTGGCAAGAGGGTGAGCCAACAGCCTTAGGAGAAAAGCTTAAAGGTTATGGCAGTGACGATTTGGCATTGCAGTTAATTACTAACCGGGGCGTAAAAGTGTGGCCGCAAGGATTCCCAGAAACTTACTGTGTAGACCACTGGCGCTGTCGTTTTATGTCAGACAACATACCGCTTAGTTTCGCTGAAGTGCTTAGTTTGCAAACGCGTTTGCATGATGCGGGGTTTGACGTAGTTAAAACTGAGAATCTGTATAATTTTGATGGTAAGCCGGGCTTTGCAGCGGTTCACGGCTAGTAAGGTAGACCAGAGCATTTGATGTACCTAAAATCAATAAGGCGCTTTTTTAAGCGCCTTATTCTTATTAGTCCTGACATTTATCGCTTGTAAAACTCTCTGGTGTGCATTTAGCTACCATCACAAACTCAATATTGTGCGCACCATGGGTTTCAACGTTAAACTTAACGTCATCAATGCGCTTATTGGGCAGGCCATGTTCACGCCATTTTTGCAATATGGGCGCCATGTTAGTGCTGCCTTCGCTACGAAAATCTTGACGCACGGCCCAAAACTGAACCCATGTGTTAAAATAAAACTTGTAATGTTTGTAAACTGAACCGTTGTGTTCAGTTGTGCCTAAATATTCGTTTTGTGGGTTGTTTGGATCCCAATCGTGCATTAGCCAAGTGTGCATTTCGTCTGGATTTTTGCTGGCCGTGTCGACAACATAGTTTTCATACCACTCATCTAGTTCCCACTTGCCTTTGTGAGGCCAATTAACAGAAGCCTTTGGACCATACCACCAATGCCCTTTGCTTGTCTCACCGCTTGCGGTAAATGAAGCATTAACGGCAAATTCAGCGCTTACATCATCTACAAGCGTATACGGGTACTCGTGCGTTAGGCCAGCATCAAAACCACCTTCAGAATGGTTTACTTTAATCACTAGCTTGTCGTTTTCGAGTGTTCTCTTGGCCTCACCCACAAACTGGTCGCTCTTCCAAGCAGGGCTCGTATATTCGCCCGACTTAATTTTGTCAACGCCGTTTGAAGTGGCGGGTTGTGCAGAAGAGTTTGCATAAAATGTTGGATTAGAACAAGCAAGCACACTTAGGCTGAAAAATAATAATGTAAGGCTAAGTTTTGTTCTTTTGTTTGCAGTGTTACTTGGTGTCTTTTCTCGCATTGGGGATATCCTTAATGGCCTAATCTATGTCAACTATCAATACGTTTAGCGTTAAAGATTCCCTTTTTTAATTCAGTTAGTACATTATTATATTTTATGTACGGCTTATTATTTCGATTTAATTGTTGAGTCAAAAAGAGTCATATCATTGCGCGAGTCTTTTTTGCTTGTTAATTATTTTTAGACCAAATAAGCTTGTTGCCGTACAAAGAGTCACAAAGCCACAGAACAAACTTTGACGAAAAATCTAATACAAGGAGTATGGTTCAACTATGCGCTATTCAACGCTAGGCGCCTCAGGCCTCGAAGTATCACGAATTTGTTTGGGCACCATGACTTGGGGTATTCAAAATACTCAAGCTGATGCTGACGCACAAATAGACTGTGCATTAAACGCCGGTATTAATTTTATGGATACCGCCGAAATGTACCCAGTGCCACCGGGCAAGGGCACTTGCGCTGATACCGAGCGTATTATTGGTAATTGGCTTGCTCGCTTTCCTGAAAAACGCGAAAAGTTTATTTTGGCAACTAAAATTGCTGGACCAGGCTTTGCGTATGTGAGAGATAATGCGCCAATAACAGGTGAAAACGTAGGCTTGGCAGTAGATGGCTCGCTTGCAAGGCTAAATACTGATTATATTGACGTATATCAGCTACATTGGCCAAACCGAACAACTGCTCATTTTGGCCGGCACTCAATTAACAAGACTCGCCCAAGCTCAATAAACGCTGAGCATGAACGCGACAACATGCGCGACATTTTAAGCGGTATCGACAAAGCCTTAAAAAGTGGAAAAATTCGTCATTGGGGTTTGTCTGATGACACTACTTGGGGCATTCATACTTATTTAAGCTTAGCCAAAGAAATGGGCATTGCTCAGCCAGTATCTATTCAAAATGAGTTTAATTTGTTGCACACCAAAGACTGGCCTTTCTTGATTGAGTCTTGCGTGCTTGAGGATATTGCTTATTTACCTTGGTCGCCTATTTCAGGCGGCATGCTGTCGGGTAAGTATTTGAACGGACAAATGCCCAAAGGCAGCCGGCAAACATTTGAACAGCGTAATGGCTTGTTTCGCAAAACCGAGCATAGCGAAAAAGCCATACAAGCTTATTGCGATATAGCCAAGCAACATGGCATTATGCCGAGTCAACTTGCGCTTGCGTGGTGTGACCAAGTAGATGGCGTTTGCTCTACTATTTTAGGCGCGACTAGCATCCCGCAATTAGAAGAGAATATTGCTGCGTTTGATATCACCTTAAGCGAAGAGTGTTTGCAATCGGTAGCATCGGTATTAAGAGAGTACTCAGCACCATTTTAATTTGACTTCAATAGTTAATTGCTCATTTATTTATTGGAATTAGTTCGATTAATTCGTGCAAACATAATAAGAAAATTTTCGTTTAAATAAGCACAATTGAAACAAAGCATTAGGCCCTGTTTAGGGCCTTTCTTTTATTTGGCGCAGACAAAGAATAAGGCGCTTAGTCGTTATAGTCATAAAAGTTTAATATAACGCAGGTAAAAGACGTATGGTGCCAATGAACACAAGTTATACAAGGTAAATAATGTCCAGTGTAGTATCAGAAGAAGTCGTTAGCGTTTTGAATACGTGGCCTAAGTGGCTGCGTTGGCTCTTATTAGTCGTACTAGTGTTTGTGATGTTAACCGCGGTTGGTTTAATTGGGGGTGGCTTTAAGACTGCCACTGAAGAACACGCTAAAACGCTTTTCGAATTTGCCAGTAACCCTATTTTAGGACTAATCATAGGCATGGTATGTACGGCCTTAATTCAGTCCTCGTCTACGGTATCGTCTATTATTGTCGCAATGGTTGCTGGTGGCCTACCTATCAGCATTGCAATACCGATGATGATGGGTGCTAATATTGGTACAAGTATTACTAATACCATCGTGAGCTTAGGGCATATAGGCAATAAACAAGAGTTTCAGCGTGCTTTTAATGCGGCGACCATTCATGACTTTTTCAATATTTTCGCGGTACTGATATTTTTACCTTTAGAAATCATGTTTGGTTTATTAGAAACCTTAAGTAGTGCCTTAGTTGCTTTGTTTAGTGCGGGTGGGGCAGCCGATGTTGGCGGTTTTAATCCGATTAAACTCGTAACATCGCCCATTATCGAAAGTGTAAAAATGGTGACGTCTTCGTTTTCTGCGGTATGGGATGGCAGCATAAGAATAATATTGGGATTGGGCTTAATTATGTTATCGATAACGTGGATGGGCAAAATAATGAAGTCTTTGATGGTTGGTCGTGCCCGTGTTGTTCTGCAAAACAGCTTGGGTAAGGGCGCAGTATCGGGCATTTCGTCGGGTACAATAGTGACTGTACTTGTGCAATCTAGCTCTACCACCACCTCATTAATGGTGCCTTTAGTCGGCAATGGTATTGTTACCGCCAGAGCGGTATATCCCTTTACCTTAGGGGCTAACATTGGCACCTGTATTACTGCAGTTATTGCGGCATTGTCTATCACTGGCCCCAACGCAGCGCTAGCGCTACAAATTGCGTTTGTGCATTTATGCTATAACTTTTTGGCGGTATTTGTGATTTACGGCCTTGCTTTTTGGCGAGAGTGGCCGCCAAACCTCTCTTACCAACTTTCACTTAAAGTGGCTGAGCAAAAAGCATATGGTGTGGCGTACATAGTCGGTTTGTTCTTTATTGTGCCGTTAAGCGCTATATTTCTCTTTTCTTAAAAAAAAAGCCGCCTAAGCTAACTTGAGGCGGCAAAGTCCAAACTGAAAATGACTGGGAAAGGCTGAATAATACCTCTGTATATCAACAACTTCTTTTGATTCTTTTACGTTAAATACTTGTAAAGATATCTCAACAGATGTGTCTATTGTTGCTGATTGTTTTGCATCTGAAAATGCGTCGATGGTCTATAAGACTAAGGTTTGATTTTAACGTAGACTAAACTCACGCAAAAAATATTAATAAAAATCAGTTGTTTAATTGTATTTGGCTATGTAATAAAGCGTTAGCTGCATAAAGTTTAGCTTTGGTAATACCAAAGTAGCATTTTTGTTTGCGCGAATAGGTCTATTGTTAATCAGGTATTAATAAATTAGTTAACGGAGACTCCCAATGAGTGCCAAAATCTACCCAGTACCCGAAAGCCTAACCCAAGGCACCCACTTCAGTAACGAAGATTATCAAGCCATGTATGAAAAATCTGTTGCAGATCCAGATGCATTTTGGGGATCTCAAATAGATGAACTCGATTGGTATAAAACGCCGACCATTATTAAAAATACCAACTTTTCACCAGATAGTTGCGAAATCAAATGGTTTGAAGATGGTCAGTTAAATGCAAGCTACAACTGTATCGACCGCCATCTTAAAGATAACGCTAAAAAAGTGGCTATTTACTGGGAAGGCGACTCACCTGAAAACGATGAAAAAGTCACTTACCAACAGTTACACTACGAAGTATGTAAGCTTGCTAACGGTCTTAAAAAGTTAGGTGTTCAAAAAGGCGACTGTGTCGCTATTTATATGCCAATGGTGCCTCATGCCGCATATGCCATGCTAGCCTGCGCCAGAATTGGCGCGGTTCATTCAGTCATTTTTGGTGGTTTCTCACCCAATGCAATCGCCGACCGTATCAATAACTGCGATGCAAAAGTGGTTATTACTGCAGACCAAGGCCGCCGCGCGGGTCGCTGTGTTCCTTTAAAAGCAAATGTTGATGAAGCAATTGCCAACGGCGCTTGCCCAAGCATTAAAGCGGTACTGACACAAAAGTTAACCGGTGGTGATATTGCTTGGAATGCCGATGTTGACGTATGGTGGCACGAACTTATTGACGACTGTTCTGCTCAGTGCGAGCCAGAAGTTATGAATGCAGAAGACCCACTATTTATTCTGTATACCTCGGGTTCTACTGGTCAGCCTAAAGGTGTTGTGCATACTACAGCAGGCTACCTACTCTATACTTCGTTAACGTTCCGATACGGGTTTGATTATAAAGCAGACGACGTTTATTGGTGCACGGCAGATGTGGGGTGGATTACAGGCCATAGTTACATGACTTATGGTCCCTTAGCAAATGGCGCAACACAAGTCTTCTTTGAAGGTGTACCTACATACCCAGACGTACGCAGAATTGCCCAAATCGTTGAGAAGTACAAGGTCAACAGCTTATATACTGCACCTACTGCTATTCGTGCCCTTATGGCGCATGGCGAAAAGCCTGTTGAAGGTTGTGATTTATCGACATTGCGCGTTTTAGGTTCAGTAGGCGAGCCAATCAATCCTGAAGCATGGGAATGGTATCATCGTGTAATTGGTCAGAGCCGATGCCCAATTATTGATTCGTGGTGGCAAACTGAAACGGGCGGGATGATGATTGCACCGCTGCCTAGCGCGACCGCACTAAAACCAGGCTCTGCTACCCGTCCTATGTTTGGTGTACAGCCTGCTATATTTGATGCTGACGGCAAAGAACTAGAAGGCGCTGTAGAAGGTAATTTGGTAATAAAAGATAGCTGGCCAAGCCAAGCACGCACCGTATTTGGTGACCACAAGCGCTTTATCGAGACTTACTTTAGTGCGTATCCCAATGTTTACTTTACAGGTGACGGCGCGCGTCGTGACGAAGATGGCTATTACTGGATTACCGGCCGTGTAGATGACGTACTAAACGTATCAGGCCACAGACTCGGAACAGCAGAAATCGAGAGTGCCTTAGTTGCACACGAATATATTGCTGAAGCCGCCGTGGTGGGTTATCCGCACGACATCAAAGGTCAAGGTATCTATGTATATGTTACGCCTAATGAAGGTATTGAAGCTGATGATAAGCTCACGTCTGAGTTACGCGCATGGGTGCGCAAAGAATTAAGCCCAATCGCCACACCAGATCTCATTCAATGGACAGCGGGTTTGCCAAAAACACGCTCAGGTAAAATTATGCGCCGAATTTTGCGTAAGATAGCCGCCAACGAACATGAGCAATTAGGCGACACTTCTACACTAGCAGACCCAACTGTGGTTGATTCGCTAATAGATAAGCGTTTAAACCGCTAATCATTAAAAAAGGCAAGTTTTTACACTTGCCTTTTTTCTTTCTAGCTTTTTATTATTGAGTTTTGTTTACAAATTGTTAATATATTTTGAGAACAAGAGCAATAATGCACACCACACCCATTGTAAGGACTTATTATGGTCACACTCCTCATTGCGGACGATCATCCTTTATATAGAGACGCCCTAAAAGGCGCATTAAGATTGAAGTACAACGATATTGAGATTGTTGAGACGGGTGACCTTAATACGACTGTTCAAGCGCTTGTAGATAACGACGTAGATTTACTTCTGCTTGATTTGCATATGCCAGGCAGCAGTGATTTATTTGGCTTTTTACACATTCAGAAGCAATTTGACGACTTACCTATAGCGGTAGTATCAGGTACTGAAGACGCGGCTTTAATTTCAAAAATAGTAGGCTTAGGTGCTATTGGCTTTATCCCAAAAACTGCCAGCGCTGATGAAATCAATCAAGCTGTACATGCAATGCTCGAAGGCGATGTTTGGCTACCTGAGTCGGTACGTCAACGTATACAAGATGTAGACGAAAACTTTAGCAAGTTAGCTGAAAACGTTGCAAGCCTTACGCCTTCACAATACAAAGTACTTTGTTACATGCGTGATGGTCTGTTAAATAAACAAATTGGCTTTAATCTTGATATAGCAGAGGCAACGGTTAAAGCGCACGTGACTGCGATATTCCGTAAACTCGGTATTAATAATAGAACCCAGGCGGTTCTTATAGCATCTGAACTGCAGTTAGAGCCTCCTGTTAAAGAAGAAGTCTGATTGATGAACCGACTATCAATTGGTCATTAAAAAGGGCGCAGTATGCGTCCTTTTTAGTACATGTGGCTTAACTTACTTCTTTTCACCTACTTTAACGTTGCGTATAAATTTAGCCATGCTCTGAATAAGCGTGCGCAATTTAGCCGGTTTGATAGGTTTAGAGAGATAGTTAACACCTTGTTCGCTGCACAGTTTCATCAAGTCATCACCGCGCTTAGCGGTAACTAAGCAAGCGGGCAGAATCATATTAGATTGTTGCCGAATCAGTTCAATTATCTCAAGGCCGTCAGGGCCTCGTCCGAGTTGATAGTCAACTAACAAGATATGCGGCTGTAAAGTCTTTGCCTCTTCCAAGGCATCCTTACAGTTTTTAGCAAGGCCCACTTCAACCCCCCACTTACTTAATAAGGTTTGCATCGCATCCAGGTTTTCTTGTTGGTCATCAACACAAAGAATTTTCAACTTGCTGAAAACAGATTGCGCGGGCTGTTTTATCACTTTCGGGACTTCTGGCGCGGCCACTTGTGTAAACTCAAGACTAAAACATGAGCCTTTATTTTCTTTCGATTCTACCTTGACGTTACAAGTCAGTTGCTGACTTAAGCGTTTAACAACGCCTAAACCTAAACCAATACCCTGTTCGTCAGAGTTTTCAACCCGGTAGAAGTCACTGAATATCGCTGCTTGCTGCAGCTGTGGTATGCCAATGCCGGTGTCTCTTACCTGAATAAGGACTTTACCACCTTGCGTGCGCACGGTGAGCAATACTTTACCTTTTGGCGTATATTTAACCGCATTGGAAACAAGGTTTTGCACTATACGATACAGGTAAGTCTTGTCAGCGCTCACCCAACAATCAGTAATCTTGTAACGAAAATCCAAGCCTTTTTCTTTTGCTTTCATGCTCATTTCGTTAATGATTGGATTAACCGCGTCAGCAACGTTGATTGTTTCTATATAGGGTTTAAGTTCGCCTTGGTCTAATCGTGATATGTCTAAGATAGTGCTGATTAAGGTTTCACTGGACACCACAGAATCATTTAGTTTGACCAACATTTTTTGCATGTCGTCGTCTAGTGGGCTCTCTTGCATGGCTGTTAGATACAATTTAGCTGCATTAAGTGGCTGTAACACGTCGTGACTCGCTAAAGATAAAAAGCGGGTTTTACTGGCGTTGGCCGCTTCTGCTTCTTTTCTTGCCCTTATTAAGCTTTTTTCTAGCTCATTTCTGCGTTCTATTTCTAGTCTCAGCTCGGCGTTGATAGAGTGGACTTCTTCAGTTCGTTTGGCAACGCGTGCGGCAAGGTCAATGTTTGTCTCTTTTAAGGCTTGCTGAATTTCTACATGCCCTGTTATGTCATGAAAACTGGTGACAAAACCGCCGCCAGGCAGAGGGTTGCCGACCATTTCTATAACGTGGCCGTCGTCACGCTGACGAGTAAAGCGATGCGGCGTGCCATTGCGCAAATGCTCAAGGCGCCGTTGTACTTGCAGCTCAACTTCACCTGGTCCGCAATCGCCGCGTAACACGTTGTAACGAATTAATGGCTCTACCGCTGCGCCTACGGTGACTAACTCTTCAGGATAGTTAAATAAATCGGTATAGCGCTTGTTCCATGCCACTAAGCGTAAGTCTTTATCAACCACGCTAATACCTTGGTCAATATTTTCAAGTGAGGTAAGCAGCGCACTCATATTAAACTGCATCGCCTGAGCGGTATCATCGAAAAAATTAACCACGTCGGTAATGTCGAGCTTTTTACCTCTGACCAAGCTATCGATTAAGGCTTTGGCACTGGAAGACCCAACAACGCCGCCCAGGGCACGTTCGCAAAACGCAAGTAACTCTTCGTCAACCTTTGCGTCAGGGCTCAAGTCACATTCGTGTTGGTTGGCGTAAAGGCTAAATAATTGATCGCAGCGTTGTTCACCCGTAAACCGTGTAATAAGCGTTTTTAAATCATCCACGGTGACTTGGAATATGGCTTTTTCTTCTTTGTATTGATTTGTGAAGCTGGCAGGGACAACAAATACTTTTGCTTGTAATCGGTCGATTAAACGCGGTTTAGATAGCATAGAAAAGCCAATGTAGAATACGACGTTGGCTACAAAGCTGATGGTGGCAGCTTGGCTCAATAAGTGGCTGTCATAGCCTTGCTGGCCGCCGCCTAGCAAAGGTAAAAATAGAGACATAATCCATACCAAGAGGCCCACAATAAGACCTGCGTATACACCGTGAGCATGCCCTCTTTCCCAATATAGTCCGCCTACAATGGCAGGCAATAAATGAATAACGAGTGAAAAAGCTAATAAACCAATAGAGGCAAGCGAGGCTTGGTTGGCCATTTGTTGCTGATAAGCAAACCCCAACATTAAAATAACAAAAATAACCGCGCGGCGAATGATTTTGATGCGTTTAACACGATTGACGCCGGTATATGTTTCGCGATCCATGAGCTTGGGTAAAACAACGTCGTTGGTGATCATGGTGCTCAAGGTGAGTGTTGCAACAATAATCATTGCTGTTGTTGCAGACAAGCCACCTAAAAACACAATAATTTGTAGCAGCAAAGAGTCAGACAACAGTGCAATTCCCATAACATAGCTGTCGGCGTCGATGTTCTCCCCTTCAAAAAGGAATTTGCCCGATGCAGCAATAATCGGAATAGTGATTGAGATTAATAATAAATACAGTGGAAAGAACCAGCGAGCAGTGCGCACATGGTCAAGATGCAGATTGTCTATTACCGTGACATGAAATTGACGAGGAAGGCAGATGATTGCAGCACCTGCCATAAGCGTTTGTATCCAAAAATCAAAGCTTAAGAATCCGCTCAAAGCAGTTGATTGTGTGTATTCCCACAATATAGGCTTGTCTTGTGCGGCACTCCAATATTGATAGCCCACCAGAGCAACAAGTATTAATGCGAGTAATTTAATACACGACTCAAACGAGATTGCCAAAATCAAGCCTCTACGATATTGCGTGACATCGGTATTGCGCGTGCCGAAGTACATTGCAAATACGGCGATAAATAAAGTTGCGATAACCACAATAAGTTGGCTGTTATCTGATGAAGTGTTTTGACTGGTAATAAGTGTAAAGGTAGACCCAATTGCTTTGAGCTGCAGTGCGATATATGGAATGACTGCTAGCAATGCGATTATCGTGACCAGCAAGGCGACAACTTGTCGTTTGCCATAGCGAGAGCTAATAAAGTCGGCGATAGTACTAATATGCTGTTTTTTGCTGACATAAATCATCTTATAAATAAATTTATTAAACACCAAGTAGACGAAAATTGGCCCTAGTTGAATAGGCAGCAAGGCCCATAGTTTATCGTTAGATTGCCCCACTGCGCCAAAAAAGGTCCATGCAGTGCAATAAATGCCTAAGGCGAGGCTATAGACTAAAGGATGAGATGTAATCCAACGTGCAGTCGGAGAGTTGGTATCCCCCCATTTTGCAATCCAAAACAGAACTATTAAATAACCTAGAGCCAAGGCTAGCCAACCAATAGACATGTAAATTCCTATACAAACTGTTAACAAGTGCAAGAGTAGCACAATCGTCTCTAATACTAACACCGTAAGACCAAGGTATCATTTTACGAAATTCATATAATGTCTATGGTAATCACAACCCCTATAAGATGGGTTTTGCACAATGTTTGGCAACAAATATCCAAACGGACAAGTTACCAAGTATTTCGCAAGCACCATCGTTAGAAAAATGTAAAAACAGCTACTTTTATTTACGTTTTAATTATTGATACATACAGAGGATAAAAAGATGGGTTTTAAAAATGAAGGTGATCAAAAAGCCTACTGGAAAGAGAATCTCTCTATCTTGTTTAAGCTTTTAGCGGTGTGGTTTATCGTGTCTTTTGGCGCCGGTATTCTATTTGTTGAACAATTAAATGCCATCCACTTTGCTGGGTTTAAACTAGGTTTCTGGTTTGCTCAACAAGGCGCGATTTATGTATTTGTTGCACTCATATTTGTTTATATGAAGTTGATGAATTCACTTGATAAAAAGTATGGCGTAGAAGAGGAATAAATCATGAGCGTACAAGTACTCACATTTTTGATT
>CAZXTD010000028.1:2798-33937 GCA_964643575.1 uncultured Glaciecola sp. | reverse complement strand
TGTGCGCAAATGCAGACACAAATAGTCATTCTTGTTCCCCTCCAGCGTTCGCCATGTTGAGCTTTATTTAATAAAAACAGTAGGTTAGGAATATGGGCACAATTGTTGTAACACCCGGTCTATGTGTGGACGCAAAAATACGTCAAAACGTTACACAATCCACGTCATCCTGTTGCACAAACCACGTCATCCCGTCGAAGGACGGGATCTCCTTGGAGCACTGTGAAATCAGGTAATGAAAGGACATTTTGGGAGGTTCCCGCCTCCGCGGGAATGACGGATAGTTCTGCGGGAATGGCGATATCAACATTAACAGTTTTTCAAAGAAGAGGGAGTAACGACCAATGTGGTAAACATAAAATGTTCCAAAATAACTAAAACAAAAACAAGCTCATGTTAGCGCTCAACAACAGAGCGCAATAACACTCACTCACGAATTCAGCCCAACAGCAGATAACAAGATAAGGGTAAGTTTAAGTGTCGCTCGGTTATGAGCTTTAAGACTTTTCGACAAGCTAGCATAACCAAACAAGCAGGTATTAGAGGTATAACTATGTGCAAACAGGAGAAGCATATGAACAGTTTGCGATTTACATACACCAACTGGCGTAAAGCAGCATCGAGGCTAGCGCTGCTTTCTTGCATGGCTGTTAGTGGTATAACGGCTTTGGCCTTGACAACTCCTGCCCTTGCCGACAGCGCAAGTCAGGCAAAACGCATACACGACCGGCTAGCCGGCGTGCCGCCAACCGCACAAGTATTACAAGAAATGGCCGCGCTTATCGATGCTGGTGACGACATTGGTGCCGCACAAATTGCATTGCAGTCTCCATCATTTTATAACGTGACCTTAAAAAACTGGGTAACACCTTGGACCAACGAAGAGTCTGACGTATTTGCTCCACTTAACGACTATACCGCCACCGTGATCGGCATTGCCCGCGACGATATCGACTTTAGACAGATTTTGTCGGGTGATATTTTGTATGTCGCCAATAACAGCGTTAATGTATCGCCCTACTCTATGAGCAACAATCGTCATTACGAAGATTTAGAAAACATGGGCGCAGACTTGTCTTTGGTGCTAACGCAAACCACACAATCTAGCGTAATGGATATACCCGCATATGCAACCGCTGGCATTATGACCACTCGCGGCGCAGCGAAGTCATTTTTCAAAGACGGCACAAACCGAGCCATGTTTCGTTTTACCCTAATTAACCACATGTGCCGCGATCTCGAACCGCTCAAAGACACCAGTTTACCACCCGACCGTATTCGCCAAGACTTAAGCCGAAGCCCAGGCGGCGATAGCCGAATCTTTTTTAATTCTTGTGCAGGCTGTCATTCGGGTATGGACCCATTGGCCCAAGCCTACGCTTACTACAATTACGAATACGATGTAGAAGGCGACCCACAAGGTGAAAACGGACGCCTTATTTACAATCAAGAAGGTCAGCTTGACCCAGTAACAGGCTCGCGCGTTACCGAAAAACATCAAATTAACAGCAATAACTTCCCCTTTGGTTTTGTTATTCAAGACGACCGCTGGGACAACTACTGGCGTAAAGGGATTAACCAAACAGTAGGTTGGTCAGAATCTTTAGAAGGTTCAGGTAATGGTGCAAAATCGATGGGTGAAGAACTTGCCAATAGCCAAGTGTTTGCGCAGTGCCAAGTGACCAAGGTGTTCGAAAACGTATGCCTTCGTAAACCACAAGACGCTAGCGACCGCTCTGCCGTTAGCCAAATCACTTCCACTTTTACTAGCAATAATTATCGCATCAAAGACGTATTTGCTGCTACCGCCGCTTATTGCAAAGGGGAATAACATGACTATTCAACACCTTCTTAAAATAAGTATAGCCGCTCTGTGCGTTACTTTACTAATGGCCTGCGGTGGTAGTGATACCGCAGTACAAGAAACACCAGTGCCTCCGGCTACAACTGATACTGTTGTCACGTATTCAGGCCCGCCGCCCGCTACCGACGATGTGCAAAACTTTAAACTAAACGTATGGGATAACCTTGCGACTGCCGATAAATGCGCGGCTTGTCATATACAAGGAGCTCAATCGCCTGCGTTTGCGCGTAACGACGACATTAACGAGGCCTATGCCATTGCCAATACCTTGGTGAATAAAGAGAGCCCACAAGACTCTTTATTGATCACCAAAGTAGCTGGAGGTCATAACTGCTGGCTAGCAAGCCCGCAAGCCTGCGGCGACATAATGGAAACGTGGATTGGTGCTTGGTTAGATGATGACGCAACAGCCACAGAGATAGTATTGGAAGCGCCGCCAGTAAAAACTGTGGGTGCCAATAAAAATTTCCCCGAATCGCCAAGCTTGTTCGAAACAAACATTCATCCCTTAATGCAAACCTATTGTAGCGAGTGTCACCAGTCATCGGCTGCAGTGCCTATTTCGCCATATGTGGCTTCTAGTGATATTAACGAGGCTTATTTGGCAGCAATTTCTAAGATCAATTTAGATATTCCTGAAGACAGCCGCCTAGTTGCGCGTTTGAGAGATGAGTTTCATAACTGCTGGACCGACAATTGCGTAGCCGACGGTATGGCTATACAAAACGCAATACAAACCATGGCCGATGCCATTGAGGTGACCGAGCTTGATGCCAACCTCGTAGCATCAAATGCAGTGGGCTTGTTTGACGGCACACTTGCCAGCGGCGGCGGTCGATTTGAATCAAACTTAATAGCCAAGTGGGAATTTAAAACCGGCTTTGGTAATGTCGCGTTTGACACCAGCGGCGTAACACCCTCGCTTGACTTAACTTTGTCAGGTAGCCACGACTGGGTTGGCGGCTGGGGCATTCGCTTAACCGGCGGCAAAGCACAAGGGGCTACTGCAAACAGTAAAAAGTTGCATGATTTAATTGTGGCTACTGGCGAGTTTTCACTCGAAACATGGGTAGCACCTGCAAATGTAACCCAAGAAGGCCCAGCCCGAATTATCAGCTATTCTGGCGGCGACGATACGCGCAACTTTATGCTAGGCCAAACCTTATACAATTACGACTTTTTAGTGCGCAACAACAACACCGACGCCAACGGCGAACCAAGCTTAAGTACCGCTAACGCTGATGAAGTATTACAAGCAGCCTTGCAACATGTGGTGGTTAATTATGATGCGAATGGCGGCAGACGCATTTATGTCAACGGTGAAGACACCGGTTATCAAGATGCGATTGAAGGTAGCTTGCTCAACGAGTGGGACGATAGTTTTGCGTTTGTACTCGGCAGTGAAGTGAGTGGCAGAGACACTTTTGCCGGCACAATTAGAATGGTTGCCATACATAATCGTGCGTTAACGCCAGAGCAAATTACCAGTAACTTTGACGCAGGAATTGGTCAAAAATTCTATTTATTATTTGGCATTAGTGAAGTAGTCAACGTAGAACAAGCCTACATAGGGTTTGAAGTTAGCCAGTTTGATAGCTACAGCTACCTCTTTACCGAACCCTTTGTAGTGGGCTTAAACGACAACGCCAACCTCGACGGTATCGACCTTGAAGGCATGCGCATTGGCGTTAATGGTCGCGAAGAAAAAACCGGACAAGTGTTTGCCACCCTCGACTCTGTTGTAAATGGCACACAAGCTACGAACACCTTGGGTTATCCTGTTTCAACGCAAGGCACCATAATCCCTATTCAAAAAGGCCCAGATTTAGACGAGTTTTTCTTAACCTTTGAAAACCTAGGCGGCGTAACATCGACCCGAACCGCAGAGGCAATACCGACTGTTGCGGCACCTATCGATTTGCCTGCACAAGCAGAGATTGGTGTACGTGATTTTGCCGAAATCAATGCCAGTATGGCTGCATTAACTGGCGTGCCAAGCAACCGTTCAGAAGTACTTACCACCTTTAATCAGCTTCGCCAGCAGCTACCGAGCGTAACAGCTATCGACAGTTACCTAACCTCTAACCAGATGGCGGTGACCCAACTTGCTATACGTTATTGCGATACCTTAGTTGAAGACAGCGCCATGCGCGCAAGCTTCTTCCCTTCGCTTAACTTTGCGCAAAACGTAAATAACGGCGTCGACACTGCATTTAAAGACTCGCTTATTAATCCGTTAATGCAAAAAATGTTATTAAGCGACGATATAAGCCAGCCAACGGCTAGCGAAGTAAGACCAGAACTCGATGCGCTGGTGGACCGACTCACCACCTGTAGCAGCAATAATAGCTGCGCTAGCGATACCACCGAAACCTTAGCGAAAGCTAGCTGTGCCGCCGTACTTGGCAGTGCAGTTGTTGTGCTGCAATAAGCGAGCGGGAGAATATGATGAAAAAAACAGTATTTAGCTTTGGTAATAAAAGTAAAACATCGCGTAGCGTTGCCAGCGCTTATCAGCAAAAACACGGGCACGATGCAAACGCACCTTTATTTCATGCTCATCACGCCAAACCCATGAGCCGCCGAGACTTTATTGCGCAAGGTTTTTATACCGGCGCAGGCACGGTAGTAGGCGCATCTGCACTTAGCTTATTTGCTGCCCCTAAAAAGGCCATGGCCGACCTCTCGCCCGACTTAGAAGCACTCAAAGCAGGTTGCGGCATAGCAACACAAGGCGCAGGCAAAATACCCTTTATCGTATTTGATTTAGCTGGTGGCGTTAATATGGCTGGCTCAAACGTATTAATTGGTGGCCGCGGCGGGCAGCTCGATTTTTTAAGCACCCAAGGTTATTCGCGCCAAGGTTTACCTGGCGACATGGTGCCATCAATTGCCAACCCCGATACTGGGCTTTCTGACTTTATCAATACTGAATTAGGCCTCGCTTTTCACTCCGACAGCGGTTTTTTAAGAGGTATACAAGATAAGTTAGCAGTTACCAACCGAGCCAACGTAAATGGCGCCGTTATACCTGCGCGTTCTGAAAACGACACCGGCAACAACCCACACAACCCCATGTACGGCATAAACCGTGCGGGTGCTGATGGTTCCTTATTGACGCTCATTGGCTCACAAGCATCCGACTCTGGTGGCAACTCAATGGCACCCCAGCGTTTAATTGACCCTGCTAAACGCCCAACTAAAGTTGACCGCCCGTCTGACGTAACGGGCCTTGTAGATACCGGCGATTTAATCGGCTTACTTAGTCAAGAAGACTCAGTCGCCGTTATGGAATCTATTCAGCGCATCAGCGATATGAAGTTAGGTAAAGTGGATAGCAACATAACCAGCGATGAAGTGGTAAAAGACTTAGTGCGCTGCGGTTACGTAAAAAGCGCCGACATTGCCGACCGCTTTGGCGACCCCAGCACATTAGACCCAGCGCTCGACCCTGAAATTGTTGGCCCTAATGGCATCTTTACCGAAGAAGAATTCAGCGGCGACCGCGAGTTCCAAAAAACCGCCTCAGTGATGAAGCTTGTGGTAAACGGCTTTGCCGGCGCAGGCACAATCACAATGGGCGGCTACGATTATCATGTAGGCAACCGAGCCACCGGCGAAGTCCGCGATTTGCGCGCAGGCCGATGCATGGGCGCAGTATTAGAATATGCTGCACGAGTTGGCGTACCAATAATGATGTACGTAACAAGCGACGGCTCAGTATTCAGTAACGGCATGATAGACGACTCCGAAAACGGACGCGGCAAAGGCGTTTGGACCGGCGACAACTCATCCACCGCAGGCTCATTCTTTTTGGTCTACAACCCAACAGGCACACCACAGCTAATGGGCGCAACCCCCGAGCTACAAGCCACACATCAACAAATAGGCTACATGCGCAGAGACGGCGCAGTCGAAACCGCTGCTACACCGGCCGCTAACAACGTCAATTTGCTGGTCGAAACAGTTGTTCTCAATTACTTAGCACTGCACGGTGAGCAAGGGCGATTAAACGAAGTCATACCAGGCCACGGTTTGGGGAATTCAACCTTGATGGATTCTTTGACTGCGTTTACACCTATTGTAAATGGGACGATTGGCAGTTGATTTAAGAACTGTCAAGGTGTTGTATTCTCAAGTATTTTTAGAGATTGCCGATAGCACTTGATATCTGAGGTTTACGATTTAAACCCAACTGACAAGGTATCGAATTTGCGAAGCGGCAATAAATACACAATAAATTTGGTTAAAAAAACCTCGATTGCTGCTGCTCTGATAGCAATCTGTGGTGCTAGCATTATGTATACATTCGGCGAACAGTCATCTGAAATGACGATGATTGCTATCTCTGTTTGCATGTTAACAAGTGCGATGGCAAGTTTTATACACTACTTCCCAAACAATGCATTAAACCCATATATCCTGATTGTAGGATGCATGCTAGCTATACTTGTGCCTACCTTGCTCTCGGGTGGAGTAAATAGCCGATTTGTAGTGCTTGTTCCTATTCTTCCTGTCCTTATGAGCCTAATTTTAAATAGACGTGATACCTTACTATTTGCCAGTGTGTTGATAATATATGCTATTTGTTTAGGTGTTTTCGAGCACTATATCCCTGATTTCTCATCCCTTGTGCATATTGAACAAGAGAGGTTCCCCAAAACCTTGTGGCTCGTGCTTTCTATTATTTTCGCATTATCGTTTGCGCTTATTTTTTCAGACGTTAATTCAAAACTGACTATTCGCCTAGAGTCGACAAGAACAAATACTTCAGGAAACCATATCTCTGATAAACACAGCATATTGGAGTTTGCTGCGAATAGTCTGCTAAAACTAAATTCAACATCTACGAACAATACGGTGCAAAGGCGCTTGGCGATTTTGATGATCGAAGTGACTGCCGTTGAATCAGAAACACAATCACAAACGGTCTCTTCTTTTGTTCAACAGACTGATAAGTTACTGAACAACACAAATAATATGTTAGGTAATTATGACGCGAACATCTATATAGCGAGTGTGATGGTGAGAAATAACGAAGAAGCAAATACAATTGCCAACAAAATCATTATGCAAGGTAAGGCTTCGCGTGACTCTAACGCGAAATGCAACGTCAATATTGGACTTATTTCGGTTGCTGCCAATTCGGGCGTGGATATACACAGCTTGATTTCAGTCGCTTCAATTGCGCTTCGCCGGTCATTTCAAAAAGGTATAGATACTGCTATTAACTACGAAGATATAAAGACATAGCAAAAAGGGTGTCAGAGTCAAATTATCTAAATTAACTCTGAAATCCTTTTTAATGCTTTATTGTTTTAAATCTGCCGTAAACTTTATCATAGACTGCTTCTGTAACATCGCTATTGCACCAAGCATTTCCGCTTGCTCTTCAACCAATACATTTCGCGAAGGAATTGTAAACTCAGTCTCGATATAAAAGTTACGCTTATCTACTCGCGTGACTTTTCGCGTAATTGCTAAATAGTCGGTGCTTATATTTAAATCGGGCGGATAACTCATTAGAGACCATCTCCCAGGAATTTCAACATTTACTCTCGACACTACTTTTGAGCCTAGCACCCGAACAGGGTAATACTTATTTTCAAGTTCAATAGCGTTTACTTCAAAGTTTATCCACGGCTCATATTCAACAATTGATAGGTCTTCATCAGGCACAAATAACTCGGCAAAATGGTTGTTGGTTTGCATAGTGATGGGACTTTGCAGCTTGTCTACACCTTTTATAGTAGCGCTTGGCACAGGGTCTGATGCCACATAGCTTGTGTACACATCTACCGCCCAAATATCGCGTTCTTCCTGTGTTTTATCCATATGAATTGAACGATAAAAATTAGCGTATGATTCATCAAAGTGAATGGTTTGTACTTCGCTTTGGTCACCATTTTGAAGCAGTTTTAGGTCAATAGTATTGTTGATGACATAAGGATAATTAGTGACAGGTAATGCGCTTGGCAATGCATCTGATTTAAGCATTAGCGCGACTTCTCCCATGAGCCCTGCGGGTATATAGCGCCAGTCACTGCTATTGTAGCTTGTGTCGATGCAGCGATATTCGTCTAAATAAGTAAAGCATGTCACCAAATGGTTGAAGTAGTTGGCGGCCGGCATAATTAGGCGCTCTGGCGCTCGCCTCAGAGTAGATACCAACATCGGCTCAACGCCTACACCAATTTGTGAAAGCATATGAATTAGCAACGCAGTTTTATCAAGATAGCTGCCTGATCGTTTTGCGATGGTTTGCGACACTGATTGAATAACAAAGTCATTATGCAAAGCAGGTGTTGGTTTTGCTTCGCCTTCGTTAAGTTCAGGCCCAGCTTTTATTTCGTTCGATACAAACTGATGCACGGCATCAATCTTTTCTTCAATATCCATGGTGCTTTTAACAATGGTGTTTAAAACATCGGCTACGTTTTCGTTTTGTACACCTGCTTTTTTGATTTCAGCGTTCACCACTGCGCTTAATTCACTCCACTGACTTATTTCGCTAAACACAATTTGCTCGCTGTGATCTCTAAACACCATCGAATCATCTTCGGGTATCGCAGGGATATTTTGGCCTTTGCATGAGATGGTGTTATCCGTTTGCTGGCACTTCACGTGGTCACCGAGGGTATCAAACGATATGTCTTTATCATCGAGCATTTCGAGCGTGATTTGATAGATACCTGCTGCGCGTTGGGTGAGAGCGTTGTAGATTTTGGACCACGGCAAAAGTTGTTGCGTTAAATCACTCTCTATTGTGTATTGAATAAGGCTTACACTGTTAGCGGTTAAGTTAGCGTAATCTACTGTTTGTTTTTTGGAATCGACTAAGGAATTAAAAGTGCTTGCGGCCGTGGTTGCTGCATTTTGTGTGTCTACCCACTCTACCTCATCGCTGGGTTTGAGTATTAGCGCCTTCGACTCGGTAATTGTTTCTACACCACTAATAAAAAACATAGAGTCAAAAGCGTTTTCTTCTATCGATTTTTCGTCTGGGTAGTGCCAAATTTTAGTGTAGGTGTAAGTAGCTTTTTCTTGGCCTATTGAAATTTTGACGTCGTACAGAAGCCGCGAAATATCGTCTTGGTTGCGAATAAGCGGCATTTCTCTTATCTGTTTGGCTAGCGCTATAAGATCGGTTGTATCTGTTTGGATTTTGGTTTGTGCGGCGAGTGCTGTTTTTCCTTCTTGAACTTGTAGCGCTGTCTGGATTTCAGGCTCTATATTTTGCTCGCCATTTTCTTCGGCGCTGGCCTCGGTGCTGTTCTCGGCAATAGGTTCGACATTCGTTTCTGTAGTGGGCTCACTATCACCCGCATCAACTTGCACTGCATTGGCGAGTTCGGCATCCAACAGCGCAACGCTTTTAAAGGTGGCTTTAAAAGCATCTACCTCGTTATCAAACTGAGCGTCACTCGCCACAAAGCTACCATGCGCCTGCACATAGGTAGTCGCGCTAGTTTGCACGTATTGATACATGTTTAGGCTTTTATCACCGTATTCATAGCCTTCACACGCTAACGACACCACAATAAAGTAGGTATTTGGGCTCAGCGTTCTGTACTCTTCGCACTGTGCACGACTAATGTCATTTTTCGACTCTTCCACTCTAAACTGCACGTAGCCGGTAATATCATCTACATCGCTATGCAAAAAAAACATCAATGAGGCTTGGCCCGAGTGAGCACTGTATTCGTCAACGGCACTGCCGTCAGAAACCGTGCCTATCTCGACCTGCTCCCATGTTTCGCCATGCAAGCTAAAGGCAAAGTTGTGCTCGTCATTGGTAATATATGTGTTGTCGGGCAGCAGCCTTGCATTTTGCTCGTAAGCTTTGTTAGCCGACACAAACGCCAGATAAATGATAAGTGCCATTATTATTACGACAAACGGCCATTCAAATATAGAGTACGGCCCAAATGGCTTCGTTTTTGGCAAGGCTGACTTTTCTCTTATTCTACTGAGCCTGCCTGAAATACTTATCACCGCGATTATCCAAGCAAGCAGTACTGCGATTTCAATTATAAGCGATTCAACAACATAACCAATGGTAACCGTAGCAAGGGATAAGCTAATGTTTGCGATAATCCAAGTCCAGTCGAGCCAACTGGGCCAACTTGGCAATACTAGTTTAGTTTCAGCAGCTTTAAGCTCTTTTATAAAGTAAGGAATAGCAAAAAACTGTGCGGGCAAAAACAGAGGAACAAAAAACCAAGCACCCGGCGCAAGGTCTCTGTTGGTGATGTTTTTCAGATCGCGAATAGCTTGGTAAAACCAAAACAAAAGATAGAATGACAAAGTGACACAAGCGATCACTAATTCAAAAAAGATGGAGCGAGCGGGTTTAATTTTGGGGGAAGTTACTTCCATTTATCTTCCTATTGAAAGACCGTACTAGTCTTTATGTTTTTTTTAGCTTGGTCGCTTTTTATTGATGACACTCTTTACATAAGGCATTAATACAATAGATTATTTGTAATCGATGTCTAGCATATTTTTTATTAAGTTTGTTATTACACGGCCAGTAATAAGCAATTTGACGTTCTTGCTGATTACGTGCGTCAACCATGTAGTCTATTCTAAATCTGATGTTTCATAATTTAAAGAGAGCATGGTTGAGCCTGATGAACCGCTGGAAATTGAAGATTTATCCGCACTAGACGACTCATAATTAGGAGAAAAAATGCCAGCCTTAAATCCTACCTTGACCTCTATGTTAGCAAAAGATGTGTTTTGTTATTTCCAATAATTTAGATAATACATCGAAAAAACATAGCGAATGAGTAAAAAAATACGAATTTTATTAAAATAAATTGTTTTGTATCGTTTGCGATATTGATTAGGGAATCAAAACTCAAGTCGTTCTATTTAGTCGCTAGAGAGTTTACAAAAATGGATAGTTATATATTTAGGTCGCTGGCGATCGAAGCACAAGTTTCCGCAACACTTTTTAGGCATTTAGTTGCATCTAAAATACTGTCATTACTATCTCTTCTAGAACTCTTAATGAAAGAAATCAAACTTCGGTAGGATTATATCGCCATGAAGATTTGGCATAAAATCGAAGCGTTTGTACCAATGCTTTTGCTAGTGCTTGTATATATGCTATTAGGTGGCTGGAATATATATGAGAGGTATCAAGAGGGGCTCGTACTGAGAACTATAGATTATCTTATTCCACTTATGCTACCGCTGGCTTTTCTGTACATTGGTTTTATAGCTTCGATTATCAAATTGTCTACGATCAAGAAAGGTTGAGACAAAAAGCTTAGTTAAACAGAGACATAATGATTAAATTTATTAAAACAAACAAGGCGCTACTTTTGGGATTTATAACAGGATTTATTCTTGCTGCTTTTCTTGACATTCCATTTTGGTATGAGCTTGCGTTGCTGATTGTCATCGCTATTGTTGCAAATATTATCTGGCGTGCTTTTATTAAACAAAAGGATAAGTAAGTTATGGAGCAATTGATAATTAATAAAGGTCTTGATGACAAATTTGGTGTAAGCGTAGTCGCCTTTGCAAGTGCGTTTTTTCTTGTTCAGATAGCCGCTTCATATATGTTTTTAGGCGATGAAGGTTTTGACTTTCTTACGTTTATTATTTTATTTTGTTGCGGGCCCTTGATACTTGCTTTTTTCTCGAAAAAGTTAAAAAGCGTAAGCAAAACCTATTTTGTTTTGCCCAGCATCGCAGCTGCCGTTGCATGCTTACTAATTTACAGCAAAATATGATTTTTGAGATAATTGAAGACTCAGTTTTAAGAAAAGGAGAAAATAATTTTGCGCTTATGGACATACGAGCGACCCTTTCAACACAAAGGAGCAGATTACGAAATAAAGTTTTTCTTTTCTTTCACTACCTGCACGTCCCAACTTTACTGGAATGGGATCTTGGTGGATGAACACATATGCTCGTTTAGTGAAGCCACAAGAGTTATGACACATAAATATCAGGCCGAGGGTCAGTCTGATGAAATAATAGTTATTGTTGGCTATTACAGCTGGTGGAGCGTGGCAATTGAAGCGCATGAAAACAATGAGCTTATTTATGCAAGTCACCCAGGTGAAGATCTTCATTTTGCCGAAAAGAAAATGGCTAGTCTAGAAACAACACCAACTGAAGAAGATACCGCTGAAAAAGAAGAGCGCAGTCAAAAATGGCAGCAGAATAAATATTCAATCTTCGCAGATATTGCGCTAGGTGTTGCCTTCTTTATAGTGGCAAAAGTCACTGGCGACTTCAGAGTAGCGGCATTTACGGGTGTTGCTTTAGGTTTAGCGCTGGTTGTCGTTCAGCGTTTCGTTAAAGTCGATTTACTGGGAGGCTTTGCTATTTTTGGCACCGTAATGCTGCTCATATCTGCTTTATTTTCCTTGGCTTTTCAAAGTGAATATCTTGTCCAACTCAAGGGTACATTCATGGGGCTATTGGGAGCCTCAATTTTCTTAGCAGATGGTATATTTAGACAGGGTCGCTATTTTGGTGCACGTTTTGAGCGCTATCTGAGTTCACCGGTTAAACACCAACAATTTGTGATTGGTTTAGGGCTTATTAGCGCGAGTATGTCGGGTATAAACTATGCGATTGCCACCTACTTGAGCGAGGATGTTTGGCTTAATTACACAACGTTTTTTGATACGGTTATTTATATTGCCCTGTTTGTTTTACTCACTAAGCTAACCAGCGCAGAACGTTAAAAGACGAACGAAGTAAATCCGTAAAATTGAGAAAGTTGTTTTGCTGTAAGACTATTCGCTGTGCAATAAATTTCAGAAAAGAGCCAAATAGTCGATACATAGTAATAATACAAGTTACCATTCACATCTAATTTTATGCTACTTTTTGATGTCGTTAAAGCCACTTTTAGCGCACCCAAATATATACCTAAAAATGACAGAGCCACATTTTATGCGCTAATGCTGGGCGCCTGGACGGGTCTATTTTTGCACATCGCTATGTTTGGTATTTTCTATTGGCAAGATGTCACGCTTTTAGCACAAATTAACATTGCAAGCATACTTGCCTGGTTAGCAGTTTTATATCTATTCTATAAAGGCGATCTTGTTAACGGCCTTTATTTGACATCTTTTGAAATAATAGTGCACGCAATTTTTGCCGCTAACGTTTTGGGCACAGACTACGGCCTACATTTTTATCTCATCTCCGTCGCCTGTATGTTGTCGATTGACCCTAAACTTTCAAAACGGTCTGGTCTATACATGAGCGTATTTTGTTTAGTCGTTTTCGTATCAATGTATTTTTTATACCCCAAACGTACAGAAGTCATCTTTTTTGACGAATACATTGATTACATTTTTATAGGGGGTTTTATCACAGCTCTACTGCCTGTCGTTCTTGGCATTTACCAAATGAAAAAAGAATATCTTCGTCAGCGCGAAACGCTCGAGAAAGTCGCAAACTTTGATATGCTCACAGGCTTACACAACCGCAGGTTTTTTTATGATTTTTTGGATGTTCAACAAGCGTTAATTAAAAAACAACAATCGAGTTTTTGTATCGCGCTAGCCGACATAGACCACTTCAAACTAATCAATGATAGCCACGGACATGACGTAGGTGACTATGTGTTAGTTGAAGTATCTTCTTTACTTACGGCTTGTTTAACTAAAAACGATAGTGTTTGTCGATGGGGTGGTGAAGAATTCATGATATTTTTGCCAGCAGAAAATATCGATTCAGCAAAACAACAAATAACTTCAGTTATCGAAAAAATGATGAGCAAAAAATTTACCCGAAAACAGCTAAAAACAAGCATGAGCTTTGGTTTGGTTGAGGTATACCCCGATGAGAAAATAGACGATTTTGTTAAGCGTGCCGATAAGCTGCTTTATTCGGCAAAACACAATGGACGGAACCGTGTTGAAACAGAGATAGCTCAAACTTGATCCTGCACTTTTCAGCGCAAGAACGTGACTCACGCGGACAATCGAGGATATATAAAACGACATTGAGCACAATGTCTAAAAAGGTTTATTCCTAATCAAAAATAGACTGGCAAGCCACATTTCACAAGTGGACATAGTTATAGCCAGACATCCATTTCTTGACTACCAAGGATTGTCATAACATCAAGGTTAATCAGTTCGCCAATGGGTGCTGAGTTTACCCATTCTGCTTCGATTGTTACTAGCAAGATACCCACTTGAATTAAGCAAAGTAATGCAAATCATTCACCGCACCATTTTCACACACATTGTAAATATACTTGCATTGTGCCCTATTTTTCAACTGGTGGGATTAACATAGTATGGTTTGATAACAAATAACAAGCATCGTTTTCTTTATAATATGTTCGCATAAAGTGATAACGGTCGCCTATTTTGTTGCCCATCGCATCGCGCGGACTAGAAGAGCGTTCAACAGTTGTGTAGCCATGCACAACTCCCGTCATATTAGCAGTGAGTACCTGCACATCTTCTTGCGTTCGCTTAGAACTGTAAGAAGGTTTGTTTTCTTGTCTACGTTTGCGCATTGGGTCGACTAATTCGGCCCGTGAGTTTTGCACATATGTTGCGTGATTGTGGATCCATACAAAATTAGTGTGTAAATTTTTTTCAAAAAATTGATAGTTGTCGTTTAGCATTGAATATTCATATTGTGCATCTAAAGCCAATAAATTAGACGCTGTTAAACAATCTTTGTCATCAAGCATGGCAAAAGCGCTCGTGCTTAAAAGGAGAATCCCAAAGCCTAGTATCTTACTCATCATATTGCTATTTGCTTTCATTTTTTCCTCTATGCTTTTCAGCTGTCGTCTATCATGTGAAAAATGCTACCTACGCTTCGATATGCCGGTAATTTTCCAAATTTGACCGGTACTTTTACTCATCAAATAAATATCCCCGAGGGCATCTTGGCTTATTCGCAAATCTGCCCTTTCGTTGTTGACAAGTTGTGAAATGCTCACGTCTTGATTATCTTGTTTTAAGCCTATCGCGCGTATTTTGTTTGTGACAGCATAATGCTTACCCGATGCTAATTCATCAGCCTTAATACCAAATATGTTACCACCTACAATATCACCAAAAAGATACCATTTTTTTAGAAATGGAATATCTTGCCCTTGATATTGATAACCGCCCATAATGGCCAGCATTTCGTCATGATCTAGCTGTAAAGCTGGGTCTATATATTTAGGATTATATTCTGATCTTTGCGATACATATCGCTGGTCGGTAAACATCGGAAATTCAAAAGTACCTTCGTAAAGTGGCCATCCATAGTCTTGCCCCGTATTCACTACATTCAATTCTTCAATATTCCAATGGCCAATATCAGCCACGATTAAATGACCGTTTTTTAACCAGGAAAAAACGTTAGGATTGCGGAAACCTGAAGCATAAATTTCAGGTAAAAAAGTGTTGTGACTCACATAAGGGTTGGTACTAGGAATACCATATTGCCCGTTTTTGCTATTGCTACCTCTTGGATCAATTCTTAGTAACTTGCCCCAAATTAAATCATGCGTATCAAACAGTTCAGGTAAACGGTGATAACTCGCACCACCATCACCTACGCCAATGTATAATAAGCCGTAATCTTCGTGCTGCGCACTTATATTAGGTCTAAAACTGAGCATTTGTACTGCGTGCGGTGATTCAAACATATCAAGGCGCATTAACTCTTTATAAGATTCTTTATCGATGCGTGTTTTAGCCTCGTCAAATGTCCATCTAGACACAACCCATTCGTATTTTCCTGGGTGCTCAACGGGTAATGCAAAGTCTTTTTTAAGATTTGTTTTTTTTTCGCTATGTGCCGTATACAAATAGCCATCTTTTGCAAAATTTGGACTAAATGCAAAGCTTGAGAACCCCATTGCAAAGCCTGGAGAATTAATAAAATCTTCGTGAGTATTAGCGATATCTAATAACTCAACAACAGTGGGTTTATTTTGTTTATAATCGCTGGCAATTATTTCAAAAAAGCTACCTCTAATATCGTTCACAAATAATCGCTGCTTGCCATCAAGTACAACACCTTCCAACTTGTTAATTTTGGCTCTAGGCGCTGTTTTAGCACTAGATTTTACTGTGGTGATAAACTCAATATTGATATCAAAATTTGCAGGAGAAGTACCACTACTAATGGGATCCATTATCGTCTTTGCATTGTTTGCATTTGCGTTTATTTCAGCATTTGTTTGTGGGCTTAATTGTTGTGAGTCTATATAACTGAGTAGCGCTAGCATTTGCGTATCAGACAATGTAAATGCTGGCATAATGGCAGGGTATGTGTTGCTTACTTCTATCGCCCGTTCATTGCCAGAGTTTGCAAAACCACGCGGGGCACGAATAAATGATGTTAACCAAGTAGTATTGGCCTCAGGAGGCAAATAACCAAGCTTTGGCCCTATAGAGTCAACATTAAATGCATGGCAAGCCGCACACTGAGTATCGAAGATTTGCTTACCTTGGCTTGAAAGTGTGTTATTGGCGTTTTGTAGTGACGCTTCATGCAACAAAGATTCTGCACTGATAACCTTTCCACTTGTCAGTGTAAAAACAACGAGCAGGCAAGCAAATAGACCTAAGCAATTGGGCAATTGTTTTAGTTTGGCATCCGCGCTCATGATTTGTGTTTTTAAAATTCTGTTTTAAAAAGAGTAACGCAAAATAGCGAGTAAAACAGGGTTTTGTGAAAAATGAAGCGACTAAAATAAAAAACAATAATGCGCTACTTACAGCTTAATTTGATTATTTCTAATTTTTCAATTAAATCAGAAAGCGCCTTTGCCTTATTTTGATGCTGATTTTTTAAGCTCCTGCTTTCAGCGGACAAATTAGACTTAGTGTGTTTAACGCGAACCCCAATGCACGCTCATTTTACGACACCGTTAGTACAATTTTGCCTTTCCGACCACCAGCTTCAATTAGTCGATGCGCTTCGCTAGCCTCGCTAAGCGTCAGCGTGCGTTCAACAATAGACTTAAGTAAACCACGATCCGCAAGAGTACCCAACCGCGTGAGTCTTTCTGCGCTTGGCGTTAAGAATACTAGATGAATTTCGGCATTCGAGTCCCAGCCCGAGTAAAGGTTTTGTGCCTGTGGTTGGTCAACAATACTCACAACCCGCCCGCCCGGTGCAAGCAGAGTAAGTGATTGTTGTATTGCGTCACCCCCTATCAGGTCAACGACGACATCAAAACCATTGCCAGACATTTCCTTAAGTACTTCCCAAACGTCTTCTTGTTTGTAATTCACCGTTTTATCGGCGCCGAGTTCGCGTACAAAGTCTTGCGCATTCTCACTGACTGAAGTAACAACATATGCGCCTACGTTATGTGCGACTTGCACTGCAAATTGACCGACACCACCAGAGCCACCCAAAATTAATACTCGCTCGCCGCTTTGCAAACGCCCACGTTCAATCAAACAAACCCACGCAGTGCTTGCTGCGATTGGCATGGCAGCTGCCTCCACGAACGACAAAGAACTGGGTTTCTTGGCTACTAGGTCGGCTTGTTCGGTGTGATACTCAGCGTATCCACCTTCATTCTCAAGAACACGAACGCTGTAAAAAACCTCATCGCCAATAGCAAAATTTGTCACGCCTTCACCAAGTGCGTCTATCACTCCTGATAACTCGACTCCCAATTTTAAAGGAATAGAAACGTAATCTGAATAGTCCCCACGACGTGTCTGAACATCGAGTGGATTAACACCAGCGGCTTTCACTTTTACTCGCACTTCTCCTGCTTTTGGTTCTGGTATTGGTGCTTCTGATAGAGTGAGTAATTCAGGACCGCCAAAGCGGTCAGCAGAAATAGATTTCATGTTTTTAATCCTTCTTTAGGTTATGTTGACTTAAATCTCAAAAGCGAAGTAGAACAGGTAGCCAATAAGCAGTGCTGGTATGGCGGTGTAAATAGTGGCAATGGCAGATGCTTTAGGCACTTTTGCTAGAGCAGGAAAGAGAGCATCACCGTCATTTGAAATGGCATTGCCCAATTGAGCTGATAAAGGAACGACGCCTTGTAGGTATAAGCCGGTGGTTAGTATTTGCGGTGCACTACCTGGAATAAGCCCTATCAATACCCCCACTAAAGGTAGAAAAATACTTTCAGATGCGAATGCAGATCGAATTTCCCATCCTGTCCATTGCATTAACATCTCAAATAGTATGAAAGAAAGTGTGATCCACACTGCAATGTTACTGACTTCAGAGGTCACTTTGTGTACAACTTGATGAACTTTCTTGGGGCCTATATGAAGTCTTGCTAATGGTACAGATGAACTGAATGACCAAAGCAACAATGCGATAACCGTTCCGGCGGCGCCGATATAAAACGAAATATTAAACTCTTCAATATGTTCATTTTCATGACCATGAAACATATGCACTATGCTAAACGCAAAGCCTACAATGAGTAACACCACCCACAGCACTTGCAATAAGTTAACATGGTGACACTGTGTTTTACGGGGTTCAAACTCAAACGGAGTCACCATAAAGTTCTCACCGTGTTTGCGTTCTATCAACATGCCAGTGATACAACCCACCACAATGCTAAGAGAGATGATAAATAGACTTGTTGTTGGTTCAGACATCATCAGAAGAAATGCAGCATCACCCATAGTTGAAATGAGTGCGGCGACTACCGAGCCAAAACGTGCGCGGCCTATACTATATTGCGTCACGACAATAATCGCGCCGCTACAACCGGGTAATGCGCCAAGCAGAGCCGCAAGAGGTATTTGGATATTCTTATACTTCTCAAGCACTAACTTGGTATCGTAATTACCAATATGTTCTAGGCTATAAAATATAAGTAATGTCACACCGATAAAGACCGTGACATCTAAGAATGCATGTGACAATACATTCCATATTGAAATCTGAGAGTAAGTCTCAAGAAAATAAAGACATAATAATACGACGAGTGTGACGATAATTCGGCCAAAAGAGTATTCTTGAGCAACTCTCGCGGCACTAGATGAGTTTAAAATATACATCGTTATTCTTCATGTTTTATGGAACGGTTAACAGGCATGTAAAATGAAAAAGCAATGATACAAAAAGTAAATTCACCCCTCGTATAGGAACAAGAGGTGAATCAGCATGCACTTAGTTTTTTAAGGCGACTTTAATAGTGCCTTCAGCACGTGTGCGCATTAGCTCATAACCTTTAACTGCCTCATCCAAGGGCAGGATATCGGTGAAAATAGGGCTTGGATCCAAGCGACCACTCTCGACCATAGGCAATAGAATATTCATATATGCTGCAACATTCACAACACCCGTATGAATGGTTAGATTGCGAAACAGTGCGTCGTTATATGGGGCTTCAGCAGGCGCAAAGAGGTGACCAAAACCTAATATACTTATGTTCGCACCAGCTTGTGCCATATCCATACTTTGTTTAATCGATTCAGGAGAACCTGCGGTATCGATGACAGATAATGCACCATATCCTTTTGTGAGGCTTTTTACGTACTCGACTGGATCAGTCTTCTTACTATTTACAACATGCGTCGCACCTTGTTTACGTCCATGTTCAAGGCGACCATCGTGTCGGCCGACGTGGATAATTTGTGCGGGTGCGAATAAGTTCGCAGCCATAACCGCACTCAGGCCAACTGCACCATCACCGATAACAACAACTGTTTCACCAGCCTGAATGTTTGAATTCATGGCACCGTGAAAACCCGTTGCAAAGTTGTCAGCCAATGGAAGCACTTTCGCATCATCGGCACCAGAGCTCAGGCTTTCTGGAAGCTTAAACAATGTTGTGTTCGCAAATGGTACACGAATGTATTCAGACTGGCCGCCTTGTATATCGCTGCCACCATGTTCAACAAACAATGGCGTACCAAACAGCCCACCTTGTTCACATGCTGAGTTAACTCCTTTTTTACAATAGTGGCACTCTCCATCAACAAACATTGCCGAGGCGACAACACGATCACCCACATTTAAGCCTTTAATATCGTCACCTATTTCTTCTATTACACCAACAAACTCATGGCCAAGACGCATGCCTTTTTCGACACCCATCTCAGGTCCATTTTGTGTGAAATCCATATCAGCACCACAGATACCAGCTAAGGTCATTCGTACAATAGCGTCAGTACTCTTAAGCAGAACTGGTTTAGGGATATCAACGACCGAAACCGTTGCTCTTTCTTCGTATATTGTTGCTTTCATTTGTCGTTCCTCTTTATTTGGGTTTGTATTAACTTCATATTATATTTCTGTAAGATTGAATCACTTTTAATATGACCAGTCATCTTAATTTTATTGCAAAAAAAACACTGATCAAATCAGCACTCAATTTTCTTTTCTATCTAGCGCCTAAAAACAGCATAACTAGATTGCCGTTACGTTTCATTAAAGACGTATCTTTACTCACTTTTGCTGTGAGAACAGAGCCTTGTAAACAGCTCACGACATACTCGGCTAAATGTTCAGCTGTTGATTCAGCGGTTATTGTCCCTTCTTGTTGTCCATCTTTGATGCATGAAGCAATATGTACCTTCCAAGTATTGATGAGTGTTGATAGCTTATTTCTAAATAACTCTAAGTTAGCCACTTCACCACTAAAATTACCAATTAAGCAGCCACAATCACTATATCCTACGCTGCCTAGGTATTCGCTTAAACGTTCGAATGCGGGAATATTGGGGTTAAGTAGTTTAGTTCTACTCAGTGAGTTTTCGTCCCAGTAAATGTCTAAAATTTCGATACCCAGCGCATCTTTGCTTTTAAAATGATTGTAAAAAGACCCTTTTGGAACATTCGCCCTTGCAACAATATCGTTGACACTAGTCGCATTGAAACCATTTTCTTGGAAAACAGCTAATGCAGCGTCTAAAATTTGTTGGCGATTATTTGGTTTAGGCATATCTACTCTATAAAACGGTATCTCTAAAAACTATGAGATACATAATATGACCGACCGTCTTAAATGTCAATTTTTATATGGGTATATATTATAACCAAAAGCGATACTGGCTATGCTCGCATCAACTGAATTGAGGATAGGGTTTCAATAAAGACGAGTTTTGGTAAGGGATTGAAGCAAAATGTAATGCAAGCTGGCTAGGAGTATCACCCTGTATATTACTCAATGTAAATATTTATACATCTCTATAATTGCGCGCTAAAGCTTAAATAGAATATGCGAAAACAGTGTGGTGCTGACTAAATTACGCTCATTTACTTTCGGCTTGTTATTGGTTAACTTATAAATTGAACTAGTGTTAGAAGCAAACTGAAAAAGGAAAAATCAATATCAGTAGATGTCGATTATATTACTTTAGTTTTTTACTAGTGCATTTATTATTCTAATGCCTAGCGATAACCTTGAACATGAAAATTTATTGCGCCTTTTGATCAAAGTATCGAAAGGTGATTCTAATGCGTTTTCAACACTTTACGAAACGACAAGTAGTCAACTTTACGCCATCGCACTTAAAATGCTGAAACGAAAAGAGCTTGCCGAAGAGGCAACTCAAGAAGCATATATTAAGATTTGGTACAATGCTTCTCAGTATCAGCAACAACAAGGCACAGTGCTAACATGGATGGTGAGTATTGTTCGTTACCGTGCGCTTGATATGCTGCGGTATTCAAATCGTAGAAAAGAGCAAGACTTTGTTGATCAAGACATTCCAAGTGAAAAGCTAGAAAATATAGTCGAAAACCTAAATACAACAAAACTACATATTTGCTTAGAAGAGCTAAGCGAACAACAGCGCCAAGCTATTTATTTGGCCTTTTTTGATGGTCTATCTCATTCAGAGGTCACAAACACTTTAAATTCGCCGATAGGTACTGTTAAGAGTTGGATTAGGCGTGGGCTTGATAGTTTGCAAAGGTGTTTAAAGCGATGAATTATTCAGACAAAGATGTCATACAAGCACTTGCTGCTGAATATGTTTTAGGGACATTGCGTGGCCGCGCACGTGACAGATTTAATTCGCTAAAAGCAACTCGCGAAGACGTGCAACAAGCTGTATGGTTTTGGGAATCGCAATTGAACGATATGGCCCTTGAAGTAGAGCCATCAGTACCAAGAGCAGAAGTATGGCAAATCATTCAACAAAAGCTTGGACTTAGCCCGCAAACAAAGGATGATACCAATGCATCCACTAACGTAACTCAATTAAAACCGAGCGAAAAACACCAAGAAACTAATCAAGGATCTACTCCACGCAATAAACTCTACAAATGGGCAGTGGGTTTATCGAGCGCTGCTTGCTTGGTACTGGCAATATTGCTGGTCAATTTTGTACAAGAGCTTGAAGATGCAAACCAACCGATTACAGCGATTGCTATTTTTGACAATGCCGATTCTCAAGTCTTGTGGTCGGTTGATGTAAAAGCAAACTCACTGCAGGTCAAATCTACGCAGCTGTTAACACAACAAGCAAATAACGACTATCAACTTTGGATAGTGCCTAAATCCGGAGACGCACCAATCTCTATTGGCTTGTTACCACAAACAGGCGAAATTACAATTGAAGGAAAGCTCGCACTTAGTTTTGATGATATTGAAGTCTTAGCGGTTAGCATTGAGCCTTTAGGTGGTTCTCCTACTGGTCAACCGACGACAGTATTATTTGCAGCAAAACTTGTTGAAGTAAGTAGTTAATTGGCAGGCGTAAAAAGGCCTAGAATACCCAACCAAATAAATAATTCGAATCATGTTGAAGCAACAAGGTTTAGGGTAAATTAATAAAACCTCATTTATTTGCATCCAGTCTATCAACTCAGACGTTTGGCTTTGTGTATCTCTGTGCATAAACTCAAAAGGAAAATTTATGATACCTGCTTGCTCTAGACATTTTACCCACAAAAACATAAAACAAATTTTGCTTACTTTGGCTTTATCTTCTGCCTTTGTCAGTAGTAGCGCTATGGCATCTAGCCACCGCGAAGCGCCAAATATCACACGCTTTCCTACACTAGATTCAACCGACTATTATGTTTTTAATAGCTACGAAGCGGGCAGAGGCAATTATGTCACGCTAATTGCCAACTACATACCTTTGCAAGATGCCTATGGCGGGCCAAACTATTTTCCGATGGACCCCTCGGCAACCTACAATTTGCATGTAGATACCGATGGTGATGCGATTGAAGATATTACCTTTGCCTTTAATTTTGAAAGAATGCTGCCCAACAGCAATGCGGGTGCAAAACTGATGGTAGGCCCAGAAGGTGATCAAAAAGAAATTGGTGTACCGCTTGTTAACATTGGTCCGGTGACGACTGATAATCAAGCAAGTGCCAATTTTGCAGAGTCTTACACTGTCATGATGATTGATGTTGCTGGAATGGCTATACCATTAGTTAATGCAAGTTCTGGAGGTGAAACTTTTAGCAAACCATTGGACTATATAGGCAATAAAACCTTTAGCGACGCCGCAGGTTATGAAGCCTATGCTAGTTCATTTATGCACGATGTCAGCATTCCTGATTGCGACACCATGGGCAGAGTCTTTGTGGGTCAACGCAAAGACCCCTTTGTAGTCAATCTTGGAAAAACCTTTGACCTTGTCAACTACGTACCCGTTGAAGGTGACAGTGCACCAGGCGCAAATGACGCGGCTGGCTTTCCAGGTGGGATTACCCAAGACCCAGCAAACGACGACTTGGCCGACAAAAACGTGACCAGTATTGCCATAGAAGTACCTAAAGACTGTATAACTGGCGATGGCAATGGCGTAATTGGCAGTTGGACTACCGCAACCTTACCACAAGCTCGGATACTAAATCCTAACGCCACATTTGATAAACCAGATGTAAACGGTGGTGCGAACGTTCAAATGTCGAGGCTTGGTTCGCCGCTGGTTAACGAGCTTGTAATCGCCATCGAAGATAAAGACAAGTTTTCATCGGCTCACCCAATGAACGATGGACAATTTGCAGACTATGTCACCAATCCTGCACTACCTGAGTTACTTAATATTTTATTTAGAGATGCTGTAAACACAACATTGGGTACAGAGCTTGCGACCTTGGCGCCTACTAACTTTCCGCGTCAAGATCTAGTTGCTGCGTTTTTAACAGGCTTTGCCGGTGTTAATCAACAAGCAACCGTTACACCATCAGAAATGCTGCGTCTAAATACCGGAATTGCAGCCACGGCTCAAGCAGAGCAATCTGCCTTTGGGGTTGCAGGGAACGACTTAGCAGGCTTTCCAAATGGCAGAAGGCCGGGTGACGATGTCGTTGATATAGCACTTCGGGTGGCAATGGGCGCTTTATGTCACCCTATTCCTGTTAATGGTGAAATGACAAACTTAGGCTTATGTGCACCAGACGATGCAGTGGTGGGAAATGTTCCATTTACCGATGGCGCACCTTCAAACGCACAGATGATGCTTGATAACTTTCCGTATCTTGCAACACCACTTCCTGGTTCAGAGTAAGCAAACAAGGAGTTGTACCAATGAAAAATGTAAAATCTGTGAAGCTTATCGCGTTGGTAATAGCAACGCTTTGTTTGTCGGCTTGTTTTGATGACGACGATGATAATGAAGCCGTCACAAATAGCCCACCACAAGCACTCTCAGCAAATTTAATCACGCAAACAGAAACCGATATAGTATCAAATTTACCAGCATCAGACCCCGACCGCGACCCCTTAACGTTCAGTCTGCTCGATGGGCCTTCTTTTGGCAGTTTGATCCTTGGCAATAACGGTGCTTACACCTACTCGCCATTTTCGGAGTTTACCGGAACAGACAGTTTTACTTATTCAGTGAGTGATGGCCAATCATCAAATGCGACTGTGTCAGGAACAATTACCATTACTGTAGAAGCACTAGCGGTATCATTTTTAAGCCAGAGTCGACTCGCCTTTGGACAAGCGCCAAATGATGAACCGCTCAGTGTCAATGGCAGAGACTTTACACAAGACGTATCAGGTGAAAGTGATTATCAAGATTTGATAGACGCCAACTAATGTGATGTTGGCAAGAGGTAGGCACGGACGCTTCCTTTGTTATAAAAATCTACATTTAATTCAAGAGAAAACAATGCAAAAGTATATCCGTTTATGTTTTTTACCAATACTCATTGTCATGAGCCCACTTACACTAGCTCACGACTTTTGGCTGGCACCAGAGCAATTTCAAATACAAGCACCATCGACTGTCCCCATTTTGTTCAAAGTGGGTCATAAAGGCGATGTGGAACCATGGGATTTGCGTTGGAAAAGAATTGTTGCACTTAGGCAATATCAACAAGATGGTATCATTGACTTAAGCACAACTGTAAAACCAGTTTCAGCCAGAAACGAAGGTTCAGCCAATGTTATCGCTCAAAATGCAGGGACATTAATTATTGGTTTTGAAAGCTACCATAGTGTGAGTGAGTTAGAAGCAGAGCGCTTTAACAGCTACGCAAGCGACGAAGGATTAACACGGGTAATTGCTACTCGTACGTCGAAAGGTCACATGCAAAAACCGGGAACAGAAATATATTCTCGTAAAGCCAAAGCTATCATCCAAGCTGGTGACGTTTATACCGATAACGTGCTAAAACCAATTGGACATACACTAGAAATCGTGCCGCTCACTCACCCTTATAAATCCATGGAGTCTGATTTTTTTGGCGTAAAAGTGATGTATAAAGGCAGGCCATTAGCTAATGCTAAAGTGCATTTAGTAGCGCTTGATAATGCACAAATAAAAGAAAAAGCACAACAGACAAATAGCCAAGGTGAAGCAGAATTTTCGCTTCCTCGACAAGGAAAATGGATGTTTGTGTCTGCGTGGGCTGAGCCGCTTGAAAACGGCGATACAGCCGAGTTTGAAACGTATTTTGCTAGTCTAACACTGGGGTATTAGTCTGTGAGCTGAGCATAATTTCTTCTAATTGGTGTTGATAATCATGACTGAGCATGCAAATGTGCGTTATAAATTGAATACCCAAAGAACGGACACGCGAAAGCCCTATCGAGACGGGACTTTAACTTTGGGGCATGAAGCCCATTTACTGTAAAAGTATTCGCGTCTACTTTAACAAAAGTAAATTTGTCAGTACCTTGCAAAGTGATTTATCTGCAATTTATGGACTAACGGGATAAATAATAAAGTTTGGCAGCACCCGTTTTTCTGCTTTATCACCCATTTCATCAAGTGCTTTTGCGAGTGTGGCAAGGTCACTTACCGACATTGGCAGCATCTGTTCATTTGGCTGAAAGGTCTCGCCGATTTCATAATCAACGCCACTTTGCTTACTCATTTCGATATGCGTGCCCATCACAGCAGAAATATCTTCGGTCTTTGTAAATGCCAACAGTCTTTCAATACTGGCTTTATAGGTGTCCCAATCGTTAATATAAAGACGCCCTGGGTAAAAACTATCCCCCGTTAAAAGCCACTTTGTGTGCGGGTCATAAACGGCTATTGCGTCTGATTTATGTCCAGGAAGCGGCATAATCACTAATTTTCGCTTTCCAAGCTCCAGTTCAGTTTGTCCGTTTGGCCATTTCGTTTCATGTTGATTAAACCCAAAGGCTTCTTTTACAGAGTTAAGGTTTGGCTCTATTAAGGTGACTTTCGGCTTTCCTCTAAACTGGTTATCAGCCGCAGTATGATCGCTATGGCTATGGGAATGTGACACTAAAATACGAAGCGCTTGTGATGAAATGTTTAACTCAGACTTACGACTTTCAATAATCGATAACACAGTTTCGTATAAGGGAAACTCTTCAGGACTTTTGGTTGCTCCCGTATCTTGTATGAATAATACATCGTTGCCAAAAAGCAGATAAATAAAGGGCGCTTCGTAGTGAGAGCATTTGTTTTGGCGTAATATATAAGTGTCTATGTCATATCGATGAATTTCAATGGCAGGATCGCTATTAGTGCTGCAATCTGCAGAGCCACTATTCCATTGTTTGGCTTTTAACTCCTCAAGCTTAGCAGGTGAGGCAATGCTGCTCCAGCTAAGCGTAATGCATGCTATAAATAGCAAGTAATATTGCGTTTGTTGTTTGAGAAAGCGCATGTTTTAGCGTCCCTTATAGGTTATTGTGTAGGCTTATTCGGCAAAGTCTCTTGTTTCCAAATAAAGCGCTGAGGTCTTACCGCAATGGCTGAGTTTTTCATCAACCATCGCCTTAAAAGCAGGAGAATCTGTTGATGAAATCATTGGTAGCTGGTTTATCGATTTAACGATTTTGCCTACGCATTTATCAAACTTATCTTTCGTACTGTTTACACTAATTAACAAGTCAAAAGAGGGCTTGGCAGCAATTTTATGCACTAGTAATGCGCCTTTCGTTGTTTGCACAATATCAAACACAGGGCTTTTTCCATCATGCGCTTTCATATCTTTGTGCAGTTTTCTTTTATACACTTGCAAAACAAACTTAAATGATGAGTCTTCGTTTCTTAATGTACCCCCTCTTTCGAAGTGCCCATCATAGATTCGTGTCGTGATTGATAAAGCTTCACCTTCAACTAGCGTGTTGAGGTCGAATTTTTCAGGAAGGATGGTTAGCGTCTCACCATTGACTAATTTTTCAATTAATTCTTGCTCAATGTCAGATTCGACTTTATACAACAATTGGTAATCATGTGGGGCAAAATATAAGGGAAGATGATTTGCAAATAAGGTTTCGCCGTCTGTCACTAAGACCATGCCATGATGACCTACTCGCTGATGCTCAGCATGATGTTCATGTGTTTCATTGGGACTAGCCGCTAATTGACTCGCGCAGCCCATTAATAAAAGCGTGAAGAATATAGTGTTTTTAAATCGTTTTATAGTCATTAACCAGTCTACTTGATGAAATATGCGTTCATATTCCATTCAAAACCATTTTCTGTATATCGATAATTAGTAAACAAACGTTTCCTAAATGGATATAATACAACATATTGTATTACGCCATGAAGCACTTATGAATATTGAAGACTTAAAGCGATTTAATGTGGTCGCCGCTACAAATAATCTGCAACAAGCAGCCCTCGAGCTGAACGTGACTGCGGGTGCACTTTCTAAATCTATTAAACGGGTAGAATCGCTAACACAAACACAGTTATTTGATCGAGTAGGACGCAATATCAAGCTCAATGCACAAGGTGAGAAGTTTACTTATTATGCGCAACACCTTGTGCATGAAGCAGATCAAATGTTAAGCGAGTTCTCAAGTGAAAAAGTGCAAAAACTGAGCATTTCAGGACCATCGGTACTCATTCACCACTGGTTGCCTAAAATGCTCAGCAAAGTAGACACTTCTAAATATGAAATTGACATCGATATTGCTTGGGAGGGTGAAGCGCTAGAAAGCGTCAGAAATGGCAAGAGTGCGCTAGCAGTTGTCACTAAAATTGGCGTTGACGGCGAATACAGCAAAGACTTTCTTAGACTTCCCCTAGGCAAAACCATCTTTAAACTCGTCGCTGCAAAACATCACCCAATAACAAAAGTAATGAAAAACAATAGTATTGCTACAAAAGATTTACTTTCTTATCCTTTTGCTTGTCCCAGCGTTTCGCCATTTTGTGGCATTAAGCGATCAATTGGTTCTGACGGGTGGCGAGACGATACAGCCCCTCGGAAAATAGCTTATCGATGCAACGACTTTAGCATGTTAATGTCATTGGTTAACAAAGCGAGGGCATTAGCCTATGTGCCCGATTTTATTGCCGAAGATCATGACTTGTGTATTATCAATATTAGTGACTTTGAATACGCTGTCGAAGAGCAAATCGAACTGGTTTACCGACCTAGTTTAGCCTTTGGTTGGCTCAACCGCTTAATCGCTGATTTGTCTAGATAATTAGGGGCAGCTTTACCTTTAAATAAGTTAAAACTAAACCCGCCCTAAATAATTCTTTTAAAAGTCGAAGCCTTATAAGATCGCATTCGCTGCAATCACAAGGATTGATAACCAAGACAGGAGATAAATAGGGGTTCTAACAAAAGGGACACCTAAAATGTAAAAAACAGCGTGAGCAACACGTGCCCAGAAAAATACAGCGCACCATGTGGCGATGGCTGTAACACTGGATGCGGCACCATCTGCAAAATATTGCGCACCGATGACCACGGCAATAAATGCTGGCATGGTTTCAACCATATTCAGATGTGCACGTTGTGCGCGTTTTGCCCATAGTGGTTGTGGCGGTTCTTCCAGTGGAAAGTTATCAGTATAATTTTTAATAAATGCCAAAGGTCCCCAAACAAACAAACGAGAAACTATATAAGGTGTCCACAGAACCAGTGTTAGAACACCACTGAGCGTTAGGTATAGATTAATGTCGTGCATGTGATTTACTCCAATGAGATTTGTTATAGAGATTGAAGTATGGGGGACATCTAATTATGCTGCGATGTCCGGCTCTCCATACTTTTTGTCCATTCGTCCAAATTAACTTTAAGGATTGGCTAAATGGACTATAAAAAACCTATAATGCAGCTTTTAATCTAGAAGTGGCTGGAGATTGAATGTGGATACGCTAAGTAAGATCCTCGACTTATTGCACTTTGATGGGACTTTCTATTTTGCCACTAACTTCCATTCGCCATGGAGTGTAGAGGTACCAAAATATAAAAATGTGGCACGTTTTCACTATGTAGCGCAGGGTACTTGTTGGGTTCGGATCCAAGGTGCAGATTCCCCACAGTTACTTTCCTCTGGTGACTTAATTGTTATTCCTCATGGTGCCCAGCACATCCTTAGTGATACATCAGATCGTGTACCGATTAGTCTTGATGAGGCCTTTGCTCAGGAAAGTTACACTGGCCATGGCATTTTCAAAATTGGAGAAGGAATATCGCCCCACGACACTCAGCTAGTATGTGGCCATTTTGAATTTACAGAACAATTTAAGCATCCACTCATTACGCACTTACCTGAGCTCATCATCAAACGAGAGAGTGATGGTGTAGATTTTTCTTGGCTCAGAGATACCTTAAAATTCCTATCTCATACTGCGATAACACAGTCGGATGGCAGTTCAGCCATCATCAAACGCTTATCGGAAGTGATTTTTATTCAAGTAATACGTTTTTGGAATCAAAATAGTAATATCAATAAAGGCTTCATGGCTGCGCTTTGCGATAAACATTTATCTAATGGCCTAAAGGCATTTCACGAGAATTTTGCCGATGAGTGGACAGTTGAGAAACTAGCAAAAGAGTCGAGCATGTCACGTTCATTATTTTCTGATCGTTTTAGACAATATTTGGATGTATCTCCCATGCGATACGTGACCGATTGGCGTATGCAAAGTGCAAAACAGATGTTATCCAAATCCGACTTGGCTATAGATAATGTTGCCAGAGAAGTAGGTTATGAGTCTGGTGCGGCTTTCAGCAAAGCGTTTAAACGAATATTTGATCAAACCCCCGGGGAATTCCGTCGCTTAACTAGCTGATTAAGAAGCTAAACCTTAGATGTCTGGAAATACGATTATGAATAACGGTATATTTGAAAGTACACTCAGTAAAGTTAAATCTTGCAAGCTCTGTATACAACACTTACCTCATGGTGTTAGGCCAGTAGTTCAAATAGATCCCAATGCCAAGATCCTTATTGCTGGACAGGCGCCAGGCTCAAAGGTCCACAAAACTGGTATTCCATTTGATGATCCCAGTGGCGACAGGTTGCGATTATGGATGGGAATCAACAAAGAAACTTTTTATGATGCTACTAAAATCGCCATTTTGCCTATGGGTTTTTGCTATCCAGGAACCGGTAAATCTGGCGACTTACCTCCAAGAAAAGAATGTGCGCAGCAGTGGCGAACCAAGCTACTGGAGTTGATGCCCAACATACAACTCACATTAGCGATTGGTCAATATGCGATACGCTGGCATTTACCAGAGACTAAGAAAGAGTCGCTAACTAATACCGTGAAGTCATGGAAAAATCATTGGCCGGATATGCTGCCACTGCCACACCCAAGTCCGCGAAACAATATATGGTTAAAGAAAAACGACTGGTTCGAGAGTGAAATTATTCCACCCTTAAAAGATAGAGTTAAAGCTCTGGTTTCATAGTTATATAGCCATTAGTCAATGCTTTAGATACTTAGAGAGGTAGGCATTGATTTAGTTCAGGGTTACTATTGCGCAAAACTTCAACGCAGTGACGTTTTATTGTCCAGTGCATTTTGTGGCTCAAACTAGTATTACGCCAAAAGTAAACGTAGCAAAAACAGCCGTGTTTACTTATAAAAATTTCACGCTTCAAAATAGCTTTTTAACGCATCTTCTACGACTTCAGGGTCGCCTTTTATTCTTGCAATTAAAAGAGACCCTTCTAATG
>CAZXTD010000028.1:0-2788 GCA_964643575.1 uncultured Glaciecola sp. | reverse complement strand
TGCATGCATTTACTAGAGTGATACTTGGATATCGATAAGAGCTAGTTTTGTGGCGGCATATGCGCAAAGTCTCATGCCAGCCACCTCGGATTATTAAGTGCTCGAATTAAATATGTAAACACGGCAAGAGCAGCAGTGTTGAGGTTTAAATCCTTATGTTTCGAAGTAGCTTTTTAAAGCATCTTCTACTACTTCAGGATCGCTTTTTATTCTTGCAATTAGAAGAGAACCTTCTAATGCGCTTAGAAAACGCAAAGCTTGAAAATTGGCGTCTGCATGACCCAGTGCTTTAAATTGCTTTGCTAGCCATATTTGGAGGTCAGTAAAATAAACATCAACTTTTTTCCTGACTTTTGGGCTAATAGATTGGAATTCGGCAGACATCATGCCGCACAAGCAAAACTTATCTTGGGAGATGTAATTTTTAAAATAGTCCTTTACCGCTGCTAGTCGGTCGACTGGGTTTTCAACTTCAATATCCATATTCCTAAACGCCAACATGTGAAGCTCGTGGGCACGCTCTACTAGCGCAAAGGCTAAATCGTCTTTGCTTTTGAAATAATAATGAATGCTCGCGGCTTTTATACCTATATCCGCTGCCAAATCCAAATAGCTAAACGCATTAAAGCCTTTCGTTTGTGTGTAGCTTTCAGCTAACTCCAGAATTTTAGTTTTCGTATTACTCATAGTTTTCACACTTTATTTACTCATTCAAATCGTAGATTCAAAAGAATGACGATTTATGCAATTACATTTTCTTATATAAATTATAGACATATGTGTATCACACACTGATAAATCTGTATGCATATAGGTAAAATACAATGAGTTTTCAGTGTTTGCAAGTATTAAACGATGTTCTATTCAATTGATATATTAAATGGATCTATATCAGTTTTTTTGTGTTCTTGACATCTTATTTTTTATTATTTAATCTATATGCATGTAGGTAGAGGGCGGATGCTAGTAGAATTGCTGCGGTATGCATTGAACTACATTATGATTAATTAATTAATTTTGTAGTATGTAAAAAGCATCAGTGATGTTTATGTGAAAAATCTATCTGCATGCAGATAATATAAATAGGTGATAAATATGAAATATTCAAAATCAAAACTAGTGACAACGGCGTTTTTGGTACTACTAATTAGTTTAAGTGCCAGTGCTCACGCAAACGAAACAAAAAAAAGCGAAGTTGAGAGTTTTGAAGAGTACCAAGCAGTTGTCAAAGCTCTTGAACCCTACATAGAAAGCGCTAAGACAGGAAATGGGAAAGTTATCCGTAGTGCATTTTATGACCATGCACATATTGTAGGCTCCATAAATGGGCAGCTCTATAACTCAGACTTAAACAGCTTTGAAAAAAGTGTGAGCGAAGGCGGGCCATCTCCTGACGTTAAACATCATATTGTTTGGATTGATATCTCTGGGCCAGCGGCCGCTGCAAAGGTCGAGTTTATTAACTGGGGAGGTTTCCGTTTCACAGACTTTTTTGTCCTCTATAAACATGAAGGGCAGTGGAAAATTAGTGGAAAAGTCTACGATTCCCATACTCAAAACTAACGCCAATCGAAAGTAAAAAAGTATACACCTTGGCGCATATCGCTGACCCAGACGGGTATCGGGTTGAACTGATACAAACTAACTAAATAGCAAGAGAAAATACGACGATGACTTATTCAATTATAAACAGGGCAAAAACGCTAGAAGGATTTCCCATTTCTAAGCGTTGGCCTGCACAAAACCCAAATATTCTGCAACTGTATTCAATGCCAACACCCAATGGCCAAAAAGTATCAATCATGCTCGAAGAACTGGGAATGGAATACGAGGCACACAAAATTCCTCTTAATGACGAAGGCGTGACCAGTTCGGAGTTTTTGTCATTAAATCCGAACAATAAAATTCCAGCCATTATTGACCCAAATGGACCTGAAGGTAAACCGTTGGGATTATTTGAAAGCGGTGCGATTCTTAATTATCTTGCCGACAAAACGGGACTATTTAATGGCAGCAACGCTGCTCAAAAGTACGAAGTTCAACAATGGTTAATGTTCCAAATGGCGGGTTTTGGTCCGATGGCGGGTCAGCTAGGTTTCTTCTTTTCGTTTGCAGGAAAAGACTTCGAAGATAAACGTCCACTAGAACGATACCTCAACGAGGTTAAACGCATGCTAAACGTAATGGAAAGGCGCTTAAACGACAGAGATTGGATTGCAGGTGATTATTCTATCGCTGACATGTCAATTGCTCCTTGGCTTAATTGTATTGAACATTTTTTCGAGGCAGGAGAAGCCACGGGATTGCGCGATTTACCAAACATCTCAAATTACATGGATCGTTTTAATGAAAGGCCCGCGGTAAAGCGCGGCAATAAAGTGCCTGAGCATAACTGGGGATAAATGACGATAAAAGCATACGCTATATTAGAACAACATTGGTCTTTACAGCCCTTTGAATAAGACCCAGGAAAACTAGGTGCAAACGAAGCCGAAATTGATGTGCAATATTTAAACTCAAAAATCTCAAAGGAGACATTTATATGACACAAGTCACTAAACCCACAGCTACTGATGAACTTCATAGCTTTAACGAATACAAAGCCGTAGAGAAAGCACTTCAGCCGTATATCAAGTCAGCAACAAGTGGTGATGGCAAGGTGATACGCACCGCTTTTTATGACCATGCCCACATTGTTGGCTCGGTCGGTGGTGAATTTTACAATATGGATGCTGACGTTTTCGCCGGTGTTGTTACAGATGGAGGCCCTTCTCCCGATGTCAAGCAT
>CAZXTD010000027.1:3291-34340 GCA_964643575.1 uncultured Glaciecola sp. | reverse complement strand
CGAGCGCAACAAGTAAATACAAGCCTATTTGTCAACAATATAGGCAAGCAGCATATAACCAAGAAGTACGGTTTTTGCCTTAATGGTATGAGTATTGCTTCGTTAGCTTCATTAATTGCTTATGTGACTTATTGAGGCGAGTGTTGATTGCACATCTTTATTCTTATTTAATCAAATTTAAACGTCAACAGGCTACCTTGATGGTGCTCTTGTTTTGCTGTTTTATGCTTGTGGCGTGCGGCGGCGGGAGTGGTTCAGACACCGACGTGCCTAGCGTAGATATTGATCCGATTAGAGTGAACGCAGGCAATAACTTAAGCATTGACGAAAACCAAAGCGCCAATATCAATGGCGGTAGCAGTGGCGGCAGCGGCGCTATTACCTATACCTGGCAAGCAGATTCCAGCATTACTATAACTCACGCTGATACCAGCCTAGCTAGCGCAAGTTTAACCGCACCAGCAGTGACCCAGCTTACCGATTACACAATAACTTTAGTCGCCAGTGATAACGCAGGTAGTCAAAGTTCAGACAGTTTTGTGTTGAGTGTAAATCCTGTTAACGCGGCGCCGGTGGCACAAGTCGACAGTAATCAAATTAGCGGTTATTCAAATAGGTCTTATCCTGTCACGAGCCTTATTCAACTCGATGGCAGCAATAGCAGCGACGAAGACCCACAAACAGCAGACTCCCCAATAAGTGCGTTTAACTGGCAACAAATTGCCGGCCCTAGCTTGCTGGCCGGTATAGATACTACCCAAGCCAGTATTCAACTCGTTTCGCCCAATATAGACACCACTACCCACCCTATTATTAGGTTAACCGTTACCGACCAAGAACAAGCTGATTCGAGTACCGATATAACGCTAAACCTACTCGGACAAAACGAAACCATACCCGAAGTTAGTGTAACTCGGATGCGTGACGTGTTTTCAGGAGAAATGATAAAGTTAGTCGGCACACCCAACAGTATTGCACCCGATGCCGCGCCCTTTAACGCCAGCTGGCAAGCAACCAGCACTAGCGCCAACCAAGCTCAAATTAATGATATGAATACGTTTTCGACCTTTGCTATTAGCCCAATGGTGACTACAGACACCGAAATTACCTATACGCTCGACGCTCAAGACAGCTTTAGTAACGTTGCCAATAGTCAAACCCAAGCGCAAGTATTTGCGCCTGTGGCACGCACTGTTAACGACACTGGTGTGATAATGTTTGCTACCAACGACAGTGTACTAGCAAATTATCAACAAGAGTTCGCAGGCCAAGATGCTGAATATGGCGCAGACCGTCAAACCGCTTCTGGCCAAGTGATTAAAATTGGCGACGGCGAGCAAGGTTTCGATTTTACTCGCCTCGACAATAACGGTGATGTGATTGATAACCCGAGTTTTACTTTTAATTGCATTCGAGACAACGTGACCGGATTAATTTGGCAAGTTAAAGATAATGTCGATAACACTAACATTAATTATGTTGACCAAAGCTTTACTTGGTTTGCCGACGAAGAAAACGGTAATTTTGAAGGCGAGTTAAACGCCAATAGCGCCAGTTGCAACGTGCAAAATACTAACTGCAATACTCAAGATTATGTGAATCAAATTAACGCTCAAGGCATGTGTGGCTTTTTTGATTGGCGCTTGCCAACCCCCCAAGAGCTGCAATCTATTGTGCATTATGGCAAAACCACGCCGCCGGTGGTCGACACTGAGTATTTCCCTTTTTGGGGCGACAATAACAGCCAACCTCTTTGGTACTGGACCTCACAGCCAAATGCCGATGGCGTGAATAATGAGGTTGCACTCGCCGCTTGGGCGTTTGATATGCAAACAGGTAACGACGCGTTTTTGAGCAAAGACACTGAGCAGCGTGTTATATTAGTGAGGGCTGGCAGATGAGCAAAAAAGATATTTTAAACGCAGTTTTTACTTCTTTCCTCATAGCACTTGGGTTTTGCATACCAAGCTATGCGCAAACACAACAGGCAGATGCGCTATGTGTTGGCGGCATCCCTGAAACAGCAAATGACGCAAGCTTTGCCATTATGCCTAACGGTGAAATGCTGCATATTGCTTCCAATTTGATTTTTATGCGCTGCAGCATAGGGCAAACATGGGATGGTGCCAGTTGTATAAATGAGCCCACCCAGCATACTTGGCAGCAGGCGCTGGCCTTGAGTCTCGAGACTAATTTTAATGACTCGTACAATTGGCGCTTACCCAATGTAAAAGAGTTGAGCGTGATTACAGAACGTGCTTGTGTTCGCCCTGCAATTAACGACGCTATGTTTCCTAACACATCCCCAGATGACTATTGGACTTCAACACCGTCGATGCTGCACGAGAGTTCGGCGTGGGCTGTGTCGTTTGCTAACGCGAGTAATGCAATAAAGCAAAAGGATAGAAGTTTGTTTGTTAGGCTCGTCAGAACGCGTATTGCGACTGATATCGTTCCGTAGGTTATCGCTTTTAAGGCTAAACAAGTGAAAGGATTACTCTGTGCAGCACTTATACAAAGTCGGCTAACAAAGTATTTAAATAGCGTTTACCCAACTGGCTTAATTGCCAAGTGTTAGCACTATCTATAATGAGGCCTTTGTCAGTGGCTTTGTGTAAAACCGCCTGCTCAGACTTATATAGCTCGCGCCCAGTATGCCTTGCAAATTCAGTTTTGTGGCACGCTTCCATCAGCCTAAACCGATTCATAAAAAATTCAAACGCAAGGTCTTCATCGCTTATAGTAATGAGCTCATTAACATAAGACTTGCTAATATCCATGTAACCTTTTGGGTGCTTAACTTTATTGCTGCGTTTAATACTGTGCGTGTTCAAATCGGTGATTTTTGCGTGTGCACCGCAGCCAATACCAAGATAATCACCAAAGCGCCAGTAGTTGAGGTTATGTCGGCACTGATGTCCTTTTTTAGCGTAAGCAGAAATTTCATATTGAATATAGCCATTGGCTTCGAGGATTTGCTGACCTTGTTCTTGAATGTCCCAAAGCAGGTCGTCGTTCGGCAACTCGGGCGGTTTTGAGTAAAATAGTGTGTTTGGCTCTATAGTGAGCTGATACCACGACAAATGTGGCGGGTTGTGGGCAATGGCTTTGTTTAAATCGCTTAGCGCGTTGTCAATACTTTGCTGAGGTAAGCCGTGCATAAGGTCAGTGTTGAACGATTTAAGCCCAAGGCTTTGTGCAAGCTCAATAGCGCGGTGGGCTTGTTGGCTATCATGAATACGCCCCAGTATTGATAAATGCTCGGCCTGAAAACTCTGTACGCCAATTGATATTCTGTTCACTCCGGCTTGTGCATAACCCTTAAAACGCTCGGCTTCTACCGTGCCAGGGTTGGCTTCCATGCTAATTTCTGCATTAGCGGCAATGGGTATTCTTTTACGCACGCCATCAAGCAGTGTTTGCATGCCTTCAACCGACAGCAAACTTGGCGTACCGCCACCAATAAAAATAGTGCTGACTTCACGCACCTCGCTATTGTGCGTGACTAAAGGGATGTCTTGCTGTAAGTCGTCTAGTAAATGTGCAATGTATTCTTTTTCAGGAATATTGCCTTTTAATTGATGAGAATTAAAATCGCAATAAGGGCACTTTTGCACGCACCACGGAATGTGGATATAAAGCGAAAGAGGAATGGTGCGGTTTGATCGGGTTTGCGTCACGCTAGTTTATTCGCCGGTGAAGTATTTCATGTTATGCATTTGCTGCATAAGCATGGTCAGGGCTTTACCGCGGTGACTAACTTTGTTTTTAATGACTTTATCAAGCTCTGCTGCCGTGCATTTATGCTCGGGCACATAAAAAATAGGATCGTAACCGAAACCGCCAGTGCCAGAGGCTTTTTTGGTGATTTCGCCATGCCATTGGCCTTCACAAATAATGGGTGTGGGGTCGTCTGCGTGCTTCATGAATACAAGTACGCATAAAAAGCGCGCTTGGCGTGCTTCAATACCGGCTAAATTTTCTAATAATTTGTCACAGTTTGCTTTGTTGTTACCATGTTCACCGCTGTAGCGCGCCGAATATATGCCGGGCTCACCGTTTAAACTATCTACCACCAAGCCGCTATCATCGGCGATGGTGGGCAAACCGGTTAATTTAGCCGCATGGCGTGCTTTGATAATGGCATTTTCGACAAAAGTTGTGCCGGTTTCGGGTACGTCGGGCACCGCAAATTCTGATTGCGGCAATACGTCAATGCTATAGTCAGTAAACAAACCCGCAAATTCAGCGACTTTGCCGGGGTTACCGGTTGCTAGTACAATCTTATTCATGCATCACCTTGCTTATTTTTTGTGTTTATTCTTTAGGCGAAGACGGGCGAGCGCCTTTACTCTTTTTGTCTGACTTACGCTTAGGTTTTGCTTTGCTCTTAGCGCCTTTTTTGACTTTTGCTTTTTTCTTTTTGGTGACTACCGGCGGCTTGTGTTTAGGTTTAAGCGACTCAATAACACGTGGTTTAAAGGCATCTTGGGTATAACGTGCAATCTTATCTACCCATCTAAAGTCGTGCGCTTCAATCAACGATATGGCAATGCCTTTAGCACCAGCGCGGCCAGTGCGGCCAATTCGGTGTACGTAAACGTCGGCGCTGCGCGGCATGTCGTAGTTGATAACGTGCGATACTTCGGCTACATCGATACCGCGTGCAGCCACGTCGGTTGCAATGAGTATGTTAACTTCGCCATCTTTAAAGCTCTTTAAAGCCGCCATGCGTTTGTCTTGTGGCATTTCGCCTTGCAAATAAGCAATTTTAAAGCCTTCGCTAAATAAGCGGTCTTTTAAATCGTGCAGACGCTCGCGGGTTTTGACAAACACGATGCACGACTCTACGTCGTTTTTGAGTAAGTAGTCGAGCAATTGGTCTTTGTGGGCGCGGTCGTCACATAGGTGATACCACTGTAAGGTTTTGGCTTTTTCTTTGCGCGACGGGCTTGCGCTAAGTTCTACCGGTTCTTCTAAAATCTCTTTGGCGAAGTGTTTTACGCCTTTGCCTTCAAGCGTGGCAGAAAACAGCATGGTTTGTTTACGCCACTTTGCTTCATTCGCAATTTGATTCACTACTGTAGCAAAGCCCATGTCGAGCATCCGGTCTGCTTCATCTAACACTAATGATTCGATATCGCGTAGGTCAAACTTTTCGTTTTGAATATGTTCGAGTAAGCGGCCAGGTGTCGCAACTAATATATCCACACGTTGCGATAAGGTCTCGGTGTCGGTGCCGTAGTTGATGCCGCCGGTGATCACGCCGCAGGTGAGGTCGGTATGCTTGCACATTAATTTGGCTTGCTCTGCTACCTGATACGCGAGTTCGCGAGTGGGTACAAGCACCAAGGCGCGAGCTGAGGTTTTTCGTGAATTAGGATAGTCCAATAAAAACTGACAAATAGGTAAAATAAACGCAGCGGTTTTACCGGTGCCAGTAGGTGCACAAGCAAGAATATCGCGCCCTTCCATTGCCTCGGGGATCACAAGTTGCTGAATGCTGGTGGCTTGCGTATATCCCATATCGCGCACTGCGCTAAGGAGTTCGTCATCTAGTTCAAGGGTGTCGAAGCTGCTCAATGGATTACCTTATATTAATCTTACCTAATTGCCGCGCAGTTTACCTGATATGCGGCCTAATCTCGAAAGTAATTCTAAAAAATTTACGCAGTTTAATAAACATGGTAATTTACGACTACTGCAAGCATACCAATAACCAAAAGAAAATATCGTGTATTTAAACTACTACGGGTTAACGGACAACCCTTTTTCGATTGCCCCAAACCCTGATTATTTATTTATGAGCACGCGGCATAAACAAGCCCTTGCGCATCTTACCTTTGGCTTAAATGAGTCGGGTGGTTTTGTAATGCTCACTGGCGAGGTGGGCACAGGTAAAACCACGGTATCGCGAAAGCTGATGCAAGAGCTCGGTGACGACACGCAAATGGCGGTTATACTAAACCCTACATTGTCTGCCCTCGAATTATTAGCTACGGTATGTGACGAGCTAGGCATTACATATGATGCAAACACAGCAAGCTTAAAAGTATACACCGATAAAATTTTGGCGAAACTCGCTAGCAATCATGAACAAGGCATAAACACCATTTTATTGATTGATGAGGCTCAGCACTTATTGCCAGAAGTTTTAGAGCAGTTGCGCTTATTGACCAATTTAGAAACTAACCGCGAAAAGCTACTTAAAGTGGTGTTAATTGGGCAGCCCGAATTACAACAACTACTTCGGCGCAACGAGCTACGCCAATTGGCTCAGCGAGTTACCGCGCGTTATCATTTATTGCCGCTTACGCAAAGTGAAGTGGCGCAATATGTGGAGCATAGGTGGTCGGTTGCTGGCGGTATGGCAAGCTGCTTTACTAAAAAGGCGATAAACGAACTGTTTACGATTAGTGGCGGTATTCCGCGAGTGGTTAATCTCCTGTGTGACAGGGCGCTGAGCCTTGGCTACTCTTTGCAGCGCCCCTTCGTTGACCATCAAATTATGGTGTCGTCGAGTTTTCAGGTACTAGGCGACGACATTGTTTTGCAGCGTCAGCAGTCGTATTGGAAGCCTATTTACATAAGTGCTTTTGTTATTGCTGTTATCGTGGGTGCGGCTATCAGGATTGTTTCGGGAGGCTTTAATGCTTAAACAATTAGCCGTATCTGAACTCACACCGGGCATGCTTGTTACTCGCGTTATTGAGCAGGCAGGCCCAATGAAAATTCGTAAGGTTGGCATGATCCGCTCGCCTGATATGATTAAAGGCTTGCAAGAAATGGGCGTTGTTAAGGTTGAAGTTGACCTTGCACAGAGTTTAAGCGTTGAATTTGAAGGTGATGTAACGAACTCGCCCAATGCTACCAATAACAGCGCTCCTAATATTTATGCACCCGGTTATTTATCAGGTGATGCAGGCTCAAAAGGGAATACTAGTACAGCCCTTCCTAATACAGAAACAAATAAACAAACCGCGACTCAACGCCTTGTAGCAACTAACAAACAGGTGTCTGACGTTGACCGTCAGCTATCGCAACAATTTCATCGTTCATTGTTTTTACCGGCGGTAGACCAAATGCCGTCTAAATGGAATTTATACGGAAAACCGTACGGTTACTTATTGGGCTTTGTTTTACTGGGTTTAGGAATTGGTTGGTTAGGCGCGAGTGTACCGCAGCATTTTTATGTTGCGCCTAGTACTAATAACGCGGCAGGCAATACTGATGATGAAAGTGTTCTTGCAATAAACCCAGACTCTGAAAGTAAGATCTTAGATAGTCTTGCTGCCAATAAATCGAATTCGGCACAGTCAAGCGAAGAGCTAGGCGGCAATGACCAAACAGGTGCGCGAGGCTCGCAAACAAACGCGACTGAAAATGAAACCCAAGCAGAGGTAGCGCCGAGCATATCTTCATATGACTCATCTGCATTAGCAACTAGTGAGCCAAACACTACTCCAAGCAACGCCCCGACTGACGATGCGGATGCCAGACAGTACGAAAGCGTCAACGGTGTTATTTTAGAGTCGGGCCAACAGGTGCTTGGGTATCGAGGCAGTGAGCCTGAACAAGACACACAAAGTAGCTTGCAAGCACAGCTTGAAGATACGCAGCAGAATCAAGCCAATCAGCAAGAGCAAGTAGAGGCAAATGCACCTACCGAAGACGAAAATCCTGTAATTACCAATGCGCCCGGCTTTACAACAATAACTGAGCCGAATGTGACCAACTTTAATAATGATTTATTACGCAGAGCACAGCGGGCCGCAGAACTTATCGACAGTCAGCCAATAAGTGAGCCCGAGCCTTTCCTACAAGTCACCGACCTCAATACGCTACCACGTATAGACCAACTTACCCCGGCCATTTTGACGCAAATGCCGAGTATGAGCTTTAGCGCGCATATGTATGCCTCTAACCCACAAGATCGCTGGGTAAGAGTAAACGGTCGCCGTTTAGGAGAGGGCGAATACATCACCGACGGCTTATTAATTAAACAAATTGAGTCCGAAAAAGTGGTGCTGTCGTTTAGAGAACGTGATTTTACGATGAATGCGCTTACCGACTGGTAGATTATCCCGTCCTTCGACGGGATGACGTAACTTTTCGACGGGATGACGTAGTTTTTGCTTGCAACTTAGAAGGGTAAAAGCGCGCTTCTAAAAAACTTCGGTAGGTTAATGTCAAATTCTTCTGGGGTGACACTGCCGACTATTTTGTCGCTTGTTTGACGTTTAAGGTCGATGCGTTTCATTTCGGTATGGTGTTTACCACGGATACTATAGAAGGTCATAACGGTGGGGGTTAAGGGGTTTTGGCGGTTTCTTTGAACAACAATAGCCAGTTTCCCACTTTTTAAATGCACTAGTGAGCCTACCGGAAACAAGCCAATGGCTTGTATAAACTCATTGACTAAATCAGTATCAAACCCTGAGTCGTTTTGTAAAAATTCAAGGGATTCTTGTGCACAGGTTGACGAGCGATACGTTTTGTCAGTCAGCATAGCATCATACACATCTGCAATTGACGCCATTTGAGCATGCACGCTAATGTTATCGGCAAGTTTGGCCTTAGGGTAACCAGAGCCGTCGATACGTTCGTGATGGTTTTTGATAATGTCGAGCACAGTGGAAGGTAAATCCCCGTAGCGTTCGGCAATTTCTAGTCCGATGTCGACATGGGTACGCACTAGTATATGGTCTGCTTCGCTAAAGGTATCGGTTCTGGAAGTAAGCTCGGCGGGCAGGGCAGCCATGCCACAATCCATTAGCAAACCGGCTAGGGTTAAGTCTTCTATATCAGCCTGCGAAAACCCTTTGTATTTAGCAAACAAACTCATCAAAATTGAGCAGTTCAAGGCGTGCTCCACTAAATAGTCACTCGACTCTTTAAGCATTATTAAGCAAGCAAGTGCATCTGAGTTCTCAAAGACTTTATCAATAATTTCCTGAGAGAGGTTGTTTAAGCTATCGAAGTCGGGCGCTTGTCCGCTTTTTAATTGCCTAATAAATTTACTGTGCACTTCGCGCGCTTCGGTATATAACCTGTCGGCTGCAGCTAATTCTTTTTGATGTTGCTCAAAACTAATTATTTTTCGAGGCTCAGGGCGCTTCCGTTCGGGGGCTTGAGGGGCTGCTGGAGCAGGCTCAGGGATTTTACATTCACTTTTTTCAAGGTCAATTTCAAACTCAAGAATGCCACGCACGGTCAGCGAATCGATAGTTTTTTGAGAACGGATCATACCTTGACTTTTAACCGTTAAGTTGGTCTTGGACTTTGTGATCGCGCTCACAAACATGCCAACTTGGAGTTCAGTAATAGGAACAGTCTTTTTCATAATTCTCAATAAAATAGAGATGTGAGCAAAGCTCACATCGCACTAATGATTAAATGTGTGTTACTTCTTATTGTAATTTATCGGCAAGAATGACTTTTATTAAAGCCAAATTTTCCTTTTGTCTTCAAATTCTTTGATATTTGAGGATAGCTCGAGTGTTTGGCCTATGGCATCCAATCCTTTAAGCATATTATTTTTATGATGAGGAGCAATATCGAAGCTATAGTGCAGGTCACCGCATTTTACGCTTTGCTCTTCTAGGTTAATTGTTATCGTCACATTTGCGTCAGCTTCTACCGCAGTCATTAAGCTGTCAATTTCTGGGTTAGTTAAGGTAAGTGGCAACAATTGATTATTAATACTATTGCCATAAAAAATATCTGCAAAACTCGTCGCAATAATGGCATCAAAGCCATAGTCTGCAAGCGCCCAAGGGGCATGCTCACGGCTGGATCCACAGCCAAAGTTTTCGCGAGTAATGAGTATTTTCGCCCCTTTGTACTTCGGGTTATTCAGCGCAAACTCTGGGTTAGGGCGTTTGCCATTTGTACTATCTGACAAATAGCGCCAATCGTGGAAAAGGTTTACGCCATAACCTGCGCGGGTTACGCCAGTTAAAAACTGCTTTGGTATAATTTGGTCGGTATCTATATTGGCCTGATCTAGACAAGCAGCCGTGCCCGACACTATATTAATTGGGCTCATGCTTTTTCTCCCATTGCACGTACATCGGTGAATTTTCCGTTTAAGGCAGCAGCGGCCGCCATCTCTGGGCTCACAAGGTGTGTGCGCGCTCCGCGTCCTTGACGCCCCTCAAAGTTACGGTTGCTGGTTGAGGCGCAGCGGTCACCTTCTTGCAATACATCGTCGTTCATACCCAAGCACATTGAGCAGCCCGGTAAGCGCCATTCAAACCCAGCATCAATAAATATGCGGTCTAGCTTTTCGTCTTCTGCTTGTTTTTTAACGAGCACAGAGCCCGGTACCACAATAGCAGTAACGCCTTGTGCGACTTTACCCTTGGCGGCAACCTGTGCAGCTGCGCGTAAATCTTCAATTCGGCTATTGGTACACGAGCCTATAAATACATGCGATACATCAACATCGCTAAGGGCTTGTCCGGCTTCTAAACCCATATATTTAATCGCTTTCATTGCCGACTCTTTTGTGACGCTATCGGTAAAGCTATCGGGTGAAGGCACAGTGTCGTTTATGCCAACCACTTGGCCAGGGTTAGTGCCCCACGTGACTTGAGGCTGAATGTCTGCAGCCGCCAGGGTAACAACGGTATCGAAAGTGGCGTCGCTATCGGAGTATAGTGATTTCCAATAGGCCACTGCATCATCCCAATGCGCGTCTTTTGGCGCAAACTCTTTACCTTGTATGTATTCAATCGTTTTATCGTCGGGTGCAATAAGCCCCGCTTTTGCGCCAGCTTCAATGCTCATATTACAAATTGTCATGCGCTGTTCCATCGACAAATCGCTTATGGCATCGCCGCAGTACTCTATTACATGACCCGTTGCGCCAGCGTGCCCAATTCTGCCAATAATCGCGAGTATAATGTCTTTCGCTGTTACGCCTAAAGGCAACTTGCCATTTACCTCTACCTTCATACTTTTCGCAGTAGATTGTTTAAGCGTTTGTGTCGCTAATACATGCTCAACTTGCGAGGTGCCAATACCAAAGGCAAGGGCACCAAAAGCACCGTGAGTAGCGGTGTGTGAGTCGCCGCATACTACAGTCATGCCAGGATGTATTAAGCCTAACTGCGGGCCAATAACGTGCACAATACCTTGGTTTTTGTGGCCCACTGGGTACAGTTCAATATTGTGCTGAGCGCAGTTAGTGGCAAGCGTATTGAGCTGGAGTTCGTTTTGCGGGCCGCATGCATCAAGCGCAAGCGAGCGTGTTGATATACTGTGGTCCATGGTGCCAAAGGTAAGGTCAGGGCGGCGCACTTTGCGCCCCTTTTCAGCCAGTCCAGCAAAGGCCTGTGGCGTGGTAACTTCGTGTATTAAGTGGCGGTCAATGTATAGTAAAAGATCGTCGCCAACTTGCTCTACAATATGTACATCGAGAATTTTATGGTACAAAGTGCTTGGCATTGTAGTTCCTTATAACTTGCTAATAATGTAATCGCCCACTTCACTCGTGGATTTAGCGTTGTTACGCTCTGCAGGGGCGAGTAGTTCGGCGGTTAAAATGCCATCGGTGAGTGTTTGTACCACGGCATTTTCAATCATGTCGGCCGCATCATTTAAGCCTAAGCTGTAACGTAACATCATTGCCGCAGATAAAATTTGTGCAACCGGGTTGGCAATGCCTTTGCCAGCAATATCAGGCGCTGATCCACCTGCTGGTTCGTACATACCAAAGCCTTTTGCGTTAATACTCGCAGAGGGCAGTAAACCCATAGAGCCGGTTATCATTGCGCACTCGTCAGACAATATGTCACCAAACAAATTAGAACATAATAATACGTCAAACTGACCGGGGTTGGCCACCAGTTGCATAGTCGCATTATCAATATACATATGCTCCAAAGACACTTGCGGATAATCAGCGGCAACCTCTTCAACCACCTCACGCCACAAACGGCTGGTAACCAATACATTGGCTTTATCAACAGAGGTCACTTTGTTACCGCGTTTACTTGCTGCATCAAAAGCAGATTGTGCAATGCGTCTAATTTCAGCTTTAGAATACCGCATGGTATCAAACGCGTTAGTTTGTTCGCCTTCACCTTCTAGGCCTTTAGGTTGACCAAAATAAATGCCTGAGGTTAATTCGCGCACAACCAACACATCGACATTGTTTTGGGCAATATCTGCCCGCAGCGGCGATAAATGCGCCAAGCTTTTATAAATTTTTGCTGGGCGCAAGTTACTGAATAAATCAAAATGGCTGCGCAAGGTTAATAGAGCGGCGCGCTCTGGACGTTTTTCAAGCGGCAGGTTATCCCATTTGGGGCCGCCAATAGAACCAAACAAAATAGCGTCTGCTTGTTCGCAACCGGCTAGTGTACTTCTAGGTAGCGCTTCGCCTTCGGTATCTATGGCAAAACCTCCTACTGGGTAGGCATTGCAGTCAAACTTTATATTGCATTTTTCGCTCACTACATCGAGTATTTTTAGCGCTTGGGTCATTACTTCTGGGCCAATGCCATCACCGGCGAGCACGGCAATTTTGTATGACGACTTTGCGTTTTGCGTCCCTGTATTTGCTTCTTGAGAATTAGCGCTCATTTATACTCCTGCTACTTTTACTTGTTTTTGCTGATCGATTTGGTCAGCTAAATAGGTGTTATTAATTACAAAAATTAGGGCTTTTACCCCTGCTTCAACGATGTCTGTCGCCAGCCCAATACCATTAAAGCGGCGGCCATTATATTCAACAATAACGCTTACTTGAGATAGGGCATCGGCGCCTTCACCTTTTGAGTCGAGCTTAAAGTCGACCACGTCTAGGTCGTGACCATCGATAGCCGCAATGATGGCTTTAAACGCGGCATCTACTGGTCCGTTGCCAGTGGCAGCTTGGGTGATTTCCTTGTCGCCAGCCTGCACAGTAACGGTGGCCGATGGAATAATTTGATGACCCGAGGTGGCGTGTAAATATTTAAGCTTGTAAAAAGCTTGTTCATGTTTTTGCTGGTCAAAAAACAAAAGTGCCTCAAGGTCGTAATCAAATACTTGTCCTTTTTTGTCGGCAAGACGCAAAAACGAATCGTATATATTATTTAAGTCATATTCGTCGGGGCCGTAACCAAGTTCGCCCAAGCGATGCTTAATCACATGACGTCCAGAGCGTGAGGTTAGGTTTAATACATTTTTATTAATGCCAACGCTTTCAGGGGTCATGATTTCGTAGGTGTTTTGACCCTTGAGCACCCCATCTTGGTGTATGCCCGATGAGTGACTAAACGCATTTGCGCCTACAATCGCTTTGTTAGCTTGCACGGGCATATTGCACAGCTGACTAATGAGCTTTGACGCCTTATGAATTTCTTGGCTGCGCACATTGGTTTCTAAATTGAGTTTTTGCTGGCGGGTTTTTAAGGTCATAACAATTTCTTCTAACGAACAATTGCCGGCGCGCTCACCAATACCATTAACTGTGCATTCTACTTGACGTGCGCCATGCTCAACTGCAGCTAAACTGTTGGCGACCGCCAAGCCTAGGTCGTTGTGGCAATGCACCGATATTATTGCTTTATCAATATTCGGCACACGGTTAAATAGGGTTTGAATAATACCGCCAAATTCTGAAGGTATTGTATAGCCCACCGTGTCGGGGATATTGACCGTAGTAGCGCCTGCATTAATTGCTGACTCGACCATGCGGCACAAATAGTCGATGTGCGTACGCCCAGCGTCTTCACAAGAAAACTCAATATCGTCGGTATATTTGCTAGCATGTTTAATGGCTTTAACCGCCATCTCGACGACTTCGTCTTGCGATTTTCTGAGTTTGGTATCTACATGAATATCAGACGTCGCAATAAACGTATGTATTCTAAAAGCTTCGGCCACCGACATTGCCTGACCACATGCATCGATGTCTTTTTCAAGCGCGCGAGATAATCCGCATACGCGTGCATTTTTCACTTCTTGAGCGATAAGTCTTACCGACTCAAAGTCGCCAGGCGAAGACACCGGAAACCCTGCTTCAATTACATCAACGCCAAGTCGCTCGAGCATCAGAGCAATTTGCAGCTTTTCGCGTACGCTTAAACTTGCGGGTAGGGCTTGTTCGCCATCACGTAAGCTGGTGTCGAAAATAATCACTTGATTGCTCATAGATATACCTTTAATTGACTTGCTAAGTTATAAGTTGATAAGCAACTTTTTCACGCGCTTATCACAAAAAACCGGCTCATTTTTGGCAGCTTGTTGCATTGGCTAGGCGCTTTAAAAGTGGCGCGTACAATAGCAAAATACTGTTTGAAAATCAGCCATAAAAAAACCCGTGCTAGCACGGGTTTTAGAATTCGTCGTTCACTCTTTACCCGTGCACTAATTTGGCCAAAGGTAGGAGCAGCAGAATAGTCGTAACAAAAATACACTGATTTTGTGATGTACGTAATGTCATGTTTGCTCCTGTGAGTTAATATGAGTATGAATTTAACGTTGATTGTTATGGGCGTCAAGCCTAATCGGCCATTTTATTTGCAACATCGCGAATTAATCGCCTCAGCCATATGTGGCCTGCATCATGATGAAGCAGGGCACTCCACGCCATTTTTAACGCAATGGGCGGTATATCAAAAGGCGGGGCGACTATTTTTATCGCTGGATCGTCTTTAAATATCTGGGCGGCACGCGTTGGTAAGGTGGCAATCAGGTTTTGTGCTTTCGCCATTTGCAGGGCTGCATGGTAATGGCGCGTAAATACTCGGATATCGCGTTGCTTGCCAATTTTGGTAAGCTCGGCGTCTACCCAACCGAGTTTTTGTACCTCGGTAGGGTCAATGCCTACGCCTACACCAAAACCTGTTTTACTGACCCAAATATGTTGGCCTGCTAAGTATTGCTGTAGGTCGAAGTTGTCTGCGCGCGGGTGGTCACTGCTAATTACGCACGAAAAACTGTCGTACCACACCACTTTTTGATGAAACGATAGAGGCAGTTCTTCAAATCGATTAATCGCCATATCGACTTTACCTTGCTCAACATCATGAAAGGTAACGTCGCTTGGAGTAATAAGGTCGAGCGTTATATTAGGGGCTAGACTCGAGAGCTGTCCGATTAACGACAGTAGCAAGGTAGACTCTGCGTAATCACTTGTCATGATCCTAAAGGTACGATTACTTGTTTTAGGATCAAACTCTACGTCGGGTTGAATGCTTGATTCTAACTTGGCTAATACTTCCCTAATGGTGGGTTGTAGTTCTATTGCACGTTTGGTTGGCGTCATTCCGTCGCTGGTCCGCACCAGCAGGGGGTCTTTTAACAAATCGCGCAATCGCTTCAAACCATTGCTCATTGCAGGTTGGGTAATGCCTAACTGATTTGCAGCTTTAGTAACGCTGCCTTCGCGCAGCAAAACATCTAAGTAAACGAGTAAGTTTAAATCAACCTTGGCTATGTTCAAAACTGTCCTTATGCATTGCTTGGCGGCTGTCAATGAAGCTTGTATCGTTGTTTTACCTGAGTAAATAAACAATTACGCTTTACGTCGAGTCGCCATTATACAAAAAAGTAATGAAAAAACGATGCGCCATTAGTATTATTTATTTTCTGACTGAGCGCCTTCCTTCTTGTAGCGTTCAAACCAGGCCAAAATATTTTCGATTTTGCCGACCATTCTTGATGGTCTGGCGGCAATACCGTGCGAGGCTTCAGGAACTTTAACCAGCACCGTGTCGACCTTTAATAGCTTAAGTGCTTGATAATACTGCTCTGTTTCAGACATAGGCGTGCGTTTGTCTTCAACACCTGTTAGTAACATGGTAGGTGTTTTTACATTGCCCACTAAAGATAAGGGCGAACGCTCCCAGTAGTGTTCAACATGTTCCCACGGCATGCCCGGAAACTGATGCGGTATTTGATATAAGCCGCTGTCGGCAGTTAACACCTTAGACAGCCAATTAATAACCGGCTTAGCCACTACCGCTGCGTTGAATCTGTCGGTTAAACCAATTGCATAAGCGGTGGCAATGCCGCCTGCGCTGCCGCCTGTAATAAACAGGTTGTTAGCATCAATCAAGCCTTTATCGATAAGCGCATCAACACCCGACATATGGTCGGCAAAATCATATTTTGAAGAATACTTGTTTTGTAATAGCAAGGCGAAGCGCTCACCATAGCCTGTGCTACCACGGTGGTTATTAAAAAATACGATGTATCCTTGTGCGGCCATTCGGAGTACTTCTGCAGAAAAATGCGGTCCATAGGCTAAATGCGGGCCACCATGAATTTCGATAATCAGTGGGTATTGTTTGCTTGCGTCATAGTTTGGCGGAAGCACATACCAGCCATGAATTTCTTCACCGTCGATAGACGAGTTATAAGTGATTTCTTTAATTGCCCCCATGTCTTTGTGGGCAAATAGGTCTTCGTTTAACTGGGTAAGCTGTATTTGCTTGCTACCTTTTTGCACATATATGTCGGCAGGTCTGTCGAAACGCCCTTTGGTAAAGGCAACCACGTCGTCGGCATATGAGAAGTCGCCGCTGGTGTAGGGGCGCCCTAAAGACTGACCGCCTAAACCGCCAACAACTTCACTCACTCTGCCCGACAAACTTACATAATCAACTTGGGTGACACCTCTTAGCATCTGCTGAAAATACAGCCCACTGTTGCCTTTCCAATAGAAATTGGAAACGGAGTTATCTATATTTTTTGTCAGGTTTGTGTCGTTACTGCCATCGATGTTCATGACATGCAAATAGCGATTACGATATGCAAGTAATTTATCGTCACGCTTGGAATAGGCGATAAGCTTGCCGTTAGGTGAAACCACTGGGCTAGTAGCGCCGCCTGTATAATCGGTGATTTGTGTGATATCGCCGCGCAAATTAACTGAATAGATATTGGATTTTACTGATTCGTATTCCCAGTTTTCGCTGCGGTTGGCGGCAAAAAAGAGGGTTTGACTGTCGGGTGTCCAACTTAGTGACCCACGGTGATGATACGCGCCAGAGGTTAATTGGCGAGCGGTTCCGCCTTCGCTAGGCACAACAAATATATGCGTATAAGCAGGCTCAAGTACACCGCGACCGTCGGCTTGGTAACGGGCTTTAGTGATGTATTGGAATGGGGGGGACCAATTTGCGCCTTTAGGTTTGTCGGGCATATTAACGCTAAAAGGTTTTTCTTTAACTGAAACACTCATGGTAAATGCTAGGCTTTTACCATTAGGCGCCCAAGTAAGCGATGAAGGCGACGACGCTATGTTGGTAACAAGTGCTGTTTGCGCTGTATCCATCCAACGCACATAAAGCTGTGGTGTGCCGTCACTGCTTGAAATATAGGCGAGGCGAGTGCCGTCGGGCGACCAGCGCGGCGAATAGTGGTTATCGCCGGAGGATAACAACGGCCTATGCTGTTTGCCAGCAGTGTCGGCAATCCAAATGCTTGAACGCGTGTTGTCGTTCATAATATCGTTGGAGCGTCTTACGTAAACTACATACTTGCCGTTAGGGGATACTTGCGGATCGTTAGCGACTTCTAGCTCAAATATATCGCTGGGCTGAAATATCGACATATCGGCAGGTTTATCTGCATCTGTTTGTGAGGTGGCGATAAAACTGAAGGTTGCTAGACATAAACCAAGCCATACCTTTTGCAATATTTTTGATGGAATGTTTTTAGATAACACGGATACCCCTTACCTTTTAATTATTTGCTTTACTGGGCATTTTAATTTACACGTTTGACCTAAGTCTTGTGATCAATTTGCGCGACGGCACTTTGCCTAGCTTGCTTTTGTTTAACGACCTAATTGTTACTTAATTCACTCGTTTTTAGCTTTTTTAAATTCATTTATTTTATTAAAAAGCGATGTCATTCAAATGCTTTGTGCTAAAATTTAAGCGTCATAGATTTCTTTTTATTGGATACCAGCATGAGCTTTCAGTTAAATATCATCAGTAAAATAGTGTGTGTATTAGGCTTAAGTGTCAGCTTAAACGCATGCATTATTGTTGACACCAGTAGTACAGATAAAAACCTTGGGCATAACAGCAATGATACAAAAGTGTCTAGCACTCATTCTGGTGTAAACAAAGCACTTGCAAGCTCTCAAACCCCGCCCAAAAATATTATTATGGTGGTTGCCGACGGCATGGGACCAGCTTATGTCACAGCGTATCGTTATTTTAATGACAACCCTGAGACTAAAAATATAGAGCCCACTATTTTTGACAAAATACTCGTGGGCAGCGCTCGTACATATCCGCACGAGCAATCAGGTTTGGTAACCGACTCTGCAGCAAGCGCAACGGCTTTAGCGGCAGGTATCAAAACCTACAATGGCGCAATCGGAATGGGCGTTGATAAAGTGCCGGTCGAAACTGTTTTACATCGCGCGCACAAGCTAGGTATGAAAACGGGTTTAGCGGTGACCTCGCATATTGTACATGCCACACCCGCATCTTACATGGTAGCCAATGAAGCACGACGCAATTATAACGAAATTGCTGATAGCTTTTATGACGACCGCATTAACGGTGAACACCTTGCCGATATTATGCTTGGCGCGGGTTGGAGCTACTTTATGCGTGACGACCGTAACCTTGTTGAAGAGTTTGTAGCAGATGGTTATCAATATATCGACAAATATGAACAACTCGACTCTATCAAAGCAGATAAACCTGTTTTAGGTTTGTTTGGCGATAACAGTGTGCCGTGGGCACTTGATGACGTTGACCCACTGCGTTTAAATACCATGACTCGCGCAATTGTGCCTTATTTAGCAAGTGATGTGTCGGGCAACGACAACGGCTATTTTTTATTACTGGAAGCGAGCCAAGTAGATTGGGCAGGGCACGGCAATGAAATCGCCTCAGCCATGGCCGAAATGCACGACCTAGCTAAAACCATGGAATACTTATACGAGTATGTGCAAAGCAACCCCGACACCTTAGTAATATTAACCGCAGACCACAGCACCGGCGGCATGACAATAGGCGCTAACGGCGACTACAAGTGGGAACCTCAATACTTAAAAGGCTTCAACGCGTCTGTATCCGAAATTGCAAAAGCAATTGTTACACAAGATACCAAAGCTGAATATGCGCAAAGCATGTTTGGTTTTAGCCTTGATGAAGCAGACGCCGCGTTTATCAATGCAATAAACGAAAATATGGGCAGCCGCGACGTTGAAGGCGTGCTAAAAGAAGTCATTAACAAACGCACCAACACCGGCTGGACAACCTCAGGCCACACCGGCGTAGATGTGCAAGTGTTTGCTTTTGGCCCACGCGCTGCAATATTTGAAGGTAATCAAAACAACACCGATATTGCCCACAAAATCTTTGATTTGTTAGATCAAAGACCTTAAACCAAACCGTCATTCCCGCGTGGGCCACGTCATTCCCGCGCAGGCGGGAACCTCCCAACACATCGTCTAACTATCTGATTCCACCGTGTTCCAAGTAGATCCCGTCCTTCGACGGGATGACGGTAGTTAAACGGGAATGACGATGTGTTGCGCAGAAATAACCTGAACTTAGCTAAAAAGCGTGTTTTGTATAAACTATTGATTCAAAAACTCTTCGATTGGGTCGCCGGTGACGGTTGAGATTTGTTTAAATAAATATACTAGCGCTGTGATTAATAAAATCATGCTCGGGATGACGATTACTGGGTAGCTCAATGCAGTCATACGGCCTAATTCTTCTGTATATGCGGTAGTGCCTGGTTCAGATACTAAAATCCATTTTGCTAAACCGTAGTTAAGTGCAGACGACAAAAAGAACGAACTCGCCACGATATAAGAGCTTACCGCCACTTTACTGTTAAATGTTTCAGTGGCGTTTTTTTCTGCTAAGCGCGCGTTTAGCTTATCCCAGTTAACTAAAGTGTCGTTAAGAATTAATGCTTTAACGAGAGGTTTTTTTGTAAATTGGGTAATGATAACCGCAAGGCCAATAAGTGCCGGGATGGTAGCTTCTTTTATCGCCATGTATTCTGCTGGCAGTTTAAGCAAACTGATGCCGCCCGTCATTAATACGCTAATAATGCCCAGCACAGAAAATATATTAACTTTCTTGGTTTTCTTTAGCTCAATTAAGCCGTAAACCAAAGGAAATGCGAGGGCAACAACAACACTCCACATCGGCCCTAAATATTCTTCTGAACTTAAGTAAGACATAATCACAACAGGAATTGCGATATTAAATATTAGGTTACCAAAAAAGCCAGACTGCTGTTTTTTAGGTTGCTCTTGCTCTGTCACGTGATTATCTCTACTGCATTGAAATACAAATCGGACTCGCATTCTATGCAAATACTCGCCCGATTGTAAGTAGCAAAACGTATCAATTTATGACTGAAGGTTACTTGTTTGACGTGGTATGGCTTTAAAATTTATGTTGTTGATGCGCTTGCTTGCAATATAAAAAATTTTGTCGCCAGCCGCTAGTTTACTGGATAGCTCGGGGTTAACGACTATTTTATGAATGTCGTGGTCGCTCGCAATACCGATAAAAATAGCGTCGTATTTTTCTTTTAAATAATAGAAGATGTCTTTAACAGTTAAGGTTTCAATACCGTCAGGAATCATTGACGAAAATTGCGCTTGGCCTTCATATACGTCGAGTAAGTCGTGATGAAGCAAACTCGAACCCGGGTCAAATGCAGATTTCGCAAGCATTTCGACGGCAACGCTTGGTGTGCATTCAATTTCGGGGCAATGCTGACGCAATAGGCCCACTAAGCTTTCGTCTTCAAAATAAGCCACTTTATGTGCGTCTTTATTTCGCTTTGAGCAATAAAGCGCACTAGTCATGGTCATGTCATCTTGTGGATTATCGATTAGAATAGTCGCTGCCGTGCTCACGCAGGCTTTGTCCATGTCTTCATCTTGGTTGAACGAATCAACCTTCACAAACTCGATGTCGCCGGGCATGGGGTTAGTAATATCTGCCCGCACGCACAGCACTATGTCGGGGTTGTCGACGGTGTTTTGTTTCTCTATGAGCAATAGGCGAATAAGTTGCTCTGTTCTTTTACCGTTCCAACCTAATACTAATATATGGTTTTCTACATTTAACGCGTTCAAACCTTTTGCTCCTTTTTGCCACTGTAAACTTACCCAACTTGCCACTCGGCCTAACACCAATGCAAAGATAGAAAGACCCATAGGAATTACATATAAAGATACCAACCACTTGCCGGCAGGCGTACTTGGCGACATATCGCCATAACCAACGGTTGACCCAGTCACAATCAGCCAATACACATAATCATGAATGTCGAGTAGGGCTTCTTCGCCCGCTAAAAACAAAAACAAATAGCTACTTGCTGCGTAGAATAGCAACATGGCAACCACCACGTACCATCGCATTTGCGAGAAATACAGCGTCATTAGTTTTCTAACTTTTACCCACGTTTGCATCTGAATAACTTTGCGCTCTCATCAAAAATCCTTATGCGCAATAGTGTCGTTAAAAAAGCTTATAAATACAAGCGTTGGGTGACTTGAAAGGGGGAGATAAAACAAACCCGATAGTCTTTAAACAGAATATCGGGTTAAAAATGACATAGGGAGATGTCTGAAATTTCATGATCATAATAGAAGATTGGTTTATACTTCGCACCCTTTTATGGGTATCACAGCTTGTCCGCAGGTATATTAAAAAATACGTATTTAGAACAATTTACTGTATCTGTTTCTAAACTTTACTGGCGCATTTTCATATAAACCAGCATTCTTAGGCGCATATAACGCGTTTTCTTTTACCGCTAATTAGACGACACATACAAAACATGAAAGTAACCGATTTTGATTTTGAACTACCTGAACATTTAATTGCGAAATATCCTGCCGAGCAACGCAGCGCCTCGCGTATGCTGCAGCTTGATGGAACAACGGGGCAAACTAATCATGGTCAGTTTTTAGACATCCTCGATTTGCTCGAACCCGGTGATTTATTGGTCTTTAATAATACTCGTGTCATTCCTGCGCGCTTGTTTGGACAAAAAGAAACCGGCGGTAAAGTTGAAATATTGCTTGAGCGTATACTCAGCGATAACACGGCCTTAGCGCATATCAAATCAAGTAAATCACCCAAGGCCGATGCTGTATTAACACTAGAAGGCGGTTTACAAGCCACCGTACTTGGTCGTCAAGATGCTTTATTTCATCTCGAATTTTCGGGAGATGACAACATTTTTGACTTATTAGAAGCGCACGGCCACATGCCTTTACCGCCATACATAGACCGCCCCGACGAAGACTCAGACAAAGAACGTTACCAAACTGTTTATAACCAAAAGCCCGGCGCGGTTGCCGCCCCTACGGCAGGTTTACATTTTGATGATGAAATACTAGCGAAGCTCAAAGCCAAGGGCGTAAATACTGCTTTTGTTACTTTGCACGTTGGCGCTGGCACCTTTCAGCCTGTGCGGGTCGACAATATTGAAGATCACCAGATGCACGCTGAGTTTGCCGAAGTGAGCGAACAAGTCGTTGATTTAGTTAAGCAAACCAAAGCAAATGGTAAGCGAGTTGTGGCAGTTGGTACAACATCGGTAAGGTCTTTAGAGTCTGCCGCAGCGGCAAGCGAAGCGCTCATAGAGCCCTTCTTGTCTGATACGAATATTTTTATTTACCCAGGTTACACCTTTAAAGTGGTCGACTGTATGCTCACAAACTTTCATTTGCCTCAGTCGACCTTGATGATGCTAATTAGCGCTTTTGCTGGGCGCGACCATGTGATGCAAGCTTATTCTCAAGCAATCGAACAAGAGTATCGCTTTTTCAGTTATGGCGATGCGATGTTCATTGAAAAGGCCTAAGCGTTTAAGTACTCAAGCGCTCAAGCATTTAGGCCATACCCGTGCTTAAGCGAGCGCTTGCTTCTTTGCGTTCGGCCTTGTTTGCGAGTACGTAGCAAGTACATCACTAGCCCGCTTATTGCCAATATGAGCGGGCTCAAGCCAATAATACACCACACTATTTTTGACCAAATACCCGCAAAATAACCAAAATGTAGCTTACGTGTGCTGTCGTCAATAAGCGCCCATATGCTGGCATCTCTAATATCGTAGGCGGTCACTAATTGGCCGCTGGTTTTGTCGTATGTCACCATACTTGCGTATTGGCTAATAAACGGGTTGTGTGTGTCTACTTCGCCAAAAAATGTAATTTGCATATCAGGCTCGTTCGGAATGGCTAAATAAGTCGCCTCAAAGCTCTTAATTTGTTCGCTTGCATCAAGGCGCAGTGCCTCAAACGAAATACTGTTGCTATGATAAGCCGATGTCATCAATACGTGTTCTTCTTCAAAACCGTGCTCTAATACTTCGTGGCTAATAATAGAAATATTCCAATACACACCCGTAAAAGCAATCAAAATAAACAAGGGGCTGGCAATAATGCCGACCATTTTATGCAGGTCGCTCAGCCAAATACGCATGGCGGCTTTAAACCTAAATGTGAACAGCTTGCGCCAAAAGTTGCGATACAAAATAATACCGCTCACACCTAAAAATAGCATTATCAAGCCAAATGTCGCGCCAATAACGGTGCCGCTAAAATTGAGCAGAAAGGAATAATGCAGTTCAAGTAACCAGTCGGTTATGTAGTGCTCCATCGGCTGAGGTTGTGACAAAAGCGTGCCCTGATATTGATCGAGATATAACTTGTACCATGTGTCAGTTCCTTTTTTGATGACGTAAGCGGTATCAGAGCGGCTGCCATCATCAAATAGTTCCCAACCGGCTAAGGCACAATCGCTATGCTGCCCGCTAACCTTGTTCATTAAAGTATCTAAGCTTTGCCTTTGTGCATTTTGGTTAGGCTCAACCACCATATGATGCGGCCTGAGCAAGCTGTCTATTTCAACTTTAAACACCAATAGGCTGCCTGTAATAGAAATCACAAGCACCGGTATCATGGCAATTAGGGCAAAGTATGAGTGCCATTTAAAGAGTGTTTTTCTCATAAACCCTCCAAGTCAAGCCCGTAGGCTCGACCTATTGGCTGTGGTTTAACATAGCAAAACATCATATTTTCCAAGACAGGCTCGCACTAAATGTGCGCGGTGCACCATAAAAACTCTGTGCCCAGTACAATCCGTTTAAGTATTTTTCGTCGCCGAGGTTAAACACATTAAAGTTAATGGCTACCTGCTCATTTACCTCATAGCGAATCAGCAAATCGGCGAGTGCATACGCGTCTTGGCGCGTAATAATTTCGTCGCCTGCATTGCTAAATTCATCGCCCACAAAGCCTTGTGAACGAGATATATCATCTTGCCATCTCACATTAAGACCAATAGACAAACCTTCGATTTGCTGCACATCGTAAACGCTGGCGATTTTAACCATAGTGCTCGGGGTATAACTGGCGACTAAATCGTCACCGCTAATGGTAAAATCAGTAATGCCTATGCTGGCATTGAGGCCAGGCAATATCTCACCCGCCAAGTCAAACTCAAACCCGTGGCTGCTGATACCATCGCTGCCAATAAAACGTTGCTCGGTAGGAGGTAAATTGATGGTAGTAGGGTCGGCAACCGCAAGGTTGACTTGCTGCACGTCAAAGTAGGCAAAACTGGCCACCGCGTTGTCATCAAAAATACTGGTTTTAATGCCTATTTCTTGGCTTTTGCCGGTAACAGGGGCGAGCTGTTGATTGTTAATATCAAGTTCGTTTTGAGCTTGAAAGGTTTCGGTGTAACTTGCATAGATGTTGGTGTTTTCGGTAATGTCATACACAATTCCGGTGTAAGGTATAAAGTCTGAATCACTCACGGTTCTGTCGACGCTGTATGATATGCCGCTTACTTCCCACTCGTTATAGCGCCCGCCAAGCATAAGGTGTAGGCCATCACTTAAGTTTAATCGGCTGGTAAAGTAAATTGCTTTTTGCTTTTGTTTGATATCACTGCCAGCTTCACCGTCGATTAGGGTAGGGAATACGGCATCGCCCGACCATGTATTTAGGTTAGGAATAGACGGAAAACCATTACCCGTGGTGAAGTCATATAAGGAGCGGTCGGTGTACTCGAGGGTTGAGTAATTAAGCCCAGCCACTAACTGATGATCGCGCCCAAGTAATCGAAAGTCACCGTCTAGGTAAATATCATACAAATCGCTCTGATCATCTAGTATATATTCGCTGGCATAGCCGGTTAAGCCTTGTTCTGTTTCGCGATTGGGCGTGCCAAAAACGTAAAACAATTCGCTGTCTTCTTCTGCCTGTTTATGCGAGTAAGTGGCACGCAAGCGCCAGTCGTTGTTAATGATGTGGCTAAGCTCAAACACAGTATTGTGGTTTTGTACTTGCCAATTTGACCAATTTGCTGAAGTGCTGGTATTGCGTGAATAGTTTGTTGCACTGCCATCGGTGTAAAATAAGGGTAGAGCGCCCCACAAATTGCCCGTGGCGTCGCTATTGTTGTAGCTGTGGCTTAACGATAGCTGCGTGTTGTCTGACAAGTCTGCATTTACAAACACGTACAATAGTTGATTTTTACGACCGTAGCGGTCTAGATACGAATTTTGGTCTTGATTAACCAAAACAGCACGAGCCGAGAATGTGTCGTCGATATGGTAAGTGGCATCGGCTTCTAAACGATATAGGTCGTTGCTGCCGGCCGTGGCTACAAGGCTTAGTTCGTTATTTGCACCTGGGCGTTTACGAATATAGTTGACTGTCGCAGACGGGTTGCCGACGCCTGTCATTAGGCCGTTAGCTCCTCTTATTACTTCTATTCTGTCGTAAGCGGCGGTGTCATCCCCAGCATGATTATTACCCGATGTTAAAGGCAAACCAATCCCATCTATCTGAAAATTGGTAATGTCAAAACCACGCGCTGTGTAATAGGTACGGTCAGTCTCAATACGTTCAACATTAACACCTGTTGCCGTGTCGAGGGCTAAATTGATATCAGTAAGCTGAAAGTCTCGTAGTTGAGCAGAGGTAATCACCGATACCGACTGAGGAATATCTTTTATGGCGAGTGCCATTCTTGAAGCACCACTTGCTGTATGTGCGTTATAACCTTGTAAATAGGCACCGGATACGGTTATTACTTCAACGCTGTCGACAGTATCGTCTGCAAAAGCAGGGACATTGAGCAAAAAAGCTGAAGATAAAGCAAGACTAATAGGGGTAAATTTAAACGAAGAACTCATGTGAAGCGATTTCCAAATACGTGTTGTTAATTTCGTTTTGAATGTTACACAATACAAATGCAAAAGTAAACGAGAATGATTCGCATTTATATTTAAATGGTGCAAACATGTTATTCTCACCCAGCGAAGGAGGCCCCGCCTTCGCTGCTATGACGATAGGGGGCGCAGGGATGACAGTGTGGCTAGCCAGGAATGGCGTTTTTGAGCGGTTTTGGTTTACTCGACAGTAGTCAACCAACTAATATTGATAGGGAGAAGCACCGTACTTTTTGACATCCCCCACGAATAACCAGGGCCCTCATTTTCTAAATGTCCTGATGGGAGATAAAAATGTTTATTGGCGGTCGACTGATACATTGCGGCGTCGAGTGTTTGCCATTTTTCGTTAAAATAGACTTCTACCCAAGCATGCCCAATGGCACTTACGTAGTTATCTTCTTCAACAATAATTGTTCCCAATATAACTCTAGCAGGAATGCCAAGTGAACGAGAGAGAGCTGCAAGCAATACCGCATATTCTGTGCAGTCACCAGAGCGGCCGCTAGCTACTACCGAGGCAATGTTAAATCCATTTTCGTAGGTGGGCCTTGTTATGTACTCTGATACAAACTGTGCCAATTGATTAGGCTCTATTTCTTCTTTCGGACTTACAAAACCGGTGACAAAGTCTCTAACGCTTGGTTCGCTTATATCAATAACAAAGCTATCTTCAAGGTAAGTTCTGCTTGCCTGCCCTTTGTACCTGATAGATTCTTGCATTTCTATTAACAGATGGTTTTTGTCAAAGGGCATAATGTTAATCCCTTCGTAGTTTGCAAGAATGTTAGCTAAACCTTCAGGGTGAGAGGATTTGAGTTTAAACCGAATGGTATTGCCAAGTGGAAGCATTTCGCCTTCTTTTAATTGCAGATCAAACTCAGCCAAGCTCGGCATATTTTGAGCATATCCGGCTCCGTTATATGCCATCAGCAGCGCTAAATAAACAACGGCAATCTTTATCGCAGAACAAAAACGGTTCGGGGCAAAACTAATGGGTGTGTTTAGAATCACGGTAATACCGGCACGCCATTACTGTAAATGAGTCGCATGTTTAAGTTCATCGGGCCCCTTACAATGTCGGTATTCTGAAAAATAGTGCGCTCGTCAGCTAAAAACTTTATCGTCATAACCCCCATATCAAGCTCTAAGTTTGCCTTAGGATTGTCTTCTATGGTCCGCAACGTTACCGGTATAGCTAATGTTGGATCTGCGCTGGGCACCCACATATGAAACGGCGCAGATGTTTGTTCAGACTCACGAAGAATACGAACTTCATCATAGCTACCAAAACCAGTGAGCAGCCAGCCTGTATGTTGTAAAGAAGTGTTGATTTCTTTGCCTTGCAACTCACCCGATACCTGCCACTTATCGTCGTTATACGATATTGCAAAACTTGAGGTTACTGCACCATTTTCAATGGTAACTTCTTGAGCGTTGATCAAAGAACCATCCGGCCGACTCCAGGTATTCGTTACCGTATCTGAGCGGGCAACTGTACTGGCATCAACAGACACTAATAAAGCTGAGGTATCAACAGCATGTACGTCACCGTCTTCGTCTTTACGATATGTTTCGTGCGCAAAACCTACGTCTATACCATTGATTGACATTTCATAAACAGCTTCATAAAAATAATCATTTTGATCGCTATTTATAAACGCTTGAATAAACGACTCAACAGAATTAAAGAACGTTTCCCTAAACCCTAGTTCGTTATGCACACATATTTGTAAGCTATTGGCGGTCTCGGCAACCATCGACTTAATCACGCCCGATGACTTATCTTCGCCTTCACCGATGGAGTAAAAAACATCGTAGGCGAGGTAAGGAATATTGCCTATAACACCACTATCAATAGAGTAGTTAAAGCGAGAGTTTATGCTTTTATTGTAAGCCTCTTCTACACTGGTTAACGAAAAATCGAGGATTGCATAAAGGCTAGTGGCATAACCGTCATATTCTGAAAACACATAGCACGTAGCAGGGAAGTCACTGCCTATATCAACTTGATATGCCCATGTACCGTCGTCAGACTCAATCACGGTGTATTGACCGCGTACTTCTTGCTCAATGCCTAATTCAGGGATTGCCAGCTTGGTGCTACCCTTAAGATTACCTTCACGGGCCATGGCGTCTTGAAACCATTGTGGAAAATCATCAACGTCAATAAAGTCGGTGGCTTGGGCTGAAAACGATAACAAAGCGCCCGCTAGCAAGCTGCAAATTAGAGTCTGAGGTTTCATGGGCTATCTCTCCTTGATTTGTTTTTAATTACAAATTAACAAGAAGATGCCTTTTACTACAACTGTTTTTTGTTGTTCGACTAAAAATACTCAGCGTTAAGGGGAAACAAGTCTCACACAAAATCAGGAAATATATTTTTTGCTTTGTTCTCTGGTATTTGCCAATGTTCTTTTAAGGCTTCTTTTATCCAGTACCTAACATCGCTGGTAGGCATCAAGTCGCGGCCGTCAAATTGAAATTGTTTGGCCAAGCCAGGCCATGTGCCAAGAACTTTTTTACCTTGCACTGTACTTTTGGCTGAGAATTTTGCTAAAGCACCTCCTGCAAAAAACATTGTTGATGCGGTTCCATGGTCAGTGCCTTGCGTGCCATTAAGTGCTACGGTGCGACCAAACTCGGTATTAATGATGACAAGTGTATCTTGCCAGCTCTCACCTAAAGCTGAGTGCATCTTTTGTAGGCCTAAATCGAGTTGTTCGAACAAACGAGCAAGTCTTCCTTGCTGGTTGTTGTGCGTGTCCCAGCCGCCGAGTTCGAGCATGGCACATTGAGTATTGGGGTCGTTTTTAAGCAGCTCGCCGCAGCGTTCGGCAAGGTAAACAAAGTTTGGTCTGCGTTCTTCTTGCATTTGCATCGCTGGGTTTTGTTTTTGTGCAATTAAAGACTGCAGGTTTGTGTTTAATCCTGCATCTGTCTGATATAGGTCGCTGAGCCGGTTAAGTAAGTCTTCGTCAGCTTCTGGGAAAGTCGACGGGTACCACGTTTCGGCATGTTTCCCTTCGCCTCTGAGTGCAATAGGGACACTGCGCGAGATTGCAATGCCGCTTGTATTGGCTGCATTAGCTGCGCGTGCAAGCCAGCCATTGTCATGATCGGTGGTATCTAAGCCAGACTCCATTTGGTCTTGGGCTTCAAAATGCGAACGCTCACGATAGCCGCTAGCAACGGCGACCACAGGCGACATTTGCTGCTGTTGATAAAGGTTGTGTAAAAATGACAGTTTTGGATGCAAACTGTAATCGCGATTTAACGGTAAAAGCGTATCTGCAATGGGAGCAATTAGGTTTTTTCTAAAAGCAGGTAGATCAGGGTCGGTAATGGGTATAACTGTGTGCAAGGCATCAAGCGCACCGCGTAAAAATACCCAAACCACCTTTTTATTCGATGCTGCCGCTTGAGCACTTCCCTTGGCTAAAAGATGCGGGGCTTGCATCAGTAAATAAGCAGCCGCTCCACCTTTTATAAAATCGCGTCTTTTCATTGTTGTGCCGCTTTCATGCAGTTGCGTATTGTCATTGTGCTTTGCTTACCGACGTTGAAAGTCGGGACTCATCAACAATAAAGCCAGCGCTTGAGATTTACTTTCAGCTCGTTTTATTGCCCTTAGCGTTGACTCTTTTAGTAATGGCCCCATGGCACTTTGCGCCACTTGTACCGGGTCAAATTTTTTGCGTTTAATGATCACATTTGCAAAATGACTCGCCCATTCTATACGAGAGTTTAAAGCTGATGCCCCTAGCCATGCGCCTTGCTCATCAGGGTAGCCTGCTGGTGAGCCCGAATTAAAAAAGCCATGCCCCATTTTTTCTGATGTTTGAAACAAACTAGGGTTTGGTTTAGGCACATCACATGCATTACAAGCACTCAATATAAATGCGCGTGGGCTTTTAAACTTGTCTGAATCTAAGCGCCAACTATCTTTGTGGGTGATAAGCGTTTGCATAACTGCACCAATGTTGCCTTGCGTGTTAAGCCATGTTTTTGTCATTTGCTCAACAATAGATTTTGCAGGCTCGTCACTAATGAAGTGCTTTGCCAGTTTATAACTCAAATGTTGCGCGGTAGCAGGGTGAACCGCAAGGTCGTTTAAAATAGCCAAACCTTGGGCCATTTCAGGATATTTATTAGCGTATTGAAGGGACAACTCAGTCATTTTTTTTGGCTTTGCTTTTGCCTTATAGGTTTTACCCATGAGTGCCCGCGAACCCGGCTCATGCATGTTTTTTCTGAATAAAAAACTTGGGGCTTCGTTGCGGTTTACATTACCGATACTCCAGCCAGTAATTGCACGCGCTAATTCACCTACGTCGTTTTGGCTGTAGCCGCTTTTAACGCCTAATGTGTGTAGTTCCATTATTTCACGCGCTAAATTTTCGTTTAAGCCTGTGCCTCTTCGGTTGTTAGCCTTTCTTCTTTTACCCATGGGACTATTAGGGCCCATCGAGCGCTCGTTATTGAGATAAAACAACATGGCAGGGTGACTTGTTACTGCAACGAGCATGTCGGTAAAAGAGCCATGTAGGTTGGGTGCTATTGCTTCTGCTTCTAGCGTAGGCGCAAGCAATGTCATAACTAAATTGGTCCGGCTTAGCGCAAAGTGATTAGAGAAAAAGTCTAAAAGCCTTGCTTGCAAGGGCTGCGATGAACGTAATCCTGCAAGCGCTGTTTGCTCAGCAAGCCCTCGTGTTTTTTGCATCATCGCACGTCTGTCATTGAGTGCGTCAGCCATCATGTTATTTTGTGGTTTTGCTTCTGGTTCTTTTCCTGTGTTGGGCGCTGCTTTTTTGCTTTCTTCTGCTTGCTTTTGTTGTTTTCTAAATGCATAAAAG
>CAZXTD010000027.1:0-3281 GCA_964643575.1 uncultured Glaciecola sp. | reverse complement strand
GCGATAAGGCCCAAGCTGCTGTATAAGCCAATCTTGCGCATTTTTAAGCGACGTGGAACTTACCTGCGGATTGCCATAGCTTTTGACGAAGGCTTTTATTAAGCCTTTATTTGCACCTAATCCAAATCTGTTCATGGCTAAATAGGCATGTTCGTTTGGCATGCTGTCTCCCTATTGACTCAGTTATGTCGTCATTCAACAATCATATTAGTAATGCAAGTAGTATAAAATTTATTCGTTTACCTACAAGCTAATTTACACTTTGTTTACAATGCAATTATTTTTTTACTTACTCTGTGCACTAAGGCCTTGGCTGCGACTTTTATTGCAATGCTTCGCCTTATAACGAAAACTAATTCGCACCGCTAAATAGTCACTATTGGTTTTAGCGACTACACTCAGGTTATATTCTTCACCATAATCACAAGCAAATGCTTCAAGTTTGCACCTTGCAAGTTTATGTAAATTGATACAAAACGCTGCTTTTTGCGCAACCTATTAGGGATTACCCATGCAACAACACATGCAACAAAACATTCGAAACAAAACAAAAAGAGTCGCTTCAGCATCCTTCTTTATAGGCCTAAGCGCGCTGCTATCTTCAGGCCTTGCAAATGCAACTGCGGCCAACAATTTACAAGTGCCTGAAAAGGTCACAGCGAACGACTTTATTCAGCTATTCGAAAAACTTAGCGGTTCGCACCCAGGTTTTAGGAAGGCTCACGCTAGAGGTGTTTGCGCAATAGGCACCTTTGAACCTAATCAAGATGCTACCGAATTTGCAGACTCGGCATTGTTTGCTAGTGCAAGCTTGCCTACCTTGATGCGCTTTTCTTTAGGTGGTGCCAACCCTAATGCCGATGAGCGTGTGCCCGGTGTAAGAGGATTGGGTATTCAAATAACCCTGCCCGATGGCAGCAAACACGGCATTACTGGTAACAGTAATCCTGTATTTGGCGGAAAAGATCCAGAAACATTTTTTGGCTTTTTGTCAACACTCGTTCCTGATGAGTCGGGCAGGCCTGATATGGCAAAAGTAGGTGCGTTTATTGCTGCTAACCCTAGCATGCAGGCCAATGCAATGTGGTCACGCAGTACACCTGCGCCGGCATCGTGGGCGAATACGCCTTACTTTGGTTTGCATACATTCTTTTATCAGCCAAGCGCTGGCGAGCAAATAAAATATCGTTGGGAGCTGTCTCCAGATTTAGGCAATATTGGTTTAACGCCAGAGCAAACAGCAAAGATGCCAGCTGCATTTTTAGAAGATAAATTAAAAGCACAAGTTGCAGATATTGCCACTCCAGTCAGTTTTACCCTGCATGCTACTATTGGTGAGGAGGAAGATACTAATATTGACCCTTCTACTTCGTGGCCAGATACACGCCCTAAAGTAGTTATGGGCAAAATAACGGTAAATGAAGTGGGCGGTGATGCCTGCAAAAACACCAATTTTGACCCTAACTTGTTATCAAAGGGTTTTACCCCAAGTGACGACCCCATTTTAAGAATGCGCTCACCTGCCTATGGTATTTCGTTTGGCAAGCGTATGACGGGGCAATAAAGCGCAATCTATTTTCAAACAAGGCAGCAATAGACTCATTGCTGCTTTTTCTTGCCTGCTTGTATTTATCTACTAATGCTTACTTATTTTCAGCTTCAGTTTTGCTATAATCGCGCAAATTTAAAAACTGCCTATTGTTTTATATGTCGTTATGAGGCCATTTTGTTAAGCCTTTCCTGCATTATATAAAAGTGTACTTTAGCGCACGCACGAGTTGATGGTAAATGAAGTTTAATCTGTTAAATACCGATGGTTTAGCCCGCCGTGGGCAAATTGTTTTTGACCGAGGCATAGTCGAAACGCCCGCATTTATGCCCGTTGGCACTTATGGCACAGTAAAAGGGATGACACCCGAAGAGCTAAACAGCACAAATGCGCACATTTGCTTGGGCAATACATTTCATTTGATGCTTAGGCCCGGCACCGACATCATAAAACAACACGGCGACTTGCATGACTTTATGCATTGGGACAAACCCATTCTCACCGATTCAGGCGGTTTTCAGGTGTTTTCACTCGGTGCAATGCGCAAAATTACCGAAGAGGGCGTTACATTTCGTTCGCCTATTAATGGCGAAAAAATCTTACTAACGCCTGAAAAATCGATGCAAGTGCAGCGCGACCTCGGTTCAGACATTGTTATGATCTTTGACGAATGCACACCATTCCCTGCAACCGTAGAGGAAGCCGAGAGGTCTATGCAGTTGTCTTTGCGCTGGGCTAAGCGCAGCAAAGAGGAACATGGTGACAGTGAATCTGCTTTATTTGGCATAATTCAAGGCGGCATGTATGAAAACCTTCGTGATGTATCGTTACAAGGGTTAAAAGAAATCGGCTTTGATGGCTACGCCATTGGTGGGCTTTCGGTTGGCGAGCCTAAGCCCGACATGATGCGAATTGTTAAACATACCGCCCCTAAAATCCCGGCAGATAAACCTCGTTATTTAATGGGCGTAGGCAAGCCCGAAGATATCGTAGAGTCTGTCAGGCGGGGCATCGATATGTTCGATTGCGTCATGCCTACACGTAATGCGCGCAACGGGCATTTGTTTGTTAACGAAGGCGTGATAAAAATACGTAACGCGAAACATAAAACAGATACCGCCCCGCTCGACGAAAATTGCGATTGTTACACTTGTAAAAATTATTCTCGGTCATATCTACATCACTTAGACAAGTGCAATGAGATACTTGGCTCAAGGTTAAACACGATCCATAACCTTCGATACTATCAAAGTGTGATGGACGGTTTGCGTAGCGCGATAGCTGCGGGGGAATTAGAGGTTTTTGTCGCTGATTTCTATGAGAAAAAAGGAATGCCAGTACCTGCTCTTGAAGAGTAGGTCGATTGACCACGTCAGTCAGCAGTTCCGATATAAAGTTTTAAAACAACAATAACAATATAAAAGTAAACGAGGACGTATATGAGCTTTTTAATTTCAAGTGCACATGCACAAGACGCAGCCGCCGCTCAACCTGGTGGCGAGTTTGGTATGTTGATCATGCTAGCGGTGTTCGGTTTGATTTTCTATTTCTTACTGTATCGCCCACAAGCGAAGCGCGTAAAAGAACACAAAACATTAGTTTCTTCTCTATCAAAAGGTGATGAAGTACTAACTCAAGGCGGCTTAGTAGGTAAAATTACTAAAGTAAGCGATGACAAAGATTTCATCGAAGTTGCTTTGAACGAAGGGAATAACATTGTGGTACAAAAAAC
>CAZXTD010000026.1:12272-34472 GCA_964643575.1 uncultured Glaciecola sp. | reverse complement strand
AATAAAGTTGTGAAACTGTGCAAACGGGAAAGGAAACGTCACAATGCAGCGCGCTAACCATGTTGGTAACAATAGTAACCGAATTATCGGTATCTTTTCGTTCAAGCTCAAATCATTTTTAGGGCTTGTAATTATCTGTATTAGTCTGCTTTTAACAGCTTGTAACAGCACACCTAAAAGCCGTTACAGTATCAAGCAAGATATCGCTCCCGACTTTGATTACGGCGAAATAGAATACGAGACTATCGAACCGATATTTGAACCTTATAACGTATGGACAAGTCGTCCATATAAAGTGCTAGGTAAATATTATACGCCAATGTTAGTGGCCAAAGGCCATGAAGAAGAAGGTCAAGCCTCATGGTATGGTCAAAAATTTCATGGTCATAAAACGGCAAATGGCGAAGTTTTTGATATGTTTGCATTAAGCGCTGCACACAAGACACTTCCCTTACCCTCTTTCGTTAAAGTCACCAATCTGAAAAATAATAAAACGGCAATTGTCCGTGTAAACGACCGCGGCCCTTTCCATGATGACAGGGTCATAGATTTATCGTATGGCGCTGCTAAAAAGCTTGGGTACCACAAATATGGGGTTACCGACGTAAAAATAGAAGTAATTCATGTATCTGAACAAGGTGACATCACGGTAGGCAATGGCCCAACTGTTTTTGCTGATAACCAAGACACTCTGCTCGCAAAAAAGAACATAGCGCCGGTTGATGCACCGCAAATAATCGATACAACAAGCAACACGACGCAAAACGATGACGTTGCCACTAACGGCTTATTTGTACAAGTAATGGCGATGCAAAATGGTGATAAAGCCAAAGACTTAGCCAGTGGTCTATCTAACTTACTGCAAGTACCTAATAACCTCCCCAAAACTGAAGATGTTTACCGACTTCACCTTGGCCCTTTAGCAAATCAGCAAAAAGCAGAAAAGCTGATTAAAGAGTTGGGAAAGCTCGGTTTTGACCAAGCTTTTGCTATTGAAATAACGCCATAATAAACCCATACATAGCAAGAATAGGCAAACAATGAACTTTAATGGTCAAAATTGTCTATTATAGAGGCCCTAACCTGTTGTTTAGGGCCGTATTCATATAGAATACCGCGCTTGCAAAAAGCACTTAATTGACAAATTTTCAGGACAACTCATGCGTTTTAAATTTATTCGGTCTATTCTCTTAGCATCTAGCTTGACCTTGCTTAGTCAGCTTGCAAGTGCTGCTATTGTCATTCCACCACCGCCGAGCGTTGCTGCAGGTGGTTACATGCTTGTTGACCACGCCACAGGCCATATTATTGCAGAAAAGAACATTGACCAGCGTCTTGCACCTGCCAGCTTAACAAAAATAATGACCATCTACGTGGTGGGAAAAGAACTACAAGCAGGTAACATCAGCTTAGACGACATGGTGACTATCTCTGAAAACGCTTGGGCGAAAAACTTTCCTGATTCAAGTAAAATGTTTATCGAAGTTGGCACACAGGTGTCGGTGAGTGACTTGCTTAAAGGAATTGTTGTGCAATCGGGTAACGATGCGTGCGTCGCTATTGCTGAGCACATTGCAGGCAGTGAATCTGCTTTTGCCAGTATGATGAATGCACACGCACAAAACCTGGGTATGACGGCAACTAATTTTGTTAATACACACGGCTTACATGACCCCGACCACTATACATCGCCAAGAGACATGGCAACTTTGTCGTCAGCGTTAATTGAAGAAACACCAGACATGTATACCTTGTATAGCCAAAGAGAATTCACATACAACGGTATTAAGCAATTTAACCGTAACAGCCTTTTGTGGGATAAAAGCTTGAACGTTGACGGCATCAAAACCGGCCATACTTCAGATGCTGGTTACAGCCTAATCACATCAGCTACTCAAGGCGATATGCGCTTGGTGTCGGTAGTGATGGGTACCGAAAGCGAAAGAGCCCGCAAAGCTGAAAATAAAAAGCTGCTTCGCTATGGTTTCCGCTTTTACGAAACCGTACAGCCTTATGAAGCAGGTCATAGCTTTGCGAGCCATCGTATTTATATGGGCGATAAAGAAACCATTAATTTAGGCATTAACAACAGTGCGCTAATGACCATTCCTCGAGGTCAAGCTAAGCAACTGAGTGCACAGTTTGAATTAACCGAAAGCCTTGAAGCGCCCATCGAAAAAGGTAGAGTCGTTGGCAGTTTGTCTATACAGCTTGACGGCGAAGAGTTGGCCACATATCCACTTGTTACCCTTGAAGAAATTCAAGAAGGTGGTTTTTTCAGTCAAGCAATGGATTGGTTTACTTTGCAATTAGGACTAGAAGACTAATGGATACAAAATTTGACGAGTTATTGGATTTTCCTTGTTACCAAAACTTTAAAGTGATGGGCTTGGCGCAACCAGAATTGCCCGAGCTCATTGTGACGCGTTTGCAAGAGCACGCACCTGATGACTACTCACCCACCGTCAAACCAAGTAAAAAAGGGAATTATCATGCCGTTTCTGTTGCCGTACGAGTGACGAGTAAAGAGCATATGGAGACCATCTACACCGAGCTCGCGAGCATCGATATAGTCAGAGTAGTGTTGTAGTTTGACTGATATCACGACAGTTGGTGAAAGTGCTAAAAAGGGAGTCACTAAGCCCATAATATCGACGACATTTGTCAGAGACTTAGGCCAGCAGGACTATTTACCGATTTGGCAAAAAATGCAGGCTTTTACCGACAATCGGAGCAATGAAACCGCAGACGAAATTTGGTTACTCGAGCACACGCCTGTATTTACACAAGGCCAAGCGGGCAAAGCCGAGCATATACTCGATTCTGGCGATATACCTGTAGTCGACGTAGACCGAGGCGGACAGGTGACTTACCATGGCCCTGGCCAGGTGATGATGTACATATTACTGGACATTAGGCGACGAAAGCTTGGTGTTAGAGATTTGGTCACTGCACTTGAAGAATGTATCGTGCTAACATTAGCTCGAAATAACATTGAGGCTTATCCTAAAAAGAACGCACCTGGAGTTTACGTTAACGAACAAAAAATTTGCTCCGTTGGTTTACGTATTCGTAAAGGATGTTCTTTTCATGGATTAGCGTTTAATGTTGATATGGACTTAAGGCCATTCGAGCGCATTAATCCTTGCGGCTACGCTGGGTTACAGATGACAGACAGCGCAAAATTATTGGCAAAGCCACAGGAAAACCAGGCTTTGGATGAAGCAAATGTTAAGACGGCAAAACGAATAGCTGATGCCAAACATGATATCGTGCATCACTTTTGCAAGTTGTTAAACATTCAACACTTAGTATTTAAAGAGGGTTTTGATGAGTAATTCGCGTCCACAAGCGGGTGTTAAACTTAGAGATGATGAAAAAGTTAAGCATATTCCCATTACGATTATGCCAACTGAAAAAGCAGAAATGCTACGTAAACCATCTTGGATAAAAGTTAAATTACCGCGCACAACTGACCGCATCGATCATATAAAAAAGACCTTGCGTAAAAACAAATTACATTCGGTTTGTGAAGAAGCAAGCTGCCCTAACCTCGCCGAATGTTTTAATCACGGCACCGCGACCTTTATGATACTTGGCGATATATGCACGCGTCGTTGTCCATTTTGTGATGTTGCCCACGGCAAGCCACTTCCTCCGAGCGCAGAAGAGCCTATAAAACTGGCCAAAACTATTGCCGAGATGGAGCTGCGCTATGTGGTTATCACCTCAGTTGACCGTGACGATTTAAGAGACGGCGGCGCACAGCATTTTGTTGATTGTATCAACGCTATTCGAGAGCATAGCCCAAGTACTAAAATAGAAGTATTAGTGCCCGACTTTAGAGGCCGCATGGATAAAGCTTTAGAAATATTTAAGCAAGGCGTACCCGATGTCTTTAATCACAATCTAGAAACCATCCCCCGTTTGTATAGAGAATGTAGACCTGGTGCTAACTACAAATGGTCATTAGAGCTCTTGCAAAAGTTCAAAGCTCAGCACCCAGATATTCCAACAAAGTCTGGACTGATGATGGGTATGGGCGAACAAAATGACGAAATGCAGCAAGTATTGGACGATTTGCGCGCTCACCAAGTCGACATGCTGACCCTAGGACAGTATTTACAGCCAAGTAAGCATCATTTCCCAGTCAAGCGATATGTGCCACCTGCCGAGTTTGATGAGCTAGGTGATTATGCTAAGAGCATAGGTTTTACTCATGCAGCCTGCGGCCCCATGGTACGGTCGAGTTATCATGCCGATAAGCAAGCGGCAGGCGTTGAAGTTAAGTAGCGAACCTGAGCAGATTAACCAGCCTGATTTTCGTCAAACAAGGTTTACTATTAGGCCTTGTTTGACAATAAAACCTCTGCCCCATCTACAATTTTTTTACTAGTATTCTCTATTACAGGTTGATACATTAATTCGGGTTTATGTAATAAGTATCCCTGAGAGTAGTCGACATTGAGTGTTTTAAGCGTTGCTAACTCTTCTTCTGTTTCAACAAATTCCGCTACCGTTTTTATATTCATATTTTTTGCTAAGTTCACGATAGAACTCACTATTGCCTTATTTTGTTCAGTTTTATCAATATTTTGAATAAACGCACCATCTATTTTTATGGCGTCTAGGCCTAACTTAGCAATATAAGCATAAGACGACATACCGGTACCAAAGTCGTCCAGAAATATTTTACAACGATAGTCAGTTAAACAAGAAATTACCTGTATTGCTGTACTGAAATTTTTGATTATTTCTGTTTCGGTAATTTCAAAATTAATGCGCTCTACCGGAATCAGCGGCGAACTAAATAGCTGTCTGACAAAGTCCACAAACGAGATGTCGGATAAGGTTTGACCCGACAAGTTAATTGAATAGTGGTGTTGATCGTTTGGGTGCTTTACTAAATATTCAACCACGTGTGTAAGCACATATCGGTCAACTTGGGTAATTAGATGAAAACGTTCGGCCGCTTGTAAGAACAAACCAGGACTCGCATATTTGCCGTCCTCCTGTTTTATTCTTAGTAGTATCTCGTAGTGCGTATCTAACCCGGCATTGTTAATTGGCGTGATGGCTTGCTTAAATAACACTGCAGATTGTGTATCTAAAATAGAAGGTATCTTATGTACCATTCTTAGCTGTTTTTGAAGCCAAGCAATGTCCCCATTTTCTTTGGTATATTGGGTAATTTGGCGAGTCCCTTTGGTTTTACCAATTTGTAGGCCAACATAAAGTTTATTGAGAATTTCTTCTACGTCTGTCCCTTCTTTGTCACATAAATATATGCTGGAAATAGAGCTACTCAAACTCACATTTACATCGGCGTAGGAAAAATTAAAACTCTCAATAAACAAATTAATATCTTTTAGAACTTTTTGCGCATCATCGTTATTCTTTATGATGATAATACCGAATTGGTCACCACCCATTCGATGGACAGAGTCTTTGTCATCCAGAGATTCTTCAATCAAGCGGGCAATATTACGAAGGTAGGCATCGCCACCGCTGTTACTGCATGACTCATTCACGATTTTAAACTCGTCTATATCGAGTATAGCAATTAGTGCGGGCTGTTTTGCTTTTGTAAGGTCTTTTATTGCCTCAACAAAACACTTGCGGTTACCCAAACCAGTGACTCTATCGTTAAGATTTGCCTTAAGGATATTGCCTGTTAAACGAACAAGTATTAAACATGATAGGCCTTGCACACATATAAAGGCGATAATTAACTGGTCTTCTAACCGAGTAAGCTCATTATCAAGATCTCGTCTTTTTTGCACAATCTCAGTGTTTAAATAAGATGATAATGAAATTAAGAGTTGGTCGGGATTGCGGTCTATTCCGCGAACATGGCTGTCGGCAAGGCCAGCATTAAAGCCATTATTTTTGTAGATTAAAAGCGCTTCAGCATATTCACTTAAAATGCTTTTGTGAATATAAAGAAATTCGTCAACAACCTCTATAGCTGTAGGGTTGTGACCGATAAATTGGCTTAACTCTGCGGTTTTCTCTTGTACTGTCAAAAACTGATTTGAAAATGATTCATAGTACTTCGCGAACAGAATAGGGTCTTCGCCACGCAAGAGAATGTTTTTCCATTCTTGTACTTGCAATTTAAAAGAGTACTGAATCTCAGCGACCAACATCTCAGTATCATGCAATTCAGAAACACCTTTTTCATAGGTATTCAGCGCAGCGTTATAGGCGTAAATACCTCTAGTCGCGATGCCGACAATGATTACCGACGCAACTAGAATTAACCCTAGGTATCTTATTTTTTGCCGTGTGGCATAGTTTGTCAACATGCTCGCTGAACTTGGATATCCGATAAAAGCGTTACTAAAGTATTTATCGGCATAAGAATAACTTTCTTAATGCCTACCCCTTGTGTTTATTAAGTAAGCATCCTTATTTGATGGGAATATGAATTGAATGCAGTATGCGATACATTACCTAAGTGTCTTCACTTTTGTTTAATTAAGATAAGGTGCTATGCAGACAACGCAAATCAAACAATCACCCTTTTCAGCCAAACAGTGGTGCAGGATAAATATGCAGCAGCAAGGTTTATTAGACAAGACCTGGCAAGTTGCAGATTTATTAGAACGATTGAGCTATGTGCAGATAGACTCTATCAATGTAGTTCAAAGAGCACATCATCATGTATTACACACTAGAATAAAAGAGTACTCACCCAAGATGCTAGACCAAGCACTTATTGATAAGCAAGTCTTTGAATATTGGTCTCATGCCGCAGCATATCTGCCAATGAAAGACTATGCGTATAGCCTTTATCGTAAACACCAGATTGCGCAAGGAGACAAACATTGGCATACCCCCAATAAAAATATGATGCACGAGGTATTAGCTCGAATAAAGGCCGAAGGACCATTACAAGCAAAAGACTTTGAAAACTTTTCGAGCGCTGGCAAATCAGGATGGTGGGATTGGAAACCTGCTAAAAAAGCGCTCGAACAATTATTTATGCAAGGTGAGTTAATGGTTGTTGGGCGCCGAAACTTTCAAAAGGTGTATGACCTAACAGAAAATGTACTTCCATCAATGGTTGATACTACACGACCCAATGATCTACAGTTTAGTCGGCATTTGATTGACCGCTGCATCACAGCACATGGTTTTGCAAGTGCACAGCAAATAAGTTATTTGCGCAAAGGCATGAAAAGATTTATTAATCAAACACTAAACGACTTGCTTGAAGACAATAGACTTGCAAAGTTTGAGCATGAAAAAGAAACTTATTATTACCATGAACACATAAGACCACCTGCCAAGGTTCCCAATAAAACTTGGCTATTAAACCCATTTGATAACATAGCTATTCAGCGCAAGCGCATACAAGCATGGTACAATTTCAACTATCAGATAGAAGTTTATGTGCCTGAAAATAAAAGAACATACGGTTACTATAGCTTGCTTATTTTGTGGCAAGACCGATTGGTTGGGCGAGTATCGGTAAAAGCTGACCGCAAAGAAAAAGTATTACTACTCCAGCATTTGCACTTTGAAGACTATGCGTTTAAAAATAAACCACATTCGCCCGAAAAGTTTATTGCCGCCTTTTTACCTTCACTCAATGCCTACATGCAGTTTAATAATTGCCAGAGCTGGCAGCTAATGAAATGTAATGATAGGCGTATTCAGCAACTACTATGCGCCACTACAAAATAATATAACCAAAAGTATCAGTTATAATTAACATTTACTAAACTAGTATAAACGATTGAAATTAAATATTATTTCGTTCACGCAATAAAATAGCAGATGGTCAATATGAAGATAAGAAAAGCACTAGATGCTGATTGGGATAAAATTTGGAACTTTTTTCAAAAGATTGCTGTTGACGGTGAAACATACGCATTTGACAGAAATATCAATAAAGAACAAGGAAAAGCATTGTGGCTTGACGCCCCACTCGTTACTTATGTGTATGAGGAAAAGGATACAATACTTGCTACCTACTATTTAAAAACCAATCAGGCAGGACCAGGCAGTCACGTGTGCAATTGTGGTTATATGGTGGCTGAAGAGGCAAGAGGCTTGGGTTTAGCGAGCAGCATGTGCGAACACTCTCAAGAAGTTGCTCGCCGTCTACAATACAAGGCTATGCAATATAATTTTGTTGCTTCTAGCAACGAAGGGGCTATTCGGCTATGGAAAAAGTTCGGCTTTGCTATTGTGGGGCGATTACCGAAAGCATTTGACCATCCAAAGCGAGGCTATATCGACGCATTAGTCATGTATAAATGGCTAGAAAAAAAACACTAATGTGTGTTTTTTCACCGCCATTTTTAATTGTAAACAGACTACTACGAACAATCAGTTCCGATTGATTTGCTGTGTCGCAACATAGTTAAACTCCGGATCAACCGTTATGACTCCTTTCATTGCTTGTCGGCCGAGTAACATAAGGTGTTTCATGCTTGAGCGGTCGGTTAAAGATAATCGAATGTTCCATGTTAAATCGCCCATTACTGCTTTTGTATCGATAATGTAGCGCCGTTCCTTTTCTCCGTTTGACGACTTTACTCGCTTGCGCTGCACAATTTTAGCACTGCATTTAATGGTCTTTTTTACATCATACAAATCAGGATGAAACTCAAAATCAACTTTGCCAGTTTCTTCATTTTCCAAGAAATGATCAACATGTAAGGCTGATGTTTGCGCTCCCGTGTCGATGCGAGTTGCAATACCATATAAGCCCAAATCGGGTAAATCTATTGTTTCGCGTGCACCTACAAGTAGTTTTTTATTTGCCATGCTCGGCCTACCCTTTACCCGATGTACGGGTTTTGTGCGGCTTTGCAGTTTTTTCAATAAATTGAAAAATCATGTCGGCAACGTCTTTTTTTGTTGCGTTTTCAATTCCTTCAAGGCCTGGAGAAGAGTTAACTTCCATCACTACAGGTCCGCGTTCTGCGCGCAACAAATCAACGCCGCACATGTTCAACCCCATTATTTTTGCAGCTGCAACCGCCGTGGCGCGCTCTTCTTTGCTGAGTTTGACTAAAACAGCGGAGCCACCTCGGTGCAAGTTTGACCTAAATTCTCCTTCAGCACCTTGTCGTTTCATCGCCGCTACGACTCGTTCACCTACAACGAAACAACGTATGTCTGCACCGCCGGCTTCTTTAAGCCTAGGAGTTGAATAAAGATTCTTGTTGCGCGACAAATAGCAATATTCATTTATATACCTTTTCGGTTAATTTCGCCGCGTAAGTATATCGACCATCGATTATGCATTACTTAAATGCATTGCCGTTCAGCACAGTCACCTCTCTTTGTGGGAATGGTATAGATATGTTGTTAGCTTTGAGTGTTTCAAAAATCGTTAACAATAAATCACCACCCACTCGGTTTTTACCATCGTCGATACCTTCCATCCAAAATTCAACAAACATGTTTACACCGTTGTCGCCAAAGCTATCTATTTCACAATCTGGACGCTCTTCGAATGGCACTTCTAAGCCACTTAACACCTGAGGATGCTCAGCAACCACTTCTTTGATTATTTCAACCATAGCGCGAATATCAGTCGCGTAGGCAACGCTAAAATCGACTCGGTACCGTTGCTTAGGATCTTTATGCGTCCAGTTAGTAAGCAAGTTCGAAATAAACGTTTCGTTGGGCACAAGAATATCTTTGCCGTCATAAGTTTCAAGCACTGCGTGGCGCATTTTAAACTCACGCACAAAACCTTTTTCGCCGCTATCTAGCTCAACAAAGTCGCCAACGGTCAGCGATTTATCCAACAGGATGATAATGCCCGAAATAAAGTTCGAGGCAATTGACTGCAAACCTAAACCCAAGCCTACGCCCAATGCACCACCAAATACCGCGAGTGCAGTAAGGTTTATACCCATGATATTGAGAAGCAGAATAAAAATAACGCAGAACAAAGCGACTTCAAAGAGTTTGGTGAAAACCTCTCGCGTGCTTGTATCCAAATTCTTTTGGTTTCGAATGAGGTCTTTACCCATATTGTTTGAGGCCCTGCCAAGCCAAAACAACACTACGCCGAAGAAAAACACCCGCACAAGCCCAAACAGCGTAATCTCTATATTACCGACCGTCATAGACACTTCTTCGAGAGCAACAACAACAGTGGGCAAAACATTTATCAAGTGCAAAAACAGAATAGGCAAGCCAAACCAGATGAACAAAGCTGAAATAAACGGGCTGGTCACAAACTCTTTAATAATTGAGTAGACAAACACGACCACGGCGATAGTAAGCGCAGTGTTTAATAGCCAATACGGGTATTCGATTCTGTCGGCGACAGCAACGGCAATACGCAGCAAAATAATGGCAACAAGCGGGTATACGATCATCCCGATGCGCAGCAATATGCGTCCTATAGGATGCTTGTAAGAGTTTGCATCGATTCGTTCTTTTACTCTGTTTTTAACAGTGAACAAATAAATCCAGTAGGCGGCAAAGTAACTGCATGTAATGACGACTAGCTGCAAGTATGTCTCAGATTCGCCTAACAGAGCTTGAGCTTGGGCCCAATACCCGTGCAATGTAGATACGATTAATTCCATATACGATATTAGCTTAACAAGTTTGGAGAAACGTTGATACTACTACTAATTGCGCTAAAGAAGTGAGACTTATTTTACAAGAACATTGCTTAAACAAGGATGGATTAATGGTCGGTGTGATAGGATTCGAACCTACGACCCCTTCACCCCCAGCGAAGTGCGCTACCAGGCTGCGCCACACACCGACCGAGCGATGCATTATATGGATTTATGAGGGTTTTTCCACTTTTTTATGATGAATAAGCAGAACAATCACAAATAGTCGGCCGAACGCCTAATAAGTAGACAAATTGATTTATACCCAAACCAGTTGTTCGGCTATTAAGGTCTGCTCTCCGTTAAATCGATAAGCGGCTAATACGCCTTGTTCAACTACTACCGACCAATCTAAACATGCGAAGTTGGGTTTCATGAGTCTAGGCTGCCCTTGCATCCAATAATGTCCAAAAAATATGGGTTTATTGTCTGTGATACTTGGCAATAACGACAAAGAAATAGGTAGGTCGGGTAGCTCTTCCAAATTTGGCACCGACGTACACGAATTCTGATAAGTAGCTTTTTCAGGTATATCCCACCATTTTAAACGAGCTTTTGTTCGCTGTTTTCCGCCAGAATCGACAAACGAATACCCCTCGGGCAAGCGAAGCTTTGAGCCATTTAGGCAATACTCCAATGCTTTGAAAAAGGTAGTGTCTTGATTCGGTAAGTCGTGCCAGATTTCTTGTTTTAACGCGCCTGTTTCGTCAGTGTACTTTTTTAAAAGCTCAATGTGTTTATCGTCCCAAGCAGCGTGCACACATCTAAATTTTTCGTGCTCCAAATAAAGGGGTAAGGTTTTTAACCATTCGATGGTGCTTAAATAGTCGTTGCTGCCCTCTTTTAACTGCTCTAAAAAAGCTTGATGTTCATTTAAGTTTACTGCTGAATGCGGACGTAATGGCAGGCCATCTTTGTCTTTTAAATACCAAGCAATGGCATAAAACTCATGGTTGCCCATTAACACGATCGCTTTTCCATGTTCTTGCATCGTTTTTAATATCGAGATGACCTCAGATTGACCGGGGCCTCGGTCGATAAGGTCGCCCAGCGAAACAAGCGTGCGTTCTGGATGTTGCCAAACGCCGTTGACGGGCGCATAGCCGAGTTTGTCTAGCAGAGCTATAAGCTGATTGGAATAACCGTGTATATCACCCACAATATCAAACTTGGGAGTATTATTTTGCACGTGTAATTTCAAAGCTACCTCGTTTTAATTTTGGCCACTGCTACCAATCAACTGCATTCAACGTAGTCAAGACCGGTCGTCTGAGCCAATCCGACTGGCGACGGCACCGTCTTGGCCTTTATATTTAGCGTCATTGCGAGCATTATAAGGTTTTTCGGCATAGTCAGACAACAACTCAAAACTCAAGGCGCCAATTTTCATGCCCGGGCGCAGTGCGAGCGGTAGCTTACCTGAATTAAAAAACTCCAAAACAATGTTGCCAGACCAACCTGGGTCAATCCTATGCGCGGTAACGTGCACCATTAGTCCTAGCCTCGCAAGCGAAGAACGACCGTCTAGCCAACCTACCATGTTAGCTGGCAATGTGATTGACTCGTGAGTTACCGCAATCGCGAGTTCACCGGGATGTAAGAAAAAAGCCTGCTCGCCATTAATCTCAATTTCTTCACACATAACGGTGTCTAGCGCAGCTTGTACTTCGTGTTTAGGGCCACTTAAATCTATGTAAGGTGCAGCATGTTCTTGGAATACTCTAAATTTGTTGCCCAAGCGCACATCCACCGTCACCCCGCTTATATTTTGCTCGTCGGGCGCTGGCACAATTTTAATATCGCCTGCTGCCAAGTGCTTTTTTATATCCTTATCACATAATCGCATCTTTTTATTTCTCTGTTTTTACTGAATAGTTGATGACTGCTCTGCTATTAGGCAGCAAGCCCAAGTATGGCGTTTGTCATGCGTGCATGCAAGCGATAGGCTTAAGTACATTGAACACGTCGAACTCTCAATCTAGACGCGTTATCTCAATACTTGAGGCTAAATTAGCCGCTAAGGGTGATACCTCCAAGCGATCACATAACGACCTACTCATATCAAATGCGGCTTGGCGATAAACGCTACTCACGGGGTGCTCTGGTTGCTCATGCAACAAAGAACGACCATGATCACTAAACTCCCTGATAATTGAGTCGAGCGGCACCTGAGCAAGCAAAGGCAATTGATATTTTTCGGATAATTTGAGTGCGCCTTTGTCAGAGAAAATAGACGTTTTTTGATGGCAATACCCACACTCAAAATAACTCATATTTTCTATAATACCTAATACCGGAACATCGAGCTGTTTAAACATAGCAATGCCTTTTGCAGCATCAGACAGGGCTATATCTTGAGGCGTTGTGACGACTACCGCGGCAGTAATGGGCAATTGTTGGCACATGGTTAGCTGAATATCACCTGTACCAGGTGGCATATCAACAATAAGGTAGTCGAGCATCGGCCAGCGTGTTTCAGTGGCAAGTTGCTTTAAAGCTTTACTTGCCATTGGGCCGCGCCATATAGAAGCATGCTCATTTTTCACCAGATAACCGATAGAATTCGACGCCAAACCATACGCTACGATAGGCTGCATGTGCTTGTTATCAGGGCTTTCGGGGCTTTCGTTTTGTTTACCCAACATTATAGGAATTGACGGCCCGTAGATATCTGCATCTAATATCCCCACCCGTGCGCCTTCGAGTTTAAGTGCAATAGCGAGATTAAGCGCGCTTGCTGATTTGCCGACCCCGCCTTTGCCCGACGACACCGCAATGATATTTTTTACATTCGCTAAGGGTTGTTGCTTGCTCGTAAAAATTGGAATGTTGTAGGATAAGTCTAAGGCAATGTCACCTTTTAGTTCTGCGTGTATTTGTTGTTTTAGACTAGGCCATACCGAGCCTGCTACAAAAGGCAACTTTACCGAGTACACACCTTTATCGGTTGGGGCAACGTTTACAAGTTCAGGCGCATTAATATGAAGGTTTTTGAGCAAAAACTGAATAATTGATTTAGACCAGTCTTTGTCTTTACGTGAAAATAGCATGACTCTCCTGTGTTTATACTGGCAATAAATTGTACAACTTGGTTGTTCTTGGCTGTTCTTATTTGCTATTACTTAATTATGCACTATTTCAAGGTGCAAATAATACGAGTTTCGGCTAACATCCCAAGCTGATTTATTTGTACTTAATTTAAAGGTTTTCCGCTCTATGCCATCAACACCGCGTCGCATACTTGTTACTAGTGCTCTACCCTATGCTAACGGCTCAATTCACCTCGGGCACCTACTCGAACATATTCAAACTGATATTTGGGTAAGGTTTCAGCGCTTACGCGGTCATCAGTGTTACAGCGTTTGTGCTGACGACGCGCACGGCACGCCAGTTATGCTCAAAGCACAAGAATTAGGCATTACACCTGAGCAAATGGTTGAACAAACTCGCGCGGAACATCATCAAGATTTACAGGATTTTTTAGTCGATTACGACAATTATTATGTAACTCATTCGCCAGAAAACAAGGAACTTTGTGAACTTGTTTATAATCGCCTAAATGAAAACGGCTATATTTCGAAACGTACAATTAACCAGCTTTTTGACCCAGAAAAAAAAATGTTTTTGCCCGATCGTTTTATCAAAGGTACTTGCCCTAAATGCGGGGCTGAAAACCAAAACGGTGACAGCTGCGACGTTTGTGGTGCCACATATAGCCCTACCGAAGTTAAAAACCCGCGCTCGGTTGTGTCAGGGGCAACTCCGGTGTTAAAAGATTCAGAGCACTACTTCTTTGACCTGCCTAAATTTGAAGGCATGCTTAAAGACTGGGTTCATTCAGGGGCTATTCAAAGTGAAATGGCCAATAAGTTACAAGAATGGTTTGAGCAAGGCTTGCAGCAATGGGACATTAGCCGCGATGCACCCTACTTTGGATTTGAAATTCCAAACGCACCGGGCAAATTCTTTTATGTGTGGGTAGATGCGCCTGTAGGTTATATGGCGAGCTTTAAAAACTTAGCGCAAAAACAGGGCTTTGATGACAGTGAGTTTTGGTCTAAAAACGCTGATACAGAGCTTTACCATTTTATTGGTAAAGACATTATGTACTTTCACTGTTTGTTTTGGCCTGCGATGCTCGAAGGTGCCGGCTTTAAAAAACCAGACGGTGTTAACATACATGGGTTTGTGACGGTAAACGGTGCAAAAATGTCAAAATCGAACGGTACATTTATAAAAGGCCGAACGTATCTAGACCATCTTAATCCTGAATATTTACGTTACTATTTTGCTAGTAAACTTAGCGATGGTGTGACCGACATCGATCTTAACTTTGAAGATTTTGTGCAAAAAGTAAACGCAGATCTTGTTGGAAAAGTGGTGAACATCGCTTCTCGATGTGCAGGTTTTATTACCAAGCGTTTTGACGGTAAACTCTCTACAAACATCGAAAACCCAGACTTATTGAAAGAGTTTCAAGAAGCACATGAGTCAATCGCAGATGCACTAGAAAACAGACTTTACAACAAAGCGATACGTGAAATTATGACGCTTGCTGACAAAGCTAATCAATACATTGATGCACAAGCTCCTTGGGTCACCATTAAAGATGAAAACAAACAAACCCTCACCCACGACGTATGCTCAATGGGCATTCATTTGTTTAGAATATTGATGGTGTATTTAACACCCGTGGTGCCTAAATTATCACAAGACGCACAAGCATTTTTAAATGATGAATTTACTTGGGATAGTATACAAAGCGTTAAAACTGGGCATTCAATTAATAAGTTTAAAGCGATGCTGCAGCGTGTGGATGCCGACAAAGTCGCAGCAATAGTTGAGGCTTCAAAAGAAAACTTGAAGCCGATTGAAAGCGCCACAAGCACAGGTAACCCGGCTAAGAAAAAAGCTAGAGATAGTTCTAAATCGGCAGACACCTCAGCAATTGAGCCAGTGAGTGATACGATAAGCTTCGATGAATTTGCAAAAATTGATTTGCGAGTTGCAAAAATTGTACATGCTGAAGCTGTCGAAAAAGCCGATAAATTATTACGTTTAGAGCTCGATATAGGTAATGAAACCAGACAGGTCTTTGCAGGTATCAAATCGGCATATAAAGCAGAAGACTTAATTGGCAAACACACCGTGATGGTGGCTAATTTAGCACCGCGTAAAATGCGCTTTGGTATGTCTGAAGGCATGGTATTGGCTGCTGGACCAGGTGGAGACGATTTATATATTCTTGAACCAAACGAAGGCGCAAAACCCGGTATGCGCGTTAAATAATAGCGCTAGCGCTCTTCGGCTACGTTATTTTGGGTGTGGGCCTTTCTAGCTGTAGCGGGGCTTGCACTAAATTTCGGTTTTAACTTCCATTGCGGTTTTATTGGGGATAGCGGAATTTCGCGTTTTCTGGCGACAATGATATACATTGATGAAAACCAAGGTAGATATCGCTTCAGCCACTTTTGTACGCGACTGTGTTTATTTAAACGTTTACGCATGAATAAAGATGAGTATAAAAGATTGTCTTGCTGCACTATTTCAAAATCTAATAAATTTAACCAGTCTTTTATTCGCGCCGCGGTAAAAAATCGACCTTGGTGCAATATGTTTTTGCGGTTAATAGGCAAGTACTTAATAATACCTGCAATACTAAAAGGGTTAAAACCCGCAATCACTACTTTACCGTCGGCCGTGATTGCTCTGTCTATTTCGCGAATGATTTGATGCGGGTCTTGCGCAAAATCTAATTCACCTACCAATAAAAATGCATCTACACTATTATTCTGAAAAGGTAATTTGCACGATTTAGCGCATAAGTCGTTATGCTGGTTTGCATGAGGAGCACAGCTATATTGATGCTTTACTTGGCATTTTGGGATGTCAATTTGAGAACTTAAGCTTCCCATCTTTACAAGGTAGTAACCGAATATTCGCTCGGTAATAGGGATTAAAGCTTGCTCAAGTTCGACACGCGCAAGCATACCTTGGCTTAACTGTTGCCATTTTTTCGGATATTCAGGGGCACTGTCGCTGCGCGCAGAGCGCATTACCATGCGTTACTCCAAAGAGCTATAAGCTTTAAATCATCATACACGTATGTAATCATACGTTCACGACATACTTTGGGTTTATCAATACAATGCAGGCAATGTTAGAAACTAGTTTAAGTGGTGCAGCAAATAAAAATAACGGTCTTATGATTGCGGCGATACCTGCGTTTACCGATAACTACATTTGGTGCTTACACAATAATGAGCATGCAGTGGTAGTTGACCCCGGTGACGCTCAACCAGTAATGGCCTATCTTCAAAGCAAAGGATTAACCTTAAGCGCAATACTAGTTACTCATCATCATTATGACCACACCGGCGGCATTCAAGATTTGGTCAACAAATATCAAGAAATTACCGTTTATGGGCCGCATAATCCCAAAATCAAAGAAATCAACCTGCCCTTAAGAGAGAACGATAAAATCACCCTAGCGCATCTGGACATCAGTTTTTCTATACTGGAAACACCCGGTCACACGCTCGACCATATCGCGTTTTATAATAAAAGTGCTTTGTTTTGCGGTGACACTTTATTTTCCGCAGGCTGTGGCCGAATGTTTGAAGGCACGCCTGAGGTGTTCTACTCATCTTTGCAAAAGCTGACCGCATTGCCCGCGAACACTCCGGTTTATTGCACTCACGAATATACACAAGCAAACGTTTTGTTTGCGCTTAGTGTTGAGCCAAATAACCAAACGCTTGCAGACTATCAATCTTGGGTTAAAACTAAACGAGATGCATTAGAAATCACCTTACCTAGTACAATAGAAAAAGAATCTGCAATTAATCCGTTTTTGCGTTGTCATATCGACGAGATTCAGGCGAATGTTTTGAGAAAGAATAAAGCGTCAGCTTCAACTCAAACCCGATTAATTGAAACATTTGCCGCTGTTCGAAGCTTAAAGGACAATTTTTAATTGTGTCGCAAATAGCGTACACTAAAGTGTAGAAAGTCGTAGTTGTGCCGCCAAAATGGGCGAAAGCCTGAATTGAGCGCAGCCCTTATATGTTTTTATTTCAAAGGAAGTTATGAAGTTAATTCACCTCGCATTGCTGATATTAAGCCTTAGCGCCTGTCAAATGACCTCGCCGGTAGTGACACAATCAGAACAAAAAGAAATTGAGATCGCTGCAGTTCCTGAAGACCTTTTTAGTTGCCCTAGCGACTCAAATGTTAGTAACGACAAAGACAGCCTAAGCGCATGTGAAACTGAACCTGAAGCACTAGAAGGCGTTGCACAGGTTATTCACCCGCTTGAACCTATTGATATCGAAATAAAAGAACCAGAGCCTGAAGAGTTAGAAGGCTATACAAATTTATGGGACAAAGTAGCGAGCGAGTTTACGTTTGCTATCCCTCAAAACCAATCTAGACTTGATGCCCAACGTAATTGGTACTTGCGTCATCCTGCGTATATGAATCGTGTTTCTAAGCGCGCTAAACCATTTTTATATTACATTGTGCAAGAATTAGAGGCAGCTGATATGCCGCTAGAACTAGCATTACTGCCAATTGTTGAAAGCGCGTTTGACCCTTTTGCATATTCTCATGGCCGTGCCTCGGGTATGTGGCAGTTTATTCCTGGCACCGGTAAGCGCTTTGGTATGAAGCAAACGTGGTGGTACGACGGCAGAAGGGATGTGGTCGCGTCGACCCAAGGCGCAATTAAGTACATGAAATACCTTCACAAAATGTTTGACGGTGATTGGTTACATGCTTTAGCCGCCTACAATAGTGGCGAGGGCCGGGTAATGCGTGCAATCAAAAAAAATAAACGCGCCGGTAAAGCCTACGATTTTTGGTCACTTTCATTGCCACGAGAAACACGGGCCTACGTACCTAAATTACTGGCCTTAGCTGACATTCTAAAACGCAAGGACGAATTTAATTTTGCATGGCCTAGCATTGCCAATGCGCCGGTTATTGAAAAAGTAGAAACAGGCTCGCAAATTGATTTAGCGCTGGCCGCTAGCATGGCTGGTTTGAGCATTGCAGAATTACAAGGGCTTAACCCTGGTTTCAATCGATGGGCAACCGACCCTGACGGCCCACATACATTGCTTCTTCCATTAGAAAAGGCGGAAATCTTCAAAGCTGAACTCGCGCAAACAAGCAGCAAAGATAGACTTAACTGGGTGCGCCATAAAGTAAGAAATGGCGACAGCCTCGGGGTCATTGCCAATAAGTACTCAAGCAGTATTGATGTTATTAAACAGGTGAATAATTTACGGGGTAATACTATTTACGTGAACGATTATGTATTAGTGCCTGTGTCTCTAAAAGAGCTCGACAACTATAGTTTATCGGCTGATCAACGATTAGCAAAAACGCAGTCTATTGCTCGGGCAGAACATAAAATAGAACATACGGTAAAATCTGGCGATACGCTATGGGATTTAGCAATGGCGCACAAAGTAGGCGTTCGTGACTTGGCAAAATGGAACAAAATGGCGCCAACCGACCCATTAAAAGTAGGCGCTAAGTTAGTGGTTTGGACAGACCAGGTGCCCGTGCCAAATGCCAGCTCACCCATTATGAGAAATTTAGTCTATACCGTGCGTAATGGAGACTCTCTTGCACGAATCGCGTCAAGGTTTAAGGTAAAAGTAGCAGATTTGACCAAATGGAATAATTTAAATCGCAATAAGTATCTTCAACCGGGTCAAAAATTAAAGATTAAAGTAGACGTAACGCGAACTTAAACTTCGCGTTACGCTCAAACTCTAGGCTTTACGCCAAGTCGTTCCTTCTTTACTTTCTTCAAGCACAACGCCTAATGCAGTGAGCTCATCACGCACTGCGTCGGCTGTTGCCCAGTCTTTGTTAGCACGCGCTTCAATTCTTTTAGCGACAAGCGCTTCAACTTGTTCAGGCAATTCATCATCGCTATCACCTTGCAAAAAGCCTTCTGGTGTATTTTCAAGAATGCCTAAAACATTGCCGAGTTTAATTAGCACGCCGGCTAAATCAGAAGCAGCTTGCGAACCCGTTTCCTGCTTGTTGATGTCTTTTACCAAATCAAACAAAACAGAAACGGCAACTGGCATATTAAAGTCATCGTTCATTGCTGCTTCAAACTTAGCAAGATAACCGCCCAGGCGTAAATCAACATCATGATTAGCGTCGACGCCACGCAAAGAAGTATATAAACGTTCGAGGCTTGCGCGAGCTTGGTCGATATTATCTTGCGAATAAGACAACTGACTGCGGTAATGCGCCGACATCAAAAAGAAACGTAAAGTTTCAGCGTCGTGCTTCTCTAGCACATCACGTAAAGTAAAAAAATTGCCCAAAGACTTCGACATTTTCTCATTATCGACTTGCACCATGCCTGCGTGCATCCACGTATTTACATAAGGCGTGTCGAATGCGCAGCACGATTGCGCAACTTCGTTCTCATGGTGCGGAAAGATTAAATCAGACCCGCCGCCATGAATATCAAAATGCTTGCCTAAGTGCTTGTGATTCATTGCCGAACATTCTATATGCCAACCTGGGCGCCCGTCTCCCCATGGAGAAGACCAGCTTAACTCGCCCTCTTTTGCTGTTTTCCATAGCACAAAGTCTAGGGGATCTTGTTTGTCTGCTGTGGTTTGTACCCGAATACCCGACTCAAGCTGGCTTAAATCTTGTTTGCTTAGTTTTCCGTATTCGCTGTATTGTGAAATCTTAAATAACACATCACCCGCGCTCGACTGATAAGCAAAACCTTTGTCCACCAAGCGCTGGATAACGTCAATAATTTCGTCCATATGACCCGTTACACGAGGCTCAATGTCGGGCTCCATTAAATTTAGCGCAGCAAAGTCTTTATGCATATCGGCTATTGTGCGCTCAGTGAGCTCAGCAGGCGTTTCACCATTTTGCTCAGCTCGCTGCATAATTTTGTCGTCAACATCGGTAATATTGCGCACGTATTTAACCTTATAGCCAAGATGACGCAAGTAACGCACAACTATATCAAAACTCAAATAGGTACGAGCATGGCCCATGTGGCACATGTCGTAAACTGTAATACCACACACATACATGCCCACCTCTGATTTGTTTAAAGGCACAAATTCTTGTTTCTGACGCGTGAGGGTATTGTATATTTGCAACATAGGACTGAGTCTTTTCTCTTAGTTAATCCGAAAATTTAGCGCGAATTCTAGCACTTTGTATAGCAAGTGCGCTACCATTACTGAATTCATAGGCCGCATTGCTTATTGGGTATTCCAATTGGCTAAAATAGCGGCTCAACACATCAGATAATTAACATTAAAGGACACATCATGGTTGTATTAAAAACGAATTTTGGCGACATAAAAATTGAGCTTTTTGCAGACAAGGCACCCAAAACGGTTGCAAACTTCTTGGAGTACGCTAAAAACGGAACATACACCAATACTATTTTTCATCGTGTAATTAGTAACTTTATGATCCAAGGCGGTGGCTTCGCGCCAGGTATGGACGAAAAACCAACCAATGCCCCAATAGAAAACGAAGCAGATAATGGCCTTTCAAATGAAATTGGCACACTGGCAATGGCCAGAACAAACGACCCACACTCTGCAACTTGCCAGTTTTTTATTAACGTAAACGACAACGACTTTTTAGACTTTAAAGCTGCAAACTCTCAAGGATATGGCTATTGTGTATTTGCGAAAGTGGTTGAGGGTATGGATGTGGTTAATAGCATCAAAGGCGTCGAAACAGGTAATGCTGGTTTCCATCAAGATGTACCGGTTGAAGACGTGGTAATTGAAGCGGTAGAAATAAGCGAATAATATTATTAGACTGCCGAGCTAATTTTATGCAGCACACGCTGTTTATTTCTGACCTTCATTTAAGCGCTGAGCGAGCTGATATCGCTCAGTGCTTTTTTGAGTTCATGCAGTATGAGGCACCAAAAGCTGAAGCGCTTTATATATTAGGCGATTTGTTCGAAGTTTGGCTCGGAGATGACGACAAAACCTGTTTTAGTAAAGCAGTCGCTGAATCAATTGCTGAGGTCGCTTTAAAGATTCCTGTTTATTTTATCCATGGCAATCGTGACTTCGCCATTGGTGAAAAGTTTGCTGCTCAGGCAAATATGCAGCTGCTGCCCGAGCAATACGTGATTGATTTATACGGGCAACAAACTCTTATATCCCACGGTGACGAGCTGTGTACACGCGATATTGCCTATATGAAATTTAGGAAAAAAGCGCGTGGGTGGTGGTGGCCTCGGCTGATGTTGGCTATTCCCCTGCCCCTACGTAAACGTTTGGCGCAGCGAGGCCGGCAAACGAGCAAAAACAATCAGAAAATTCTCACCGCAGATATTATGGATGTGACACAGTCTGAAGTTGAAAAAGCGATGCGACAATACGACGTGAGTTTGTTTATACATGGGCATACACACCGGCCCAACATGCACGAATTTGACCTCCCTTTACATGGCGCCGAATTAAGCGAGTCGTCTTTTTAATCCGACATTTAAAAGGAACCAATTACACAATACAAAGCAAAAATCCGCAAAATTAAAAAAATTTTATTGTGTCTGTATATTATAAAA
>CAZXTD010000026.1:0-12262 GCA_964643575.1 uncultured Glaciecola sp. | reverse complement strand
GAATTGTATTGGGTGACTGGTATTCACAAGGCAGTGTGCTTATCGCTAGTCATAACCAACTTAGCCTGCAGGCTCGACAATTTGCTAAATAAAACCAAGTTACCGCTGCTAGCTTTATGTCACATAAAGTTCATAAAAACATTGAAATACGCTGAGAATGCTGAATAATTAAACGACTAGCGTTATTTAGCGCTAATACTCTACAAAAACGTTAATTTATACGCTAACTTAGCACTGCAAAAAGGACTTAGCTTGTTCAATCGTAGTAAAAAATACATCTTCTTACTTATCGTAAACGTTATTATTTTGATTGCTGTTGCGCTTAAGGTGTCTCAAGAGCCCGACGACCCTTTTGATACTGACTACGTCATTGGTATTTTAGAAAACGAAGTTCAGCTAAAAAATGCAGTCATAGCCCTAGAAAATCAGCTCTTATCAGCTACTCGCCGTGAATCCTCTCTCAAGAACCAAATTGAGCAAACTCAGCTCTTAATTAATACCAGCGAACAAAAATACAGAAGCTGTGAGATAGAAAAGCGCGGTATAATCGCTGACGCGAAACAATCCAACAAATCATCAGTAGGCTTAACAGACACAAACAAACAATGCAGCAGTGCCCTAGTCGACTTATCAGTCGCACAAAACAAAATAGAATCTCTGCAAGCCCAAGCTTCCAGATTAGGCAATGAGCTCACACAATCTCAAGAGCAACTTATAAATGCCAATCAGCTATTAGCACAAGCGCAAAACCGAGATAACACCGAGCTTCAAAATTTGCGCTTAAGGGTATTGGAGTTAGAACAAGCCATTAAAGAGCCAATTAGTATTGAACAAAATTATATAAATGCGCGTTATTGCACCAAGCCTAGGTTTGATTCGCTAATTTGTGTTCAAGAGTTTTTAGTTAGGCCGACCTTTACCAAAGTGCCCGTTAATCGTTTACAGATAGAAGTGCTTGACCCAAATAAAGAAATTGTTGCACAAGGAGAATTTAATTCTGCAAAGAGCCAGCTATATCGCTTAACCTTAGGCCGAGGCGCTGAGCTTACAAGCGGCATGTATCAAGTGGTTTATCGTGTCGACAATCAAACTCTACAGAGCAAACTAGTCGAGCTCAAGCAATAACTAATTCGCTTTAATCTTAAAGTTCAACGTTACTGCGCTCAACTTGCGATTTTTCGTTTAGCTTGCTCGTCTATCATGCTCGATATGCCAGGCCTTACTTCAGTTATATTGTTTACATCACCGCTGTGAAATCTAAATTCAGTATCGGGAGAAGTAATAAGCGTCGCTTCTTTCCCTCCAATAAATTGTATGCGCTGCTCAATGTCTTGTTTAGCAATTGTGCGGGCAAGTGCTAGATAGTCTTGAAAGTGCCTTGCTTCGCTGCGCAACAAAGACACATAAAACTGCGATAACTCGTTATCAAGATGCGGCGCTAATTTTGCAAAGCGCTCGCATGAACGTGCTTCTATATATGCCCCACAAATCAACGTATCGGTCAGTTTTGCTGGTTCATGGGTCCTAACCTCTTGCATTAAGCCGCGCGCATAACGAGCAGCAGTCAAATTGCCATAGGCCACGCCCCGTGACTGCATAATTTCGAACACTTGCTGAAAATGGTGCAATTCTTCTTTTATCAGCAGCACCATTTTACTGATAAGCTCATCACCATGTTCAAAGTTGGATTTACTGATGAGTTTTTTAGACAAGCTTATATGCTGGCTAAAATCACCATCTCCAATTTTACGATAAACAAAATCTTCGAAAGGTTTTAACCAAGCCAGTAAAGCCTCGCCACTTTCTTTATCTACAGCGTATCTGCGCAGCAAAAGCATTGCAGTTTGGGCCGCTTTAAGCTCGCAATTAGCATGGTCGACCAACAATATCGGAAGACGCTCTGGTTTAATCGCCTCGTTAATCCAGCTTTGCGGTGTTTCGCACTGCAAAAATGCATTAATTGGAGTGAGTAATTCTTGAATATTCATATATTAACCAATAAAAAATAAGCGAGTAATTGCTTAATCTACTGCGCATTATTCTACCAGATCTCAGGCAGATGGTAAGGTCGAAGTTAAATTTAACTATCACGATGCTCATCAGCACATAACGATAATACTATAACTATGGATGAGCCCATTAGTACTAGGGTTAGTGCCAACAAGATCGCGCTGTGACCTTATGTGTATTAATTATGTGTAATTTGTGACGCTATGTTACCTGCCTTCGCTCGGTATATTGCCAACTAAGACTGAATGTAAAAATTTACCCTCGTCGGCACGCTTTTTCTTGAATTAAACCATTGAATATTAGAGCGTAAATAATATTATTAATACATATCAATATACACATTTACTTACATTCGAGTCTGTAAACAACATCACTTTTTTTGATTTCTTCGCGACTATATTAATGCGACTTAACGCAATTACTTAAATCCCGGAGTAAATTATGACTAAGCAATCTAAAAACATCACTACCATTGTTACCCTAAGCAGTATTTTATTGTTTGCTGCTAGCAGTAATGCAAGCACAGATGACACTCACATTGAAGCACCAGCTGAATATGAGGCAGTAAACGACAGCATGGAAACACATCTATGTTTAGCGGCAGCGAAATCGACACAAGCAGAACTAAAGCAAACCATGTTCCAACATGTACACGAATATAGAACCGTCAATGGCATGTATAAATTTGTGGCCAACAATGTCTTATGCAACGGCAAAGCAATTGCTGATTTTGCCGTACAAGCAGGTAACATGGATGTCGCCTACAAGCTTGCATCATACGAAAAGCAGCGCATTACTATTTCGGACTTAGCGAAAGCAATGCGCGCAGCCAAACGAGATAGTAGCGTTTAATTAATTAAAACCTTAATTATATAGTCGCCTCAAGCCAATTAACTTGGGGCTTTTATCCATGACCAATCAAATATAAGTAATTTTAGCGCTTCCATAAATTAGATTAAATGCTACAGTTGTATAAACTTTAGTCGATATTGACGTTACGAACGTCGAAAAATTTGCAACCAATGGCCATCTCTTATTTTCAGGCACTTTTAGTCTCTGCACTGCTTGTTTTTTGCTACGCACTTAAAATATCAGCTCAAGAAAACAATCTTGAGGTAAACATTATCTTTGCGTCTGAAATTCCTGATATAAGCAATGATAATGTTGGCGGCTATGCACAACTAGCATCTTTGGTGGAGACTGCTCGTTCTCGCAACCCAAACACTTTTTTCTTGTTTGGAGGCGGCTCGATTGGTCCGAGTGCTTTATCGAATTTTGATCATGGCGCGCATATTGTCGATATTCTCAATAGTTTAGAGCCAGATGCTATGGGCGTTGCCAAACGAGAATTTACGTATTTTGAAGATGAGTTATCGTTGAGGTCTTATGAAGCAGTGTTTCCTTTTGTCAGTAGTAATTTAATAGATACTCGGATAAACAACTTGCCAGATGGCCTATTTAAAAATGCCTTAATTACTAAGCAGGACGTTTCGCTTGGTTTTATTTCTATCATTAGTGAGCAGCTTACAGAGCAGTACCTGCTCGATAAAATACAAGTCCTACACCCATTAGAGGCTATAAAAAGTCAAGCAGAATACTTGAGATCAATCGGTGCTGACTTGATCGTATTACACTACTTTTTTCCCTTTGAGTTTGTGCCGCAACTGATAAGCGAAGATATCATCGATTTAGCGTTTATATCCAATACCAGACTACCCCGAAGTCGAATAGCGGCCAATGCAAAAATTCCTCAATTGATTACTCCAAGCGCGAATGGTCAAGCCCAGATAGTTAATGTCAATGTCTCTTCAAATAACAATAAATCACATAGCAATGATGTCAGAACCGTTGATTTGATATCATTGCCAAAATCAAAGTCAACTGACAGCCTGATAACCCAATATAGAACTAGGATTAACAGGCTATTAAATGATGAAGTGGGTCTTTGGGATGGTTACTTCACAACCGAGCATGAGTTTTTGTTCACTCGTGAAAACGCATTCGGCAATTATATAGCTGATACCATTCGAAGGTTTAGCAGCGCTGACATTGCAATAATCAACTCCGGAAGCATCAGGGGAGATACGCAATATATTGACAAGACTCCAATTACAAGGCGCACAATAGCAACAGAGCTGCCTTTTCGATCCGTATTAAAAATACTAGAGGTAAGCGGCAAAGATGTCATAGATGCCTTAGAAAATGGTTTCTCTAACATCGAAAATCAACGTCCTAAGTATCCGCAAATATCAGGTTTAAGAGTGAGCTATAACAGTAAAGCACCGCCAGGCGAGCGCGTGGTATCTGTAATGGTTCAAGGTAAGCCTTTAATTGAAGAAGCCATATACCTAGTTGCAACATCAGACTATATAGCAAATGGTGGTGATGGTTATGCATCACTTGCTCACAAAAACGCGGTAGGCGATAGAAAAACACAAAACAATATTCTTATATCCGATTTGCTCCTTAGAGATATAATAAGCAACGGTTATATCGATTCAAAAATAGATGGACGTATGACCGATATAAACAAGGAGCGTTTGCCGTGATATTTCATAAAAGGAAAACAATCCATCACTTTGTCTATTCACAATTCATCATTATTGCGGTGTTCACCTCATTAAGTATATTTTCGCTAAATATTTTTAATAAGTTAACAATACAACTTTCTGATATCTCAGAAAAATCAATTCCAGAGCTGTCTATAAGCACCTCACTAAATACGAAAATGCAAATGCTCGCCACGCATACCAACTTGTTAGGAACTTCAAAAAATGAATCTGCTCGTTCACTTGCCATGCGAGAAATTACAAAAATATCCCTACAAATTAACGAAAAGCTGGAAGAAAATACTTGGATAGAAGGCTTTTTAGTCAAACAACTAGCAACGGTATTCATAGAGATCAACGAGCTTGATAATTTAGTTTCTCAAAAACATAAACAAGATAAACTCTTAGAAAAAGATATAGATAAGCTATATAGAGATATATTGCAGACACTTGAGCTTATAGATAACAGCACGCCTGTTATACAACTAAAAAACCAACTTTTCGGAATATTGGTTTTATCTTTGCAAATAAACGACCAAAGACGATTACACGAGCTGCGAAATATTGAACGCCAGCTTATTAGTAAATTTGATGAGCTTCAAGGTTACATAGGAATGCAAAAAGCGACCGAGAATATTAAATCGATCCATATAGGTCTTCTTGGCGAACGAGGGATAATGTCCAAAAAAATCGAATTACTAAAGCTCTCGGGCCGCAGCCAAGGCCGAAGCAGCTTTGTGCGAAATTTAATTATGGACGCTGCGAGCAACACCGCATACAAAGACCAAATTATAAAAACACAAACGCTGAAGTTTTCTGAGAATATATCAAATGAATCCCAAGGTTACATTGTAAAGCTAGTGATAGGTCTTGTGATTTCAGTAATATTAACTTTGTTTATGGTGTATTTATTGTACCGACGAATCGTCTCAAGGTTGGTATTGTTAAGTAAAGAGGTTAAAGCAGTATCGCTTAGCGAGCTTTCGACGCACGAAAAACTAATAATTACTGTAAGTGGAAAAGACGAAATTACTGAATTGGCAATTTCATTCTTAGATTTCTTAAAACGTATTGTTAAAAACGAAAACGAGCTACTTCGGCTTAGCTTAACCGACTCACTGACCTCTATTCCCAATAGACGAGCGTTGAATAATTACTTTGAAAAAGAAATAAACACATCAAATAGTTACCAAGGAAAAGCATCATTAATGCTTTTTGATGTGGACTTTTTTAAAGCCTATAACGACTTTTATGGCCATTTACAAGGTGATGAGTGTTTAATTCGAATAGCATCAATACTCTATGACTTAAGTAAAAAACACGATGGTTTTTGTGCCCGCTTTGGAGGGGAAGAATTTGCTATAATTTTACCTAATACAAGCATAGATGAAGCCAAAATAAAGGCAGAAGACTATAGAATCGCAATAGAGAATGCGAATATAGAACATTCAAAAAGCGCGGTCGCTAAACACGTTACCATTTCTATAGGTTGTGCAACTTTCGATATTAATTCTCATCGAACACTTGATTTTGCATTCATTTTAGAGAAAGCCGACGAAATGCTATACCAAGCGAAAGATCAAGGCCGAAACGCTTGGCGAATTGTCTCATTACCTTGATAATTTAAAGCGGAATATACGTTTGTCGGCACTAAGCAGTTCTTTGCTTACGACTGGTTATTTCAGAAGTCATGGCCTTCGCCAAGCTGTCGTACTTAATAACCAGTACAATCTTCTTCTTATTGGGCAACTATCACTTTAGAGACAAGCTTTTTACTATGGGCAATCATGTCCATTGTGCTACGTCTGAGCTTTAATAAAAGCAAATAACCCAGTGGTACTAAAAACAAGCTAGTAACCGTGCTAAATAGTAAGCCGCCGATAATTGCAATGGCCATTGGCGCATAAGGAGGACCATCGCCACCAATATTCACGTCGCCAAAGGCAAGTGGAATAAGCCCTAATACCGTGGTGAGTACCGTCATTAGGATTGGACGAATACGGGTAAGGCACCCTTCGATAATCGCATCGTGCACGCGCATACCGGTATTAACCAATTGGTTTATTCGGTCGACGAGCACAATGCCATTGTTCACCACAATCCCCATTAAAATTAGCATACCTATCATGCCCATAACTGTCATTGGGTTGCCAGTAATCCAAAATGCCCAAAACACCCCTGTGAACGAATAGATAAGTGATGTAAGAACCGCAGTAGGCAGCAATAAAGATTCAAATAAGGCTGCCATTACGATATAAATCATGATGATTGCAAGAATCATATTGGTCATCATTATCGACTGGTCTTCGTCTTGACGCTGAAAACTGCCTTCTAGCGACCACGAATAACCCGTTGGCAACTCAATATTTTTCATAATCAGTTCTATTCGTTCTTTGGCTTCTTCAACTGTTAGGTCGTCTTCTAAATTTGCGCCAATCATTAATGAAGTTTGGCGTGAGCTGCGCTGTATTTCAGATAAACGAGGCTTTATCGACATTTCAGCTAACATATCGAGGGTGACATTTTGCGTGTCGCTTCTGAACACTGTGAGGTTTTTAAGCTCGTCTATAGAGCTTTGAAGTTCTTCGTCATACATTAAGCGGATGTCTATTTCGCCTTCGCTGTCGTTGCGGAATGTGCGTAAATTAGAACCTCGAAGTGCGGTACTGACAACCGTTGCAACATCGGTGCTACTTAGACCAAAACGGAAGGCCTTTTCGCGATCCACTTTGACCTGTAGCTCCAAGTCTTGCGCATCAATATCCGCTTTTACATCGCTCAAACCATCAATGCTTTTTAAGACGGGTACAATTTGCTCAGAAATAGTCAGCAAAGTTTCTGAAGAACGGCCAAACAAAGCTATTTGAACTCCGCCGCCCGAACCTTGATTCCATTGAAAAGATGGCTTTGCACGCACAAAAGTCGGCATGTCTTCTTTTATCATTTGCTTGAGTTCAGAGATACTTAAAGGTAACTCTGACTCTACAGTAATGCCCGATACCGCAAATCCAGACGTAAAATAGCTGTACACTTGTTTGATATGAAACCGCTCTTGGTTGGCATACAAATAGTTTTCCATTTTTGCGACAGCTTTTTCGACTTCTTGTAGGCTGTAATTACCTTGTATATCGTAGTTGAGCCATATTCTGTCTTGGTTTGCGTTATTGTCGTCATCGTTTTTTAACATGCTCATAGGCAAGGCGGTGCTTGCCAAAATTAACACAGCAATTAAAGCTGTTGCTCCTTGACGCTTTAGCGTCCAGCGCAATACACGCTCATATAGTAATTTTGCCTTAGATGGCTTTTGTGTGGCTGGCTTAGGCGTAATTTTTAACTTAGTCGTTAACAGCGGAATAAGCGTTTGCGCCAGTAATAAAGAAGCAAACAAAGAAATACAAATAGCGATAGCAACATGTTCTAAAAACACGGTTAATTCAGCTTTAACACCCACGATATTAGGCAAAAACACAATGGCAGTAGTGGCCGTACCTGCAATAACAGCCAAGCTCACTAGGCCAACGCCTTTTTCGGTTGCCGCTACAATGTTGCTGTCTTTTTCACGTTCTTGAAAAATGCTTTCGGTCACCACAACTGCGTTATCTACTAGCATACCTACCGCTAGCATCAGGCCCATTAACGACAGAATATTTAAGGTATAGCCTAAAAAGTACATGCAAGCCAAAGTGATACAAATAGCAAATGGTACCGATAACACAACCACTAAGGTTGTCGCTAAATTCCGCAAAAACAAATACAACACAATAATAGAAAGCGCTGCACCAATCAGGCCAGACTTAATTAGGTCTTGTAAGGAAGTGGTAACACTTGTGGCTTCGTCTTGCATGATAAAAACATTAATGCCGTTAAATGCAGAGTTGTCTTTTGCATCTTCAATGGTTTGAATAACGGCGTTTGATACATCTACCATATTGGCGCTTGATTCTCTGAAGATATTCAGGCCTATTGCATGGGTTTTATCAAGATGTCTGCCTTCTTGCGCTTCAGGTGTTTCAAACTTAACATCAGCAATATCACTCAGACGAATATTGCGCGCAATAATCAAGTTTTCAATATCTTGTAGGCTACGATATTCACCGTCGGGGTTGACCGTTATTTTTTGGTCAAGGTCAAAAAACTGCCCAGCGGTCATCGAAAAGTTTGCGTTACGCAAAGTGCCAAATAATTGGTTAATATCTACATGTAAGGCGGCAATTCGGTTTGGGTCAAGTCGAATCATTATTTGCTTTTTTTGCACACCGTAAAGTTCGACTCTAGACACACCGGCTACGCGTTCAATGGGCATTTTTAAATTACGTTCTAGCAAGTCATAGGCGTTTGATATGTCGCGGTCGCTCGATAATCTAAGCTGGAATACCGGCATATCGGCTAAGTTAAATTTAAATACCATGACTCGTTCAACATCATCGGGCAGTAAATGCCTGATAGCATCAATCTTTTCGCGAGCCTCTATACTCTTAGCTTTTATATTGGCATCCCAGTCAAATCGTAAAGCAATTTGTGCGCTGTTTTCGTTTGAATATGAACGCAAACGCTTAATGCCCGACATAGTGGCAAGCGCTTCCTCAACTGGCCGCGTAATCATTTTTTCAATTTCGGCGGGGGTCGCGTCCTGATACGGCACTTGAATATACAGCTCCGGAAAATCAATACCTGGGAACTTCTCTAGGGGTAACATCCGACTTGCGCCTAATCCCATTACCAGCAAAGAAAAAAATACCATAAAGATAGTCACTGGGCGGCGAATAGCAAATGAAGCAAGCGCCGCGCCTGCGTGGGCAAACTTATCCATAAACTGTCTCCTTTGCAGAGTCATCGCCGTCTTTCGTTTCACTAGGTGAACTAAGCGCTACTTTATAGTCTTTTCGGTCAAACAAGCTATATAGTATCGGAATAAGCAAAAGGGTGAGTAATGAGGCATACAACAATCCAAAAATAACCGTTATGGCCATAGGCGTGCGTATTTCAGCGCCCTCACCCAAGCCTATTGCCATGGGTAATAAACCCAACACGGTGGTGAGCGTTGTCATCAGAATAGGACGCAAACGGCTAGTTGCCGCTTCAAAAATAGCTTCGGCTTTTTCAACACCGGCAGTGCGCAATTGATTAATTCGGTCAATTAATACAATCGCGTTATTGACCACTATACCTGCCAGCATAATAAGCCCTATAAAGACCACAACGCTTAAGTTAGTGCCGGTTAAAAACAGACCATAGATAGACCCTGCGCACGCCATTGGTACGGTAAATAAAATTAAGAAAGGATGTAAAAATGACTCAAACTGCGAGGCCATCACCAAATAAACCATAAATACAGCCAAACCGAGCGCCAAATACAGCGAATTAAAACTCGCTTCCATTTCTTCGCTTTGCCCTGCTACTTTAGCTTGTAGACTAATGGGCAGTTTTAGGCTATCGAGTACCTGATTAGCTTCAAGCGCTGCCGTACCTAAGTCACCAAAAGCTAGGTTAGCAGTAATAAGCACCACGCGCTGTTGGCTTACCCGCGTTATTTCACTTGGACCTACCGACATGTCGATATCTGCCACAGCCGCTAAAGAAATAGCAGGTGACGAACCTGGGTTAACAATTAACTGCGATATGTCTTGTATAGAGTCACGTTGCGCTTCTTGGTTACGCACCAAAATGTCCACTTTGCGATCGTCAATGCTAAACTTGCTGGCAATTTCGCCGCCCACTTTGGCTGCTACTAATTGCGAAACTTGTGGCGCATTTAAGCCTAATTGAGCGAGCTTGGCGTGATCAAATACAATTTTGAGTTCAGGATTACCGGTTTGTAAGGAGCTTTCAACATCGGCAAAACGTGGGTTTTCACTCATATTTTCAGCAATAATATCACCATAGCGTTTAAGTAGTGCAAGGTCGTATCCTGCTACCTCAATAGCCAAGGGGGTTGCAAAGCTAAACAACTCAGCTGCGCCAAATTTACTTTGTATGCCGGCTTGCGAGCTCAAATATTTACGCATCGCTTGCTTCACTGATTCTTCGTCTTGGGCAGTAGTATCTGCTTGCATGACGACATTTAACTTACCCCAATGATCCCCTCCTTGCGCAGGGGATGCGTTCATCAAACTACCTGTGCCTGCTAATGAGTATGTGCGGTCAACACCCTTTAATTGTTCGGTATAGTTAGCTAATTGGCGTAAAGCAAGGTCTGTTGTTTCTAAGCGAGAACCCGTTGGCAAAGTCAACTCAACATTAAATTCGCCTTGGCTCATTGAAGGAATAAGCTCTAGTCCTATTTTTGGCAAAAGGATCGTCGACACAAATGACACTGCTAGTATAGCCGTCATCACTATCAAGCGTGCCTGCATCGCATAGCCTAAGGTTTTAGCGTAAAAGGCTGCAAGCACAACATAAAGCTTGTCAAACAACCAGAGCATAGGCTGAAATACTTTGCCCAGCCCTTTTGATGTGGCTCTAAACACTAGCGTAATCACGCCTGAAGCCGCCAAGAAAACAAAGTAAATTAATTTACCTAACCATCTAAAAGGCATGCTCAAGTAGTAAAGACCGCGCTTAATAATGTGGCCCAATTTGGCAAAGAAACCTGCTGGCTTATCATCTGATTCAGTGTTTATAGATGCATCAAAATCGTTGCTAAGATCTAGAGCCGGCTTTGCCTTACTTGGCTCTATAGTGCCCTTAGATGTATCGCCATTGTTTGTTTTTTCACGTGCGGCTAACATCGGAATTAAAGTTAGGGCAACTACCAATGATGCCGCTAAAGCAAAGGTTACCGTTAAGGCTTGGTCACTGAAAAGTTGCCCAGCAATACCATCTACAAACACCAGCGGAAAAAACACCGCCATTGTCGTGAGCGTTGATGCCACAATCGCCATCGATACTTCAGACGTGCCTTTTGCTGCCGCTTGTTGTGGGTTTTTATTGGTTTCTTTATGGCGGTCTATATTCTCAAGCACGACAATGCTGTTATCAACTAACAAGCCAATAGCCAAAGCAATGCCGCCCAAGCTCATAATGTTCAGGCTAATATCGTTACTGTACATAAGGCTGAATGTCGCAATAATCGAAACAGGAATAGAAATAGAGATAATTAAAGTGGGCCATATGTTCTTCAAAAAGAAATACAAAATGAACATCGCTAAAATACCGCCAATAATGGCTGCCGATTTCACTTCATCGATTGCGCTAGCAATAAACCTTGATTGGTCGTACACCATTTGTATTTGATAGTTAGCCGGTATCTCTTCTTTAATGCGGGATAAACGCTGATTGACTGCTTCGGCAACTTTTACGGTATTAGCATCGCCCTCTTTATAAATCGCTATTTCAACGCCTTCAAAGTTATCAAAGCGGGTAATGCTGTCTCGCTCTTTGTAGCTATCGACGACTTCTGCAATATCATCGAGTTTAATATGACGGCCTTCTCGAGTGGCAATATATACATTTCGCATATCGTCTAGGGTTTCAAACTGATTTATTGTGCGCACCAAATATTCTTGTGAGCCGTCTTCTACTCTGCCTCCTGCAGCATTTACATTTTCGTCTTTGAGGCGCTGTATGATTTCAGCTAAACCAATATTGAGCTGCCCTGCGCGTTCTTGGTTTATCAGTACCTGTATTTCATTCTCGAGACCGCCGCCTATTCTAACTGAAGCTACGCCTTCTACCGACTCCAGTTTACGTTTGATATCTTCTTC
>CAZXTD010000025.1:35912-37431 GCA_964643575.1 uncultured Glaciecola sp. | reverse complement strand
CCCTTAGATATGAAACCCAAGATCACAATGCCTGAGCGAAACCCTCAAGAAATGGGCTCTAATGGTTGGGGGCTTGGTTCTGATTTGACTGAAAACGGTATGGGAATGGTGTTAGGTAATCCGCACTTTCCGCATACGGGTAACTTACGTTTTTGGCAGTTTCATACCACCATTCCGGGCGAGCTAAATGTAACTGGCGGCTCATTAATGGGCTTGCCAGGTGCGGTAAATATAGGCTTCAACGAGAATGTAGCGTGGACACATACGTTTTCGACCGCTGAACATTTTGTTGTGTATCAGCTTCAGTTAGACGATAGTGACCCAACAGGTTTAACTCATTCAGTAGATGGCTCTAAAAGAACAATTTTCAAAAAGCCCTTGTCGATTGAAGTCGCTACAGGACCTGGCACCAGCATTACCCTTAATAAAGATAGTTACTACACAAACTACGGGCCAATGATTACCGTGCCTGGCAACTTTGAGTGGGGGCCTAACGGCAATGCCTTTGCAATAAAAGACGCTAACTTGCCTAACCTAGATATTATCGACCACTGGTTAGCGATGAATTTAGCTGGCGATATGGATGAGTTTAAACAAGCCTTCAGAGACTACGACGGCGTTATATTTAATAACACCATGGCAGCTTCAAAAGACGGACAAGTATTCTATATTGACGACTCAACAGTGCCACGTTTAGGCGATGTTGCCATTGAACAACTCACCACCAATCCATTGCTTATTGGGATTAAGCAAGCGGCCGGTTTTACCGTACTACCTGGGTTTACATCGGCGTTTGATTTTGACCGCCCTGTGCCTTTTGAAGAAGCGCCTCAGTATTCAGGCACTGACTACGTGCAAAATTCAAATGACAGCTTTTGGTTAACTAATTTAGAAAATCCGATAACAGGCGTATCACCACTTTATGGAAGAGTTGATAATCAGCAGTCTTTGCGTTCACGAATGGCGCATCGGTTGCTCGATGACGAAAGTGGAAGCGATGGTAAGTTCTCTCCTCAAGAAGTCGAAGCTGCATTAATTGGTAATCGTTCATACTTTTCTGAAGAAGTAAAAGACGATTTACTTGCTTTATGTGAGGCAAATAGCGCGTCCCTAGTTGATGTGGGCGGCACGATGGTCGATATTAGTGCGGGTTGTGATGCCCTGGCACTATGGGACGGTACAATGAACAAAGACAGCGTTGGCGCTCATGTATTTAGAGAGTTTGCCTTCCAGTTTAATCGTAATCCGCAATGGGTAAATGCATACGATGTTGCTGACCCTATTAATACACCTAATACGCTAGATGCTAATGCAACAACGCTTGTTCAATTGGCAACGGGCATACAAAAAATTGTGGATGCGGGTATTGCTTTAGATGCCACTTTAGGTGAAGTGCAGTTTGTAGAGAAGAGTACCGCAACCGGCATGCCAAGCGGGGAAAAACTCCCATGGGGCGGCTCGCACAATGTTGAAGGCGGGTTTAATGTGTTTGATGTTCGCACAGGTAACGATGGCACAG
>CAZXTD010000025.1:33381-35902 GCA_964643575.1 uncultured Glaciecola sp. | reverse complement strand
GAATTACCTGTGCATAGATATCCGACTGTTGATAATACCACACGTTTAAGCGCTGCCGGTGGTGGTTATCATATAACCTATGGCTCAAGCTGGATGATGGTGGTTAACTTTACAAGTGACGGGCCGGTTGCACGTGGCCTGCTTTCGTATTCTCAATCGAACTCGCCTGAGTCAGATAACGCAGACGACCAATCTCGTTTTTACTCAATGCAACCAAGCTTACGCCCAATCTATTTTACGGAAGAAGAAATTGCCGCTAATCTAGTGCAGGAAACCTCAATCACAAATGGAGAGTAATTGGGTGATAACTGATGGTGATATTTTATGATAATAACTTACGCTGAAAAAACTGTACGTTTTACTAGCGCCTAAAATGTAATTATGGCGTAATATCTCTTGGTAAAGGTGTGTTTATCTTAAACGCACCTTTTTCTTTTGTAATCTGCCCCCATAAACTGGAACGAAGGCAGAGCCCATCTAGATATTTTTTGTAGATGCTAATCATCGCAGTAATTGGAGTAATTTTTTGGAATTTTTATACGAATACGGATTGTTTTTTGCCAAGGCAATCACAATCGTCATCGCTTTTGCGGCAATCATTATTATTATTGTTGCAGCCTCTAATAAGCAAAAAGGCGGCGGCAGTTCTGGCAGTTTAGAGTTAGATTCATTATCTGAAAGCTTTGAAGACTTAGAAGAAATGGGTAAACAAGCTCTATTGACTAAAGAAGAGCTCAAAGCCCAGCAAAAAGAAAAGAAAAAAGAGAATAAAGCAAAAGGCAAAAAGAAAGATAAAGAACAGAGCAATGAAGTCACAAAATCACACAACTTGTTTGTGATCGATTTTAACGGCTCGCCAATGGCGAAAGAGGTAGAGACGCTACGTAAAGAAGTTACTGCCATTTTATGTATCGCTAGCCCAGAAGACGAAGTGTTGGTTAAAGTTGAAAGTGGGGGCGGTGTTGTACATGGCTACGGACTTGCAGCTTCACAGCTCAAGCGAATTAAAGACAAAGGTCTAAAACTAACAGTAAGTGTTGATAAAGTAGCTGCCAGTGGCGGTTACATGATGGCCTGTGTGGCTGACAAAATCATAGCTGCGCCATTTGCGATTATCGGCTCTATTGGCGTTGTGGCTCAACTTCCCAACTTTAACCGCTTGCTCAAAAAGAACGACGTGGATTTTGAAATGCATACCGCGGGCGATTTCAAACGTACCTTGACCGTGTTTGGCGAGAACACGGATGAAGGACGTCAAAAGTTTCAATCAGAACTTGAAGAAGTACACGTGATGTTCAAAGACTTTGTATTGGATAACCGCCCCGACTTAGATATAGAAAAAGTGGCAACCGGCGAATACTGGTATGGAAGTAAAGCACAAGAGTTGCATTTGGTAGATGAAATCCAAACCTCGGATGACTTCTTACTAGAAGCGAATAAAACATCGAAACTGTTTAAGCTTAAATATGCCGCTAAGAAGACGCTTGCTCAAAAGTTGGGTTTTGCTGTTTCTGAGGGTGTGGAAAACGGTGTTGCGAAGATTTTTTCTAGTGCTCGTAATTGGTATTTATAAGCAACGTCATCCCGTCGAATGACGAGATCTCCTTGGTCTACCCTGATTGTAATTTAAAATAATTATGTACCAGAGTCCGTTAGGTTCCAAAGAGGTTCCCGCCTTCGCGGGAATGACGGGGTATTTCGTGGGAATGACGTTTTTTATTGTGTTAGGTACTTACCTTGGGGCTCTTGCGCCAGGATTAGCTTCTTGAATTTGCTTAGTGTAGAAGTCTTTAACAGAAAAACCACCTGAAGCAGGTTTTTTAGCGGGCGCTTTTTTCTTGGCCGCAGGTTTGGCTTCTTTTTTAGGAGCAGGTGCTTTCTTCGCAGCTGCTTCCTTTTTAGGAGCGGCTTCTTTTTTAGCAGCGGCTTCTTTTTTAGCAGCAGGCGCTTTTTCGGCTTCAGCTGGTTTTGCAGCAGAGCCTAGCTCAGCTGTCATTTCGTCTAGTTGAGCTAACCGAACATTTTTACCACCATCAACACTATACCATCCGCCTTTGGCTTCAATGGTAGGGGCTTTGCCATTTGCTTTTGTGTAGGCTTGGGTAAAGTTTTCGATTACGGTATCTTTGTCTAATTTGCTCATTGCTTAAAATGCACCTTAATTTTGTTTAAATAATGTTACTATTTAGTAGTTTATACCGAATTCCATCGAAATGTCTAATTTCTTATTCATAGGGCACTATTTTGTTATTAAAAGACCTCATTATCCACTTAAATACTGAGCTAAACGCCAATGTCATTAAAGACTATTGCCCTAACGGGCTCCAAGTTGAAGGCAGCGCGCAGGTAAATAAACTGATTACAGGAGTAACTGCCAGCGAAGCCCTTATAGACGAAGCGATATCTTGCGGTGCAAATGCAGTTTTAGTTCATCATGGTTATTTTTGGAAAGGTGAAGCACTACAGATCACAGGAATGAAAAAACGTCGCTTGCAAAAGCTTCTTAAGCACGACATTAGCT
>CAZXTD010000025.1:30832-33371 GCA_964643575.1 uncultured Glaciecola sp. | reverse complement strand
TTGCTTGCTTATCATCTCCCGATTGATGTGCATCCTTCATTAGGCAATAACGCAAAGTTGGGTAAGCGATTAGGTTTACAAGATATAACATCATTAGACTCTGTAACGCCCAAAGGGATTATTATGCAGGGAACTTTGCCTGCGGCTATCTCGAATGAAGCGGTCAAGCATTTATTGGCCGATAAGCTAGGCAGAAGTGCTGTTAGTGTAGGGACTAAGACATCCATTAAGCGCATCGCTTGGTGCACTGGGGGCGGTCAAGGTTACATCGATGAAATCGCTCGTTATAATGATGAACAAAGCTTAAGTGGTGCGGCTCATCAAGTTATTGATGCTTTTCTTAGTGGCGAAATTTCAGAACAAACAACACACAGTGCCATTGAGCAAAATATCGATTTTTTCGCAGCAGGTCATCATGCAACAGAGCGCTACGGTGTAAAAGCGGTGGGTGAGTGGCTAGGCGAAAATTTTGACCTAAGTGTAGAATTTATCGACATTGATAATCCAGCATAGCACGGGTGTTAATTAGATAGAGTATATAAAGACAAATAAGCGTGAGCCCCAAAATTGAACAAAAAGTCTAACAAACCAAGTACTTTGAACAGAGGCAGTTTTGATGGGATAGCCAATAAGTTTGATGAAAACATTTACGGCACCACAAAAGGAAAACTGCGTCATCAACTGCTTGTATTTCACCTAAGTCAGTACATAAGAGGCGAACCCGATTCTTTTGCACACCCTAGCTTAAAAGTTGCTGATGTGGGCGCAGGCACAGGTATGATGGCTTTAGAGTTTGCCAAACAAGGCCATGCAGTGCATCTTTATGATGTATCGGCCGAAGCACTAGATATTGCAAAGCAGAGACTCGAGGCTTTTCCAGAAAGTCGTTTTTTTTGTCAGTCGTTTAGCGACATCGATGAACAATATGACTTTATTATTTGTCATGCTTTACTTGAGTGGCTAGCTAAGCCTATAGACGCCATTAACAAGCTTATTGATCAACTGACGCCGAATGGATTGTTATCCCTATCTTTTTTTAATCACGATGCGAAGGTGTTTAACAACCTGTTGTATGGCAATTTTGATTATGTGAAGGCGGGGTTGCCGCCACGTAATACCGTTCGGCTCAACCCTCACAACGCTCAAGAAATATCGGTAGTTATGCAACATCTTGAAGGTTTAGAGAACGTACAAGTGCTAAGCAGTAGTGGAATACGCTGTATTCACGACTATATGCTCGATAAAACACGTATCGACCCACAGTACGATAGTTTATTTGAACTTGAGCTTGAGTATGGCGCAAGAGCGCCATTTAAGTATTTAGGAAAATATTTCCATATTATGCTGACTAAAAGCGGCTAAGCACTTAGGCACTTAGCGCTTTTTCGATATCTTTTGATAAAGATTCTGGCTTTGTCGCAGTAGCAAATCGCGTAATGACTTCGCCATTTTTACCCACCAAAAACTTAGTAAAGTTCCATTTAATACCTTTACTCCCTAGTACGCCCGGAGCTTCGCTTTTAAGCACATTGAAGATAGGGTGAGTGTTGTCGCCATTCACTTCCACTTTTGTTGATAGTGGAAAGCTTACACCAAAATTGAGCTCACAAAATTGTTCAATTTCATTGTCGTTACCAGGCTCTTGTCCACCAAATTGGTCACAAGGAAAACCGATTATTTCGAATCCTTTGTCTTTATATTCTTGATACAAAGCTTCCAGGCCTCTGTACTGGGGTGTAAACCCACATTTACTTGCGGTGTTAACGATGAGAACAACTTTTCCTTTGTAATCGCTAAGCGCAACATTATTGCCTTTGTTATCGGTATAGGTGAGGTCGTGTATTGCAGCCGTCATGGCATCTCCTTGATATTTATTATTATCTGCTGACTATATGCCAAGTTTTACTTTTACGTGCCCAAGGCGTATTTCGTTCTTTTCGGATAAGCTGAGGCTGTTGAGTTCTTTAAATAAAGCCTCAGCCACTAGCCCTTTATATTCATGTTGTCCCATATCCGCCATGCATTGAAGCAGATTGAGCGAGAAAGCAGGCACCCCCGGAAACATAGCATAAGCTTTGTGGAAGCACGCCAGTGCATCAAAATACTCTTGGTCTTGATATAAACGCAAGCCTTTTTCATTCACGTGTAAAGCTCGGTCTTTTTGTATATTGTTCTTTTCTTCAATTTCAGAAATAGCTTCACTCACAATAATCTTGTCTATATGGCTTTCGTGTTTTAGTAAAATGTCGTCACATTCAGCTAATAACTCGCTTGCCTTTTCTTTGTCACCAATTCCAAACCAAATTTTAACTGCGTCGACAAGCGTCGACAATTTAGCATTTGAAAGCGTTTCTATTGGTGTCGCTTGAGAAACCAAATTTTTGGCTTTATCTGTCTCACCCTCTAGTAAGAAGGCGAGCGCCAATAAATAATCTCGTTGTAATTCGCCTTGGCGGTCGTTTGCCGGTTTGCCTACTTTTGTAATGAGTTTGCGAGCTGCAGATAAGCTTTCTTTTCGTTCTTCAAACAGCACAGCATT
>CAZXTD010000025.1:7528-30822 GCA_964643575.1 uncultured Glaciecola sp. | reverse complement strand
GCATTTTCAGTTTCGTTTTTGTTATTTATCACTGATTCAGCCATTTGAATATGAAACCTAGCTAAATCGAGTGCAAAATCGGCCATACGATCTTTTACTGTCAGGTTATTTTGAATTTTCTTTTCTAATAGTTTTTGTGCAAGCTCATGTTTGTTTTGTTTTTCGTAACATAATACTTTTAAACGGGTGGCTTGTATCGACAATTCACTTTCTTTGATGTTGTTGAGTAGGTTCTCAGCTTCACGATATTCTTCTTTGCCTATGGCAACACTTGCCATCCATTCGTATGCTTTATCTTTGGTTAAGCTCTCGGATATTAAATGATTAAGCATGCGCTGGCACTGTACCCATTTGCCTGTAAAAAACTCACTCTTTATTAAGCCCCAATGCGCCCAAAGTACATTAGACGACTTTTTGAGTACGCCAGAATACAACTCTACCGCGTCGGCGTATTGTTTCTCAGCTAACAACAAACGTCCTCTCAACTTTAAAAAATCATTTTTAAAACGTTTAGTTACGCCTTTATCGATCTTATCTGTAACGAGGTTTAAGGCCATGTAGTTGTTTTTTTGAGCCATGTAACTAAGAACAGGCATTACTTCATTGCGCAAATTAAGGTAATGCGCCAGGTTAGTCCGTAGACTTTTAATCGTGTAGGGTTTAATTAGAATGAAGTCGGGATGCAAATCAAGAATTTGGCCAATAGTTTGTGGCATGCCATCTGAAGTGATAAATACTAGCCCAGTATTGGGCTTAAATAGGTTATTTTCTTGAAGCTGCAAAATCCACTCTACGCCGTTTTTGCTCTGTCCAAGATGAAAGTCCATTAGTACAAGGTCGAAATTGTTTAAACGTAAACCATTTCGTAATTCTCTGCCATTGCTGTAGCTAGCAATATCATAGTTATCAATCGCCATCAGATGACTTCGCAAATTAGCTCGAGCAGTCGCGTTATCTTCCACGATGGCGATTCGTAAAGGTCTAACTTGTTGACTTGCAGATGCAATGTTAAGAAGCATAAAGGGTAATTTCTCGCGGTGGAAAAATGTTAACTAAGTAGATGTTGCGTTTAACTATATTAGTGCAATTATGAGAAGTTTATCGGAAACGAACCAAAAAGGTTTAATTTTAGGCTAATTTTGCTTTTTTACTACAATACGCCATATTTATTAACAGATGATTTACAAGTGGATAGGCTATCATTTATAGTTGACGTTAACGTAAAGGTAAACAATGAGGCGAGTCATGACAAATACGTCATCTTCCACCATAGAAACAGTAAAACAGCTAATAGACGGTGAGTTCGTTTCGTCTTCTTCTGACGAAATGATTGCAGTGACTAATCCGGCTAATAATGAAACGATTGCTAATTTGCCGGTATCAACGCATGCTGAAATTGAGCAAGCAATTAGCGCAGCAAAACAAGCATTTACCACCTGGAAGAAAGTGCCAATTTCAGAGCGAGCGCGCGTCATGTTGCGCTATCAGCATTTACTCAAAGAACATCACGATGAGATTGCGATTATTTTGGCAGGCGAGACCGGCAAAACTTTTGACGATGCAAAGGGTGACGTCTGGCGTGGTATAGAGGTGGTCGAACAAGCGGCAAATGTAGCCTCTATGATGATGGGTGAAACGGTCGAAAACGTAGCAAATAACATTGATACATACAGCATGATACAGCCGCTCGGTGTTTGCTTGGGGATTACGCCGTTTAATTTTCCGGCAATGATTCCACTTTGGATGTTCCCGATGGCGATTGCCTGTGGTAATACGTTTGTTTTAAAACCTTCAGAGCAAGACCCTAAAACCCCAATGAAATTAGCCGAACTCTTCATTCAAGCCGGTGCGCCAAAAGGTGTACTTAATATCGTGCATGGCGGTAAAGACCAAGTTAACCATTTGTTAGAGCATGACGATATCAAAGCGGTTTCGTTTGTAGGCAGTGTACCAGTTGGGCAACACATTTACAGAACCGCGACTCAAAACATGAAGCGTGCTCAGTGTTTTGCGGGAGCTAAAAACCATTCGGTCATTATGCCTGATGCAAACAAAGCGCAAGTTTTGAATAACTTAGTGGGTGCAAGTGTTGGTGCGGCCGGGCAGCGCTGTATGGCAATTTCTGTTGCAGTATTTGTAGGCGAAGCTGGCGAGTGGGTAGAAGAGCTCGCGCAAAAGATTGGCGAAGTAAAACCAGGACTTTGGGACGACAAAGATGCAGGTTTTGGTCCTCTCATTTCGCCACAAGCTAAAGCACGTGTACTCTCCTTGATTGAACAAGGTAAGCAAGAGGGCGCGCGCTGTTTAGTCGATGGGTCCAATTTTAGCGTTAAAGGTTACGAATCGGGCAACTGGGTAGGCCCAACCGTATTTACGGATGTAAAAGCCGATATGCAAATTTATCAACAAGAAATTTTTGGCCCAGTCTTATGCTGCATGCGAGTTGATACACTGGCTGAGGCAATCGCTTTGGTCAACGCTAACCCATTTGGGAATGGTACCTCTATATTTACGGCAAGTGGCGCGGCGGCTCGCAACTACCAAAGTAATGTTGAAGTGGGGCAAGTAGGAATTAATGTGCCTATTCCTGTGCCATTGCCGTTTTTCAGTTTTACTGGCTGGAAAAACTCTTTTTATGGCGATTTGCATGCTTATGGCAAGCAAGCCGTCAGGTTTTACACCGAAACCAAAACAATTACCGCACGCTGGTTTGATGACGAAGTAGTTAGTGGCCCTAATATGACCATTGACCTGCGCTAGGAGTAAATAATGAATTTTGAACTTTCTGAAGACCAAGTCGCCTTTGCAGAAACAGCAAGGCAATTTGCTGAACAAGAAATGGCGCCTTTTGCTGCGCAATGGGACCAAGAACATCATTTTCCGGTTGATGTGATTAAAAAGGCCGGCGATTTAGGTTTTTGTGGGCTATATACGCCTGAAGAAGCGGGCGGCTTAGGTTTATCCCGCCTTGACTCATCGATTATTTTTGAGCAGCTTGCGATGGGTTGTACCACGACAACTGCCATGCTCACTATTCATAACATGGCCACTTGGATGGTTGCCACTTGGGGAACTGAGCAAGTAAAAAGTGACTTAATGGATGGCCTTGTGGCAGGTGAGTTAATTGCCAGCTACTGCCTAACAGAACCTGGTAATGGCTCAGATGCCGCTAATTTACGCACATCGGCAAAAGCAGACGGCGATTATTTTGTGCTCAACGGTTCTAAGGTGTTTATTTCTGGAGCGGGCAGCACGCAAGTGTTGGTGGTTATGGCTCGTACTGGCGAAGCTGGCGCGGGCGGTGTATCTGCTTTTGTGGTTCCCGCTGATGCGCAAGGGGTTATTTACGGCAAAGCCGAGGAAAAAATGGGCTGGAACGCACAGCCTACTCGCATGGTGACATTCGACAATGTGAGCGTGCACAAAAATAATTTACTGGGTGAGCTAGGCCAAGGGTTTAAATTTGCGATGCAGGGCCTAGACGGCGGTCGCATTAATATAGCGACATGCTCTATTGGTACGGCTCAACAAGCTTTAAATACGGCTGCAGCCTATATGCAAGAGCGCGAGCAATTTGGTAAACCCTTAGCGAGCTTTCAGGCCTTGCAATTTAAATTGGCTGATATGGCCACTGAATTAGTCGCTGCAAGGCAATTAGTCAGGCTGGCGGCAAGTAAAATTGATATTAAGCACAGCGACCGCAGCACATATTGTGCAATGGCAAAACGTTTTGCCACCGACGTGGGTTTTGAAGTGTGTAACCAAGCTCTGCAAATACATGGTGGTTATGGATACATCAAAGAATACCCGCTTGAACGGCATGTACGCGACGTACGAGTGCATCAGATTTTAGAAGGCACCAACGAGATTATGCGGGTCATTATTGCGCGCCGTTTGTTGTCTGACTTAACTGAAGTGTTGTAATGAATACAACATCAATCACGATTAACACGCTAGCAATCGTCTCAGGCGGATACTTGGGTTGTATTCGTTTGAATAAACCCAAAGCTTTGAATGCGCTCGACTTGGAGATGGTCGAAGCAATGCACGAAGTGCTTAGTAAGTGGCACGACGACGATGAGATAAAAGCGGTATTTATTGATAGCAGCGGTGATAAAGCTTTTTGTGCCGGCGGTGACATTGTTTCTATGTATAAGGCAATGCAAGAACACCCCAAGCAAGGAAACACTGGTGAAAGCAATCCAACGCAAGTACCTGAGTTTTTGGCCTCGTTCTTTGCCAAAGAGTATCAACTTGATTATCAAATTCATGCCTACAACAAGCCCATTATATGCTGGGGTAACGGCATTATTATGGGTGGCGGACTAGGCGTATTTGCTGGGGCAAGTACTCGTATTACGACTGAAAACTCGCGGGTAGCGATGCCAGAAATCACCATTGGTTTGTTTCCTGATGTTGGCGCCAGCTATTTTTTGAATAAAATGCCAGCGGGCGTCGGGAAATTTTTAGGCTTAAGCGGTGCAAGTATTAATGGCGCTGATTGTGTCAATCTAAACTTAGCGGATGTACAGCTTCATTCCTCTCAAAAAGAAGCGTTTATCTCTGATTTTCTATTGCTCGATAAGGTAAACCAAAGCAATATTGACGGTTTATGCGCTCGACTTGCGAGCAAAACAGAGCATGTAGATGCATCAATGTACCCTGTTAAGCCAATACTTAGCTCATCGATAATTGAAAGTCTGAGTGCTATAGACGTAGTGACAGCACCAAGCCAAGCATACGAACTTATACAGGCACTTGCTGCGCAATATACAGACAGCGAGAAGACGAGCAAAATGCTCAAAAAAGCAAGTAAAAGTCTTCTAGGTGGGAGCCCTATTACTGCCCACCTGGTCTTACAGCAACTTTCACGATCAAAACTTTTGAGTTTGGCAGACTGTTTTAGGATGGAGCTTGGTATGGCTTATCAATGCAGTGTTGGCGGCGAGTTTCAAGAGGGCGTGAGAGCACTGTTAATTGACAAAGACAACCAAGCTAATTGGCAATTCAAAAACTGGAAAAGTGTTAGCCAAGAAGTTATTGAGTCTCACTTCACGTGGTTCGACAATAATAGCAATCACCCTTTACAACATTTAGAGACACAATTTCGGGACACTGATGCAAGCAAATAATACAACTCAAATAGCATTTTTTGGTTTAGGCAATATGGGTGCGGGTATGGCCGCAAACTTACTTAAGGCTGGGTATAGGGTAATTGTCTTTGATTTGCTAGAAGACAACATGAATGCGCTGGCTGAAAAGGGCGCCAGTAAAGCTGCGTCGGCCATAGAGTGTGTCAGCAATGCGCAAGTCGTTATTAGCATGTTGCCTGCTGGCAAACACGTACAAAGTTTGTATCAAGCTATATTACCTAATGCGATGCCCAATACACTATTTATTGATTGCAGCACTATTGAGTCTGAATATGCCGTAGCTTTGCACGAGCAAGTAGGTTCAAGTGGACATCACTTTGTTGATGCACCTGTGTCAGGAGGAGTAGCTGGCGCAAACGCAGGCACGCTTACTTTTATCATTGGTGGGCAAACTGAAACCGTAGAGCTAGCCAAAACTGTGCTGCAAAACATGGGTAAACACTGCTTTCATGCAGGTGGAGCCGGCGCCGGACAAGTTGCCAAGGTTTGCAATAACATGTTATTGGCCATACTCATGACAGGCACCAGTGAAGCATTGAAGCTGGCAATGGACAACGGCTTAGACCCAGCAGTAATGTCAGAAATAATGCAGCAAAGCTCAGGTAACAATTGGACTCTACAAAACTATAATCCAGTTCCTAATGTTATGGAAAATGTTCCTTCGTCGAACGGTTACCAAGGTGGCTTTATGGTTGACTTAATGAATAAAGATTTAGGCTTAGCGATGAATACGGCAGCGGTAAACCAATCAATAACGCCAATGGGGGCGCTTGCTAAATCCCTTTATCAATTGCACGGACTCAATGGCAATGGGCGCAAAGATTTTTCGTCAATTTTTGAGGCATATTCAAAAAAACAGTCGTAAATGATAGAGATTGATTTACCTATTTTTACGAATCGATACTCAATATGCTGTGCTTAACGCTCAATATCATTGCTTTATTAAAAGCAATATATTGAGCTTTTTTGTATACTGCTATCGACGTTTCACCAATAGGCCCGACTTTGCATGTCAGAAAATAATTCACCACCCTCCTTAAAAGCTTTGTTCTTAGATAGAGATGGTGTGATCAATATTAATCATGGCTATGTTAGTCGACCCGAGCAAGTTGATTGGCTACCCGGTATTTTTGATTTGGTTAAACGAGCGAATAAAGCTAATTATTTAGTCATCATTGTAACAAATCAGTCAGGCATTGCTCGTGGCTATTATTCAGAAGCGACTTTTTGGTCATTAATGAATTGGATGCAAGAAGAATTTGCCAAGCAAGGTGCCAATATAGATAAAATTTACTATTGCCCACATCATCCGAGTGAAGGCCAAGCGCCTTATCTTGTTCAGTGCGATTGTCGAAAACCTAGTGTTGGTATGATTGAGCAAGCACTGCAAGACTATGCTATCGATCTTGAGCATTCAATTATGGTCGGTGATAAACGACTTGACATGGAAATGGCGGTATCCGCAAAAATAGCCAAGGGTTATTTGTTAACAAAAAGTACGCCGCAAGACCTTCCTAACTCTGATTTTTCTGAAATTAAACTTATCGAGCATCTTAATCTAGTCCAAATAAATTAGAAATCCCCCTTAGTGACTTAAACAATTAAGTCAATATTCTCTTTGACTTATCAATGTTTAATAAATGATATAAATATCTGATATATAAAATAAAAAATTAAATTCAAGTTATGTTTATCAAAATCGCTTGCTTAGATTGCATTCAAATATATAACAAAATTTGAAATTCAAGTTGAACGATTAAGATTATTGTAAGATACTTAGGGGCAGAAAGTTACAAGTTATTTACATGTGTGGCGCCTACTGAAGATACTCGCTGCGTTTGAAGATAACAATAGTCAACTTACATCTGCATGCGAAGCAGCCACACAATCAGATTAAATAAGAAGACGATTATGAGCAGTATAGAAAAAAAACCGACTATGTCATTTTGGCAAGTTTGGAATATGTGCTTTGGGTTCTTTGGGATTCAATACGGTTTTGGTTTACAACAAGCTAACCTTAGTCCAATCTTTACCTATCATGGTGCAGCTTACGATGAGCTTCCCTTGCTTTGGTTAGCAGGCCCGGTTACGGGTTTAATCATTCAACCGATTATTGGCTCAGTAAGCGATCGCACCTGGACCCGCTTTGGTCGACGTAAGCCATTCTTCTTGTGGGGTGCTTTGGTTGGCAGCGTTGCCGTTATGTTTATGCCTTACGTACCTGAACTCTGGATGGTAGTGGGTTTATTCTGGATACTTGATGCTGCTATGAACACTGCGATGGAACCCTACAGAGCAATGGTAGGTGACATGGTAAACCGTCAGCAACGTCCATTCGCCTTTGCGCTGCAAACCTTTATGATATCGGGCGGCCAAATACTGGCCAGCTTAATGCCTGTTATTATGATTTTTTTTGGTGTCTCTGCTGCAACAAATGGCGGTACTCAGATACCAGATATCGTGGCGTATTCGTTTCTTGCGGGTGTCATTGTTATTTTATTAACCGCATTTTGGTCGTTTGTAAAAACAAAAGAATATCCACCTGAAAACCTCGAAGTATTCCAGCAAGTAAATAAAGGCCAGGCTTTTAATCCCGTGACTATAGTCAAGGATTTGGTCTTAGCAGTTAAAGACATGCCTAAGTCGCTGCGCCAGTTATGGTGGGTTAAGCTTATGACTTGGTTTGGCTTGCCGCTCATGTGGCAGTTTTTATCATTATCAATAGCTTGGCACGTATTCGATGCACCAACACCCGACAGTCCTAATTACGCTGAAGGCACAGCCCATGGCGGCACTGCATTTGCAGTAATGCATATAACGACGCTTATAGCATCATTTTTTGTTGCTAAGATGATTGGACGTTTTGGCGACAGTAAAATCTATTCGTTCTGCTTGGTAGTAGGCGGCATAGGATTCTTATCAATGCAACTCACTACAGACTTTTACATGACAATGGCATGTATGTCTTTAGTTGGAATTGGATGGGCGGGTGTGATTACCGTTCCGTTTATCATGTGTGCAAACGTAGCACCTGCATTGCGTATTGGTGTTTACATGGGGCTTTTGAACGCCATGATTTGTTTGCCACAAATATTCTCAATGGTAAGTGTAGGTTCGTTCTTTAATACAGTACTGGGCGGTGACCCACGTAACGCACTAGCGCTTTGCGGTATATTATTTGTTATAGGCGGTTTATTAGCACTGCGTATCGACACAAAAGCAGATAGTCTAGTAAGTGAAGCAGACGAGAATGTATCAAACGAGACGAAGACAGCATAATTTATGGCATTAAAACTAACAGATATAAATCGCAAGTGGTGGAAAGAAGCAGTCGTTTATCAAATCTACCCGCGTAGTTTCCAAGATTCAAACGGCGATGGCGTAGGCGACTTACGCGGCATTATAAACCGACTCGATTACATCAAAAGTTTAGGCGTAGATGTAGTATGGCTAAACCCATGCTACGAGTCACCTAACGACGATAATGGTTACGATATCAGCGATTATCGTAAAATAATGACCGAGTTTGGCACCATGGAAGATTTTGACGAGTTGTTAGCCGGGATGCACGAACGCGGCTTAAAACTTGTGATGGATTTAGTCGTAAACCACTCGAGTGATGAGCACGATTGGTTTAAAGAATCGCGCAAGTCACGCGATAATGCATATCGCGATTACTACCATTGGTGGCCAGCAGAAAAAGGCACACCGCCAACGCGTTGGAGTTATTTTGATAAAGCCGGCGATGCATGGAAATTCGATGAACAAACCAACGCTTATTACTTGCACTATTTTTCTGAAAAACAACCTGATCTTAATTGGGAAAACCCTAAACTAAGAGAAGAAATTTACGAAATGATGCACTTTTGGTTCAAAAAAGGCATTGATGGTTTCCGCATGGACGTAATCACGTTTATCTCTAAGCACGACGGCTACCCTGAGTTTGACGAAAAGTATCATGGTCAAGCAATGATTGACATGTACGCAAAGGGCCCTCGCTTGCATGAGTACTTGCAAGAGATGAATAAAAAGGTGTTAAGTCACTACGATATTATGACGGTAGCTGAAGGCCCAGGTACGCATACCGATAACGTAGTTGACCTTGTCAGCGAAGACCGCCACGAACTTAACATGAACTATCACTTTGACCATCAGAGTATTGGAGTAGGCGAGCGCTACTTTATTGTTGAAGAAGATTTTCAGGACCTTGTGAAGTTTAAAAAGGTGATGAGTGATTGGGACGAAGCACTCAGCGTGAAAGGTTGGAATACCGTTTATTTTGGTAATCATGATTTTCCTCGCATGGTATCTCGATGGGCAAGTGATGCTCCAGAGCATCGGGCAAATGCCTCTAAAATGTTAAGTACTTATTTATTATCGATGCGAGGTACGCCATATTATTACATGGGTGATGAGATTGGCATGTCTAACATCAAGTTTGATAACATCGAAGATTACAACGACTTAATGACCATCAATTGGTATCATTTAACCGAAAAAGAAGGTGGCGATACACAGGCTTTGCTTGAAGCTCATAAAATAACAGGTAGAGACAACGCCCGCACACCTATTCAGTGGGATAATACCGCTAATGCGGGGTTTACAAGCGGTAAGCCTTGGCTAAAAGTTAACCCGAACTACCCTCAGGTGAACGTGGCTGAACAGCAAAACAGGCCTGATTCAGAGCTCAATTATTTCAGGCAACTAGTTGCCTTAAGAAAATCAAACCTAACGCTCGTTTATGGCGATTATACTTTATTGCTACCAGAACATGATGCACTTTATGCCTATTTGCGCTGCCTAGATGACGAAGAGTTGCTTGTTTTGCTTAACTATTCTGACCAATTAATAAAAGTAAATACGAGTGATTTGAGTGAAAGTCTTGATGCTGCGTCATTGAACTTGTTAATTAATAATTATGAAGATTTGGCTATAAATAACACAAGCGTTACTTTGCAGCCTTATCAAGCGGTAATAATAAAGATTAATTAGCACGGACGCTAAAACTTGAAAACATGCGAATAAGATTATGCTGTCATCCAAAAAACGTAATTTAACTTTAAAAGATGTTGCCTTGAAACTAAACACTTCAACGGCAACTATATCAAACGCGTTTAATCGTCCCGACCAATTGTCGGTGGCAAAGCGCGAGCAAATATTACAAGCTTGTAGAGAGTTTGGTTATGATGGTCCGAATAAAGCGGCGCAGATTTTACGTAAAGGTAAATCGAATATTATTGCTTTAATTTTGGCTGACAGCATCGAGTATATGGTTACTGACCCTGTTGCGAGCACTTTTATTGAAGGCGTGACGCGCGTACTTAAAGAACAGCACAAGCATTTGTTACTATACGCTGGCGATTCTGAATCAATCAAAGAAGTAGTTGATTTTGTTGATGGATTTATTTGTTATGGTGCGCCGCGAAATCCACTCATGATTGATCAGCTTGAGCTTCAGAACAAACCTGTGGTCACTGTTGATTTTAATTTGGGCGAAAGTCCGTCGGTTAACATAGATAACGTAACAGCCGCCTATGAAATTGCTAAACGCGCTGTTAAGCCGGCTGATAAAGTCGCGATAATTGGTTTGCGCCTAATTGATGCTAATAATACATGTCGAATTTACGATGCTCCTTTACTTGACGTAGAGCACTGCATTACTCACCGCCGTTTGGAAGGCTATTATCAAGCCTTATCTGAGGTCGATATTGAGGTGAGCGGCGATTTTATTTGGCACACCCCAGAAAATAAACATAAATATGCTAGGCAAGCAGCACTTGAGGTGTTGAGCTCTCACGAGCGCCCTAATGTTATTTTATGCATGAGTGACTTAATCGCGATTGAAGTATTACAATGTGCCCGTGAAATGAACATTAAGGTGCCAGAAGATTTGCGTATTACTGGCTTTGATGGCATTAATGAAGCATTTAGAGTAACACCAAACATTTCCACTGTGTGTCAGTCTAGCGTCGAAAAAGGCGTGACGGCGGCTAACATGCTTATCAATGGTGACGATAGAGGCCTCATTTTGCCTTATGATATTAAACACGGCGGCACGCTTTAATTGAACAGTCGTTTCAGTATTATGCTTAAACGACTTTTGCTGGCTGTGAGGTATATTAAGCATGAATCCGCTTAATAAATTCATCATGGCTCGACAAAGACCCCACGGGTTGTTGCTTTGCTTTCAGCAATTGCTGCATTGTATTTAACAGTTCAGTGTCACTTGCTACCTTAGCCGCAGGATGAAAGTCTGCTGGCATACTGCCTTGCCCCATCAATACTTGTAACCAAGAAGCATCTCTAAAGATATCGTTGTTGTCATTAAATATCGCAGCGTTTTCGGCAAAAATGGCCATTTTGTTTTCTAAACGGCTCGGAATTTTCATGGTGCGCATGTCATTCCAAAAGTCTGAGTCGTCTCTTTCAGTTAAGTGGTAGTGCAAAATGATGAAGTCTCGGATTGTTTCAAACTCCGTCTTTGACTCTGCGTTATACGTGTCGATGGTTGACTGCGTAATACCTTGGTTAGGAAACATTTTTAACAAGCGCACAATCGCTGATTGAATAAGGTGAATACTGGTAGACTCTAAAGGTTCTAAAAACCCACTTGAAAGGCCTACTGAAACCACGTTTTTATGCCATTGTTGCTCGGTACGGCCTGTGCAAAAAGAAATTTTACGCGGGTCGCCAAGGGCAGGAGAGTCTAGGTTGCCCATTAGCGTATCAATTGCTTGTTGGTCGCTCATGTATTGATTGCTAAAAACTATACCGTTACCGTTTCTGTGGGTGAGCGGTATGCGCCATTGCCAGCCAACTTTGTGAGCAATGCTTCGTGTATAAGGCAAAGTCTTTTCAAATCGCTCAGTGGGCACTGCAAACGCTGTATTTGCTGGTAAGTAGTGACTCCAGTCTTCATAATTAACGCCTAAGGTTTGCTTGATCAACAGGCCTCTGAAACCGGTACAATCAATAAATAAGTCGCCTTCAATTATTTCCCCATTTTTTAGCTTAAGGCTATCAATAGCGCCCGAATCTACGTTGACCGCAACTTTATCGATAATACCCTCTACACGTTTTACGCCCGCTCGCTCAGATAGTTTTCTTAAGTACTTTCCATATAGAGCTGAGTCAAAATGATAGGCGTATTGCATTTCATGGATTGGGTTTTGAGAGTTGATCTTGCCAAATTTACCTTCTTTACAACTTAAGTAGTTAAGATCAAAGTCCCAAAGGCTGGCTTGCAAACCTGCTTGTTTAGCGCGTAACCAATAGTGTTGAAAACTACAAAAACCCATATTGGCACCGGGTGCACCAAAGGTGTGGTAATAGCTCTCACCAATAACACGCCAGTTCTCAAATTTAATAGCTAATTTGATGGTGCCGTTGGTTGCTTTTAAAAAGTCTTTTTCGTCGATGCCAAGATATTGATTAAATATTTGAATAGGCGGAATGGTCGCTTCACCAACACCCACAATACCTATATCTTCAGATTCTACAAGGGTAATATCTAACTGACTACCGAGCACTTTTCTACATAGGGCTGCAGTCATCCAACCCGCCGTACCACCGCCGGCAACGACTACTCTTTTGATTGGTTTATCCATGTTTTACCTTCAATATTATACCTTGCTAAATATGGATGTATATCAACTTTAACAAGCTTACACTTTCTCAAACTGATGATTTAAGAATAGCATTTTATAGCGCTTACATTCCAACAATTAGCTCAATAAAAAAGGCCCCAGCCGAGAACGGTTGGAGCCTTTGTATGCTTAACTTGACGATGGTTTTATTCAGGTGCTTTCACACTAACAAAACCTTAGTCAATAACGTCAGCTTAATAAAAAGCGTAGTTGAAGTTAAGGATGTACGAAGGACCAAATTGACGACGTTCCGTCACGATGCCTGCGCCATCAATTGTCTCTTCGTCGACATCGGTCAAGTTAGTCCCTTGAAGTGATACACGAAGGCCGCGAAGCTGCTCAATTTCTGAGTCTGCAAAGTCGTAGCTGATTTGCGCATCAACCAATGTTACACCATCACGAGTTGCTTCAGATATCTTGTTAGAACCACCACGTTGATACGTTAAGAACTCTGAACGGTCGGTAGCAGCAACACGTGCTTCAAATCCGCCCATTTCATAGTAAGCCGTTACAGACCATACTTGGTCAGACTGACCAGGAATAGCTGTGCCGTCTTCCAACTCGGCGTCAATGAAAGTAGCAGAAGCTGCAAGACCAAAACCGTCTAAAGCGTCACCTAATATTGAAAATGGGATGTTTGCGGTAATTTCAGTACCTTTAACATCGCCTGTTAAGCCATCTTCAAAGAACGAATAGAAACCAAAGTCAGGTGGAGTCACTAAGTCGCCTTGTGAGTATGGCGTATCAGCTGGACCATACGTACCGTCAACATCGATGATACGGTCGTGGAAACCAGGGATAAAGTAGTTAGCACCGTTGTTAGTTACGTCGTTAGTGAAGTCGATAAGCTGATTACCGTCACGCGTCCAGTTAACAAGGTCTTTATAGAAGAATGCAACTGACACATAACCTTCGCCATCAAAATAGTTCTCGAATGATATATCGAAGTTATTTGCTTCAAGCGGCGCAAGCGCTGGGTTACCAGTAGACTTAGACCAAGGTGAACCAAACTCTCTTACTGCTGCTTCTGTATTTGGTGTCGCGATTAACTCAATGTTTTGGTTAAACTTAACAAAACCTGACGCTTGCATTTGGTCAATACGAGCGCGGCTAATTGTTTTGGTCGCTGCAGCACGTATAAATTGGTTATCGTTAAGTTCTAAACTAACGTTTAAGCTTGGTAATAAATGACCATAGTCATCACCGCCAGTAACGACACAATCTGCATCTACTACTTGGTCGCCATTTGCGTCACACACTGAGAAGTTTGCACCAACAATACCGATGAAACCTGAAGACGTTTGGTCAGTTTGAACATACTGCAAGCCAACATTACCGGTTACGGCCATGTCTTTCCATTCAGTTTCAAAGTTTGCTTGTGCGTAAAGAGTGATTACTTCTTCTTCAACAACATAAGTATCACCTAAACGGTCTGGCTCAAGTAGGCCTGCGTCGTTCAGCGTGTAAGTGCCGTCGTTGTATGGTGCGAAACCATCATAAGCGACTACTTGACCTAAGCCAGCCCAAGTTAGATCTGCTAAGCCAAATACGTAATCGGCTGGGATACCAGTAGAGAAGGGGTATGAGTCAGCAGTTGCAAAAAAGCCTTTGTTGTCTTTATCTTTGTAACGGTCTGAGTAGTTAATACCAAACGTTACGTCGGTAAACATACCTGCGTCGATATAGCCGTTAGCTTCAAAGCGCACTGTGGTTAATTCTTCACTAAAGTCAGCAAAGTTTAAGAAACCGTCTTGCGCATTGAAATAACTGAAGGGTTCGCCGTTAGCTTGTAATACGCCTGAAGTGAACTGGTCAGCTAAGTTTGCTAAACCACCGCCCCAAACTTGTGGGCCAGTAAGTTGAAGTGCGTCTGGATTGGAGAACGCGTCTAAACCAGTGCTACCTGTAAAGAAAACGCCGTCGTTGCTCATTTCAAAGGTACGTGTACCAAGTTGGTCATTGGTTAGTGTACCCGAACGAGCTAAACCAGAGTAAGACTCACCACGAAGGTCACGTTTAGTTGACTCACTGCGTGCCGCGTCAAACGTTAAAGACCACTCGTCGTTAAGTGCATATTCAACATTTAAGCCGAAAACTTGTAAGTCACCGTCTTTTTGAAGTGGATCAGTACGTAATACAGGGTTTGCATTAATTTGCGTACCGGTTACGTTAGTACCACTGCCCGTAACGTTTGCAGCTGCAAAGGGTTCAATGAAACCACGTAGCACGCCTGAGTCAGAGTAATCAATGTTTAATACGTCAACAACGATGTCTAGGTCGTCAGTCGGGCGATATTGTAAAATAGCGCTTACTGTTTCGCGCTCTAGACGGGTGCTGATTGCTTGAGTATCAAGACCAGTAGGAGTAACTTGACCTGCATCGTTCGTGCCGTAACCCCATACACCATATTTACGCTGGTTGTTCGGCGTTTCTGTTTTTGCTAAGGCTACCGCTAACCCGATTGTATCGTCAGCAAATTTTTCTACAAAAGAAAGAGAGAAACGTTTACCGCGATTGTCAAATTCTGGGTTGTCTGCTTCCGCACCACTGCTTTCTATACTACCGTTAAATGTGAGTGTTTCAGTTGCCGTTAGAGGACGAACTGTTTGTAAGTCGACTGTACCACCGATGCCTTGCACTAAAAGTGTTGCATCAGAAGTTTTATAAATAGTTGCACCGGTCATTATTTCAGACGGGTAAAGGTCATATTCAACGCCTCGGTTGTCGCCGATGCCGATAAGTTCACGACCATTTAATGACGTACCTGTAAAATCTTCTTTGAAACCACGAACAGATATACCAGAAGTACGACCGCCAACACGCTCGCCGGCTAGGCCAGGAAGGCGAGAAAGTGATTCTGCGATTGAACTATCGGGTAATTTACCGATGTCTTCAGCAGAGATTGCTTCAACTATGCTGCTGTTGTCTTGTTTAATCGCTTGGGCACGGATTAGTGAACCACGGATACCACTTACCGCAATTACTTCGACGCCTTCGTCTGCGCCAGCGTCGTTTTGCTGTGCCACAACATTTGAGGTAGTAAATGCTGTTGCTACCGCGAGCGATAGTAATGCTGGTTTAAATAATTGTTTTTTATTCATGTTATTAAGCCTTTCCTGTGTGCGTAAGAAAAAATTGCTTGTTGCAATTGTGTTAATAATATTTAAATAAAATAAAACTTGCAAGCTTTTTTCTTAAATGATTAAGTAGCCTGTATGAATAGCTTTGCGAGGTTTTATTAAAAAGAATTAATGTAGGCTTAATTGTTTTAGATGTATGCGCTTACATTTTTTAATAAAAATAGTCATAAAATTGGTTTTTTACACCAACCTAAAGGTAAATTATTGAATTTGTTAGTTTTAAATGTGTTTTGTAAAGGAAGCAGAAAAGCTGAATTACATTTAGCTTTAATCAGTCACTGAAGTCTTTTAGATGTTTTATTGAACGGCTTAATAGGTTGGTGTCTATCTCAACTAACACTTTACTCTGTTCTTGCAAGTTCATGACCTCAAAACTGCCGTCACTCGCAACGGTTGTTTTAAGTGGATACTTGATGACAACTAAGTTGTTAGCTTGAGCATCTACAAGCCACTCTCGAGTAGGTTTTTGTAAGGCTTGGCCGGTAGAATATCTGTCGACGTCGGCGTTACATGCAAACTCTGTTAGTACGGTCGGAATGATATCAACGTTACTGCTAATTGTATTTGTGTCCACAAAATTACTGTGAAGACGATAATTACCATCATGTGCATCTTGGTCAACAAGCAAGATGTTTGCGTTTTGAGAAAGGCTAGCAAAATCTAGTGTTTGTAATTCTTCACTAGTCACAATGCCAATGAAGAAACCTGATGCATATTCGTTTATTTGCTCAGAGAATTCAGCAAAATCGAGTGATACATTGCCAGAAGGCATGCTTTGCGCATTTTGAACGTAAATATGAGTGTCTACATCAAATGCTTGCAATAACTCAGAAACCACAGGTTGGTTTTGAGTCATACTAATTAAATTACTCGGTATCCCATATAATATTTGCTTAAGAAGAGCTGCTTCTTCGGTCTGTAAATTAAGATGAAATTTGTTTGCACTTAAGCCCGCATAAGTCGATAGTTCTTTGAGCTCTCGCACTTCATCTGTAAGTGAAGGTGCTAGAGGCCGCGGCATTGAAACTATTACCACGAGCTTTTGGGTGTTATCTACGCTGCAATAAACAGGGCGCGGTGGGTAATTAAACCGACTGCTCGCACTATTGTACTGCAAGTCTTCTCGTTGTTGTCTAATCTCTAAATCAAGTAAGCCATAGCGAGCCATTAAGGTTTTGGCTGTGGCGGGATATGACAAAGGGAACATATTGTCTTGCTTTAAAACAGGCGTGTACAAACGCGCATCGGCCCATACATGAATAGCATGGCTAGTTACAAAACACACGACCAAAGAAACAATGATATATGAACTTATTTTGAGTCGCTTTAAGCGTTCAATTCGCTTAAAGATCGCATTTGCGACAACTAACTGAAACATCAACCAAATAATGAAAAGTAGCACTAAATAAAACCATTGCAGCCAGCCAAAAGCGCTTATCTGACCCCGGGTCTCACTTCTCAATAATTCGGCAGAGCTAAATGTTAAATGAAATCCAGTTTTGTTGTATAAAAGTGCATCGAATGCTAGCAGGGCAAGACCAACTGCTGCGATAACGCTCGTGCTAGCGCGCAAAACTTTAAGATTAGTCACCTTGTAACACAACGGTAAAATGAGAACGACAAAGCCTAAGAATGTAATAAAGCTGGTATGGCCTAACCAAGTAGTTATTAAATAAACAAAGCTAATTGGCGTGTCAGCAATAGGAGTAGAGAATAAGTAAACTGACGATATCGCAGTAGCCATAATGATATTGGCTAGTGCAAACCAATGACCCCAACTGACTTGTTTGGTAATTTGCTGGCGACGCGGAGATTCGGTGTAAATCATACTCTTCTATTTTTGTAATATTTTTAAGTATTAGGCTATTACGCCACAAATATTCGCGGATTGCTAGACGAGCACTTTTTCGTCACGAATTATCCGCGAAAGTGAACTAGTCGCTTGTGCTCTTTTTTAAAGCGTTACAAAACTGATTAACCATGTCTTGGCGATTTTCTGTTGCAACCTGGTTATTAAATATTGTGGCCAGCACGTTTCCCAACACCATTATTGATAAATCTCGATTGGATTTGTTTTGTTCAAGCGCAACAAAAACATCTTGCATCACTGCTTCAAACTCATCATTAGAATATCGTGATTGAATTGGCATGAATATGTCCTGTGATTTTTGACCTAAAAGTCGTTACAATTACATCTTACAGATTTTGTGAAGTATAAGGCCTGTACCAGTATTTACCAATTTTTGTTTATAAGACGGCTTTAAACATAATTTTCGGTTATAAAACAAACAGTCAATTTCATCAAACAGGAATATAATATATTTATGAGTGCGAACGTTAAACAGTTTGTCGTGCACCAAATTACCCTAACAGAAGAGGGTAAACTCTCTTTTGTGCCCCGTCCTAATTGTTTTGAAGTAAGCGATGCTATTGTCAATTTAGCAAGTCAATTACATAGTCAGTTTAGCGCGAAGCCCAGCAAAGGTGTTGGTGGCTTTGGTGAACTCGCAGACCCAACTATGCGTAACCTTGTGGATGGTTTTAATAATCAAGAACTAGACTTTTATTCACTGAGCATTACGGCCAGTGAGCGTTTGTTAAGCGCAATCACCGACGAAGCAATGCTCGAAACAGGCTACGTGATTTTTAGTTTATATGAGTACCTAGCGACTGATTACTTGATGATTGCCATGGTAGACACCAAAGAGCTAGTAACAGTTAATAGCAATTTAGACTTATCAGAAAACCGCTTTTTAGAGCTCAGTAAAATGCAAATCGCTGTGCGTATAGACCTGACACAGTACGACGTGCAGTCTGAGGACTTTAGATATATCAGTTTTATTAAAGGTCGCATGGGTCGTAAAGTGTCAGACTTTTTTATGAACTTTATTGGGTGTGAAGAAAAAGTAGACACCAAAGTGCAAAATAAGCAGTTTGTTCAACAACTCGACACCTATCTGGCAGCGCAGCCTCTGGATGCAACCGAAAAACATCAGCATCGTGAAACGGTGGCTAAATATTACAAAGACAAAGCTAGCTTGGGTGAAGATATCCACATTAATGAAGTTGATAGTATTTTACCAAAGATGTCGGAGCATGATCATAGCTTTGCATCTTACAACGCTAATCTTGAGCAACCGCTTGAGCCTAAGTTTCAGGCAGACAAGAGCATGCTCAATGCAATGAACAAATTTTCAGGGGCCGGTGGCGGCCTTAGCATTAGCTTTGACCGTAAACTTTTGGGTGAGCGAGTGCAATACAATCCTCATACAGATACACTTACTATTGTTGGATTACCCCCGAATTTAAAAGATCAGCTCAGCAAAACAAAGCCCGATGGTGCATCAGTAGGTGCCTTACAAAGTGACTCGGCAGCATTTGAGCAAGGCGAAGAGGATTAATGAAGCTATTTGTTAATGATTTAACCGTAATGGATTTTTCGTACTTGTGCCCACAGCGTGGCATGGTAGGAGAGAGTTGGATTGTGGATATCGTGCTCGATGGCGGCCTAAACGACGAGAGTATGGTGCAAGATTTTGGCATTGTGAAAAAACAATTAAAGCGGATTATTGACGACTATGTCGATCATAAACTCGTGGTTCCGGCTGAGCACAATTTTACAACCATTCACAAAGCCAGCGAAGACGAACGAATTCGCGTAGAATTTTTGTTTGATGATAACTTTCCAATCCAGCTTAATTGCCCAGCTGAGGCTTATGCTTTTGTTTACGACAACGACATCAACAAAATGAGTCTAACTCGTTACTTAAAAGACGTGATTACCACACATTTACCTGAAAACGTGCACGACATTGAAATTCTGCTGCGCGACGAAGTCATTAATACGCCTTTTTATCATTACACTCATGGCCTCAAAAAGCATGATGGTAATTGTCAACGAATAGCCCACGGGCACAAGTCTAAGATCACGATTATAGAAGATGGCATCGAAAATATAGATTTGCAGGCATATTGGGCAAAGCGCTGGGCTGATATATATATTGGAAGTGAAGAAGATGTAGTCGGTTTTGAAGAGTTAAGCTTTGATCCACTCAATGATAAGCCCACTTTGTGTTTTAAATATGAGTCATCCCAAGGTGTGTTTGAGATGGCAATTAGTCAACCCCATTGCGAAGTAATAAAACAAGACTCAACTGTCGAATGTTTGGCTCAATTTATCTTGGATGAAACCAGCATGATGACGACGAAGCCAATTGTAGTAAGAGCATTTGAGGGGGTAGGTAAAGGAGCTATGGTATCAAATGCTTAAATATAGTGATGTGAAGTACACTTTGACATTTAATCATTTCGTGAATGTTGCAAAGCTTATAAGGGGCTGCACGAGTATTTTGTTCAGCCTTTCAATTATATCGCTAAATACTAATGCGTCAGAACTAACGCCAATTAAAAAGGCTTCAAAGGCACAATCAAGTCTAACGCAAGATGTAAAAGTTGAGCCATTACTCAATGGCAAATTTACTCAAGGCAGCTTAATTAGAGGGAAGTTGCCAGCCAATAGTACAGTATTTTTAAACGGTTTAGCTTTGGATGTTAACCGCAGCGGTGATTTTGTGTTTGGGTTTGGGCGAGATGCTAGTCTTGAACATCAGTTATCGTGGCAGTTGCCAGAGTCAGAACAAACTCATGTGATGCCAATTACTTTGCAAAAGCGAGAATACAAGGTGCAAAAAATAGAAGGCGTTGCACAAAAATATGTAAGTCCACCAACGTCCGTCCTTGAGAGAATCAGCATCGATAATCGAGCGCTATCCAAAGCAAGGGCCAAAAAAACCGACGACACGTATTTTAGTCAAGATTTTATTTTACCTGCACAAGGCCGTATATCAGGTGTTTATGGCTCGCAAAGAGTGTTTAACGGTGAGCCACGACGACCTCATTTCGGGCTTGATATTGCTAACAAAACCGGTACCGCCGTTGTCGCGCCTGCATCAGGCACAGTGACGCTGGCTGTGCCTGATATGTATTATTCGGGTGGCACGCTCATCGTCGACCACGGTATGGGCGTGAGTTCTACCTTTATTCACTTGAGTAAAATTCATGTACAAGAGGGTCAGTTTATCAGCCAAGGTGAACTTATCGCTGAAATTGGCGCGACTGGCAGAGTGACCGGCCCCCATTTAGATTGGCGCATCAACTGGTTTAAAGAACGCCTTGATCCGGCGCTTTTAGTAGAACTTCCTGAATAAATATAATTAAGCGCAATACGCAGATTTTTAGTACTGATTTATACGCGAGAAAATTAAGGGCTTGTTAAGCAAGCCCAAGCCATTTTGTAAATCTGTCCTTGTCTATCACGAATAGGTCACAGGTGTCATTAATTGCTGCATAACGGGTAAATTCCAATTGGAGTAATCTACCGTCTCTTAATACATGGAGCGCTAAACATGAATTTTCCTCACCTTGACTTAATATGCTAAAGAACTTAGCTTCATCTGCCTGCCAACCATCCACTGCAATAATCAGGTCATTCGCTTGTAAACCTGCAAGGCTTGCCGCCCTTGTGCTTTGCACATTGTTTACCCGCAAAAAGTTGTCTTTTCCCATTTTACATGTACTGAAATTAGCACCAATATCAAAAGGTGGAAGTGCTAGGTTAACTCGACCACCTTTGTCTTGCATATTTACTGATGGACGCAAATTCATGCGTAATCCAATACTGCTGAGTAAAGTTGGCAGGGGTAAATCCATAGTTGTTTGTGTCGCCATATGAATAAACCGGCTAACATCAATATCAAAGTGTTTCTTACAAACTTCGCTTATTACGTCATTTTGCGTGCCAATTTTAGGTTTGCCATAGTCCGACCACAAAGCACGCATAACATCATCAAGGCAAACCTTATCGCCCGACTCTTGGCGCAGGAGTATATCTAAACACAAAGCCACAACCATTCCTTTGTTGTAATAACTTACGATGTGATTGATAGAGCCTGCGTCTTGTTTATAGAATTTACTCCAAGCCTCAAAACTTGATTCAGCGACACTTTGTTTGCTGCGGCCAGGCGTTTTCAATAAACGCGTAAAGTTTTCGTTTAGGACTTGCACATAGGCTTGAGCACTAATTACTTTTGAGCGTGCCAGTGCGAGGTCGTCGTAAAAAGACGTAAATCCTTCATATATCCACATTTGCTCGGTGTACACTTCTTTACTAAGGTCGGGCCGGTACATCACGGCAGGCTTTATTTGTTTCACATGCCAAGTGTGAAAAAGCTCGTGGCTACACAAACTTAAAAATTGCTGATAGGCTTTGTCGAGTTTAGCCGGTGTTGATGCATTAGCCGCGTCGGCGGTTGTCTTTGTCGTAAGCCTGTTAGTATCAGTTTGCTTGCTTGCTAAGCTGATGAGTGGTAAATCAAACCGATTATATTGTAAAACGGTGCTAGCAATGTGTTCTAGCCCGCCAAAGCCTTGATCACAAACAAGGGTGATAAACCAATATTCGTCACATGGAAATTCGGGGAATAGTGCTAGATGATGGGCAATGATTGGCCTTAGGTCTTTTTCTAATTTCTCAAAATCAAGTTTGTGGTCGCCGCTAAAAACAAGATGAAACACATATCCGTCGACCGAAAAACAATGTTTGTTGAAATGACCAAAAAGCACCGGGTGGTCTATAATTTCGTAATAGTCGTCGCAGCGATAAATTTCACTTGTTGGCTTATTTGAATCGCTGCTTTGATTGGGCATAGCGCGTTGTAATAGTGAAGAGGCTAAGCCAAACCCACTGCTTTTAGACTTGTCATTACTTTTATTGGTATATGCTGAGGTGTCTAGCTCGCAAGAGTATTTACATGACTCAAAACTGTCTACCGACAAGAACACGCTTGTACCATTAAAAAATGCGTATTGGTCATCGATAAAAGCGCTACGCACAGACAAGTCATTGGCATACACCTCATACTCAAGGATAAATTCGTTGAGTGACATATTGTCAGAATGGCTTATTCGCCAGCTTTGCTTGTCGATGCGTTCTATTAGAATGTCCGGAGTAGGGCTTTTAATCGCATGCAGATTTTTAGCAAAATCCCGTAGCATATAGCTACCAGGAATCCATGCTGGAAGCCTCACTACCAATGTGTTCTTAACGATTTCAGACGCATCATCTTGGCCGGTGTCATCAACGCTCGGCAAATTAACGTGCATGCGTATGCTGAACATATGCTCTGTAATATTGGCGACTTTTACTTGATAGTGAACGAAGGCTTCAAGCCTATCTAATTGAGGGTGTAAAGACATAAATCTCGGGGTTTCAATCAAAATATTGCCAAAATATACCACGCTAGCTCGGTTTATTCATGTTTGCGCGTTTTACTTACTTGTGAATATTTGTAGCCGGA
>CAZXTD010000025.1:0-7518 GCA_964643575.1 uncultured Glaciecola sp. | reverse complement strand
GATGTAAACTTTATGTGGTTTGTAAACAATCAAGACATAACAATAACAAATAGTTGACATTCGTTTGAGTCTTTAAAATGAGTGTATGAAATAGAGAATCGTATGCAAAAGAAAGAGAGCGTTAAAAAAAGGGAAATCGAAAGATTAATCAACCACTATGGCGAAAGTCATCAAAACAAAACTAATATCTGGATTCATGCGATTGCAGTACCTAGCATATTTTTTGTTACGATAGGCTTAATCTGGTCAATTCCGGTACCAGAATTTATTGCACAATTTAACGTGACTTGGGCGCATATTTTGGCAGTGCCTATGTTGTATTATTATTTTTTATTATCGGGCCCTATTGGCGCCGCGATGACCCTGTTAACCATTGTAGTTTTTGGAGGCATCAAGTTGCTAAACGCCTTTGGCATTAGCGTATGGCAGTTCTCGTTGGCCTTGTTTATTGTCATGTGGGTGTTGCAATTTGTCGGGCATAAAATTGAAGGAAAAAAACCATCGTTTTTTGAAGACTTACGGTATTTGCTTGTAGGTCCTGCTTGGTGGTGGGTGCATTGGTTAAAGCGGATGAACATTAATTATTAATAAAAAAAGACGCGATATGCGTCTTTTTTTGTACCAGAATACTCAAGAAATTACCCAAGCAGCATAATAGTATCGAGCATTTCCATCGAGTAAGGATTGAGTTGTTTATCTTGGTTCTCAAGCTGGTTAAAGGCAACCGACACTGGCAGTGCACTTTTAACGCCTGCCATAACGCCTTTCTCTCCTCGTAGCATGGCATTAACAGCGTAGTCCCCAAGCTTAGTCGCCAGAAGACGGTCTTGCCAAACGGGCGAACCACCTCGTTGTACATGCCCTAAGGTTAAAATTCTGACGTCTATACCGGTTTCAGCGAACAAGGAATATTTAAGGATTTCTAATCCGCCCGGCCATAAATTTTCAGTTACTACAACAATATGACTGGAGTTTTGTCGATGCTTTCTGCGCTTATCTAGCTTGTCTAATATTTTAACCAGTTCTTCAGCTGCCGAGGTGAAGGTTTCTGGAAGCACAACGTGGTCAGCGCCACTTGAAATAGCAGAATTGAGCGCTAAAAAGCCCGCTTCTCTGCCCATAACGTCTACCAGAAAAATTCGTTCAAACGCCTCAGCTGTATCACGCACTTTGTCGAGCGACTCAACTGCGGTCTGAATCGCTGTGTGATAACCTACCGTATAGTCGGTGCCGGCAATGTCATTGTCTATAGTACCTGGAATGCCCACAACAGGTTTGTCCCATACTTCTTGCAGTTTACTTGCCCCCCTAAAAGAGCCGTCACCACCGATAACCACCAAGCCATCAATGTTATTTTCGTCTAGGTTGGCAGCAACCTTTGCAATATTTTCAGGTTTTTTAAACTTTTCACATCGCGCGCTGTGCAAAATAGTGCCACCGCGTTGAAGCAAGTTGTTTAAGTGTGCTGGCCCTAATTCAATAAAGTCTTGTTTAAGTAATCCAATATAGCCCGAACGATAACCAACGACTTGTATATTATTGCTTTCAGCTGTGAGGCAAACAGCTCTTATACAAGCATTCATACCCGGGGCGTCTCCACCGGAAGTAATGACAGCAATTTTCTTTATTGGCATTTGAAACCTTTCTACCTATTATTGTCGTATTAGCATATACAAATATATTTTAAAGGAAAACAATTGCATGAAAAAAATCATCGTACTGCTGTTCGTGCTCTTGTTAGGTGGCTGTTCAACACAGTTTACTTATAATAATGCGTCATGGTTGGTGCATTGGTATATAGACGATTATGTAGAGTTCACCCGCGAGCAAGAAGCCACTTTTGACGACATGTTCGCACGGTGGATTAATTGGCACAGACGCACTGAACTACCCAAGTATGAAGCCCATTTAGACGAGCTAATGGCAGATATTAGAGAAAACAGAATTGATGAAAATCGAATTGCGTATCATCGAGAGAAAAGCCGCGAACACTGGGAACGCGCTCGAGCACATGTTGCACCAGATATCATCACTTTAGCCAAAACACTCGACCAAGAACAAATCGATTTTTTGTTTTCACAACTAGAAAAAGAGAACATTGAAGAGGAGGAGGAAGACGCTGAAGCAGCAGAATTGACTTCAAATGAACGCAGAGAAAAATGGATTAAGCGGAATCAAAAAGGGGCTAAAAAATGGATAGGGCGCTTAACTGATGATCAAAAAACACATATTGCGCAGTTTAGAGACCGTTTTGAGAGAACGGGAGCTTACTGGCTAGCTTACCGGCGTGCTTACCAAGGTGCATTAAAAGAACTTTTTGCTTCAAACGACCGTTCTGAATTATTCGATGAGCGTTTAATGGAGTTAATATTGTATCCTGAACAATATCGCAGCAGCGCATTTGTAGCCGCTACAGAAGCAAACAACAATGCCAGCGCTTCGTATTTGATCGGAATTTTAGAGTCGGCTGAAACCAAACAAGTTTCGCGCTTGCTTGACGAGATTGAAGACCTTAAAAAGGATATTCAAAGTTTGCACGAACGAGTTGATAAAACTTAATACACAGGTGACTTAGCTTAGAGCACTATTTTTTCAACATCTTCGCGCATGTTCTCAAATTTGGCTTTGTGTACGCTTTTTAAAGGCATATTGTTAACAAAACGGTAAAGCTCTCGTGCCTCAACAATGTTTTTACCTTCGGGTTTGTCTGTTCTTTCAATAATTTTAACTAAGCACTGCAAAAGGTTAAGCGTGACGCCTATGTTTAAAGGGGCAATTTTTTTAGCCAAGAAAAACTCATCACTTGCAGCCGACAAGCTACCTTTACTATATAGCTCGATACCTTTTTTATTGTGCTTAATGTATTTTTCTCTATTACTTTTCATTTTGTCTGCCTCGCGCTCTGCTAGGTACAAAATAGATTGGTCGACTTTATCTTCGTTCGCTTTTATCACTTTGGCTAGTTTGTTAGCTTCTTCAAAATCTCCCAAATCGAGCATGACTTTTAGGCTGTCTGCAGCCATGGCAACAGGATATTCGGTAAAGTGCTTTTCAATTGCTATTTGACTCTCTTCCAATGCTTTTTTAGATTCGGTCGACTTACCTTCTAAATGTAACATACGTGAATGCATAATTGACTCATAAATTTCAAAATCAAAGTCGTCAGGTTGTGTGCGAGTTACGTCATCAGTTTTAGCTCTTTGCAGCACAATCATCGACTCTTGCATATATTTATGCTTATCATTTTTTGTGTCGGCATTTTCTGCCAAATCCATAATGCTGCGAATATATCCGCACATATGGTTCACGTTCTTGTGCACCGAACGTTGTGATAACTCGTAAATTGATTTGGCGCTAGTCATCGCTAGTGTGTAGTCTGCGTTTTCTCGAGCAATTTCGCATACTCGAAAATGCCGTTCGATAGACAATGGGGAAAGCGAAAGTGCTTCTAATATAAACTTAAGTGCTTCCGGCTTTTTGTTATATTGCAGATAAGCATTAGCAATTATATCGTAAGCTTCTACGTGGTTAACTGAATTATCTATTGCTCTTTTCGCAAGGTTTATTGCTTCTTCGTATTCCTCTTGGTAGAGCTTGGTTTTTGCAAGCGCACATATTGCCCATTGCACTTGCCTTTGCTCTAATACTTGCTTAAGAATAGCTTCTGCGTTTGAGTAGCTACCTATTTTCCAATACAGCTCAATTAGCAGTTGCTGCAAATGGTTCTTAAACCTAGGCGCATTAACAATGTAGTCTTTGCAGGTATCGATTGCGAGCTCATACTGCTGATCATCAATTTGCGTGTACAGCAGGGCAAGACTTGTGCGTTTATTAATTGCACGGCTAATTCTAGAGTTGAGTTGGGCTTGTGAAAACGGTTTAATCAAGTAGTCGTCTGGTTGTTTTTCTAAAGAACCCAGAACCATTGAGCGAGCGCTATCTCCGCTAATCATAATGAATACGGTTGATGGCCTGATTAATCTGAGTTTTCTTATTTCTTCTAAAAACTCAAATCCGTTTTTACGATTAGTACCTAGGTGTAAGTCACATACAACAATATCGTATTTGATGAGTTTACAGGCTTTAATGCCTGCTTCAGCAGATAATTCGGTTGTGACTTTTGTCGCGCCGAGGCTATTTAATAAACCCCGTAACAACATTAAAAACGGACGTCTATCTTCAATAATCAAACAGCGCTTGTCTGCATAATCAATATTTATCATTACTACCTACAATGAACCTTACAACATGTCAGTGCAAAGCATTTCGCTAATTCTCGTTATTTACCAATGCTACTTTGTATAGCTGCTTCATATCCTTTCCTAATATCGGCGATTACACTGTTGACTTGAGATAACGCATCTATTGTTTATTGCGAGTGCAGTGCTGAAGTAATCTTTACTACTGCCGATACTTTAGAACCGATACTCGAGAAATAGTGACATACACATAATGCGTATTGCAAAAACAGGATATCGAGCTTGATTGATATTGATAAGTTACAGTTCGAGGCGCAAAATGCCCGCGTAACTAAAAGTCTACGACAACACGGTGCATCTTCGTCTTTATTCTCATTGTATCTAGCAATGCAAATAGACGACCCGCATCTCCATGATACCTGTTTAGATGACGATGTTAGGGATGAAGATGCATACGAGAGTATGTACGCTGAACCAATCCAAAGCCCTCAGCATCTGCGGTCTCGCTTATATAGTGTTGCTCAAGACTATGAGCGACATTCTCAGTATTTTTCAGGACTATCAAGAAGTAAAGATCCATCCACGACGCTTCATTTTTATAACGCACTTATGCCACAGGCACTCCATCACAGTAGTAATCAAATAGTGCTCCCTGAAGAACTCATTAATAATTTACCTTTTGCTATTCAGCAAAAATATAAATCAACTTGCACAAATGATTTTGCCCAAACAATTAATGAATTTGATGATTCATCTCCTCTTGCTAGTTTTTTTGATGATATTCAAAACGCACGACAGTTTGCAGAGCAAATTTAGCGTACTTTTTATCTTGCTTTTTAAGGTGATTGTCCTGACTTTAAAATATACGACTCTTTGACTAGATAGCTCGCTAGCCAACAAAAATCCAATATGCTACCCTCTCGACCGATTTTTAGTCGTTATACTAAACACTGTGTTGATTCCGTTAAAACAGTGCAGTAAACCACTAGTAAGTAAATAAAGCTTTGGATTTACGATCCAATTCGCAGAGGAAAATGATGAATCACAAAAACAATTTTTTGGTGTGCGCTTTGTATAAGTTTGTGCATCTCGACAACTATTTAGACATGCGCGATCCGTTGAAAGACTTTATGGAAAGTCGAAAAATCAAAGGTACTATCTTATTAGCACTAGAAGGTTTAAACGGCACCGTTTCAGGCACTCAAGAAAATATTGATGCACTACTGAGCTATCTAAACGATGACAATAGAATCAGTCCTATTTCACACAAGTTTAGCTGGCATGAAGAACAACCTTTTTACCGCACAAAAGTTAAACTCAAAAAAGAAATTGTGACCATGGGTGTTGAATACATCGACCCTTTAAAAACCGTCGGCACTTACGTCAAACCTAAAGAGTGGAACGCGCTTATTGCCGACCCTGAAGTAACAGTTGTAGATACCCGCAATGATTACGAAATTGAGATTGGTACCTTCCAAGGCGCAATCAATCCCAAAACAGATTCGTTTAGAGAATTTCCAGATTACGTAGAAAAAGAATTAGATCCTAAAACGCATAAGAAAGTCGCCATGTTTTGTACTGGCGGTATCCGTTGTGAAAAATCGACCGCTTACTTAAAGGAGCAAGGGTTTGACGAGGTGTATCATTTAGAGGGCGGCATACTGCAGTACCTTGAAGATGTCCCCAAAGAAGAATCGTTGTGGGAAGGAGACTGCTTTGTTTTTGATAATCGTGTTGCGGTTAATCACGACTTAGAAAAAAGTGAGTACGATCAATGCTACGGTTGTCGCTTGCCAATTACTGAAGACGACAAGCAAAGCGAATTATACGAATCAGGTGTAACTTGTCCCAAGTGTTTTGGCACGCACACCGAAGCACAGCTTGCTCGATTTAGAGAACGTGAAAAACAAGTCAACTTAGCTAAACAACGCGAGCAAGAGCACGTAGGTACTGAAGCTCGCGACATTATGAATAATAAACGTGAGCAAAAAGCTCATGCACAGCGATTGCGCGCACTCGCAAAAAATAAGCAGCAGTTTGAACAAGGTTAAAGCACTTGAGGGAAATGCTTCACATTTCCCTAGACACTGCTGAGGTTAACAGAGTAAACTTTAGAAAAATTAACAACGCGGAAAGTAATATGACTGACGCCAAATCAGAAAAAAATGATTTAAGTCCTGAAAAAGTGGCGGAGATCAGAAAAGAGTTTGACTATTTTGATACCGACAATAACGGCCAATTAGACTTAAAAGAATTTGTTGAAATGCTAACAGTGTTGTCTCCCAAAACAAAAGCTAGCCATGTGCAAGAAGGCTTCAATATGATAGATGACAATGGCGACGGCTACATCGACTTTGAAGAATTCTTAGAGTGGTGGCAAGAATGTTGGTGGGAATACTAGAGCCTACAGCTCAGCTATTCCTCTTACGGATTACGACTATTAGGCGCTCTCGTCGGCGCTCTGATCGTCATCAATACCATCAATTTCAGCTCTGTTTTTACGTTTAATTGGCACATTACCTAGCTCAACAGATTCCATTGATTTAAAGCGCTTTTTCGGCGCTTTTTTATTGTCAGTGGTTTTGGTTGTGCTTACTTTTTTCTTCACTTGCTGCGCTTGTTTGCGGGGCTTTTTACCACTAAATCGAGTGCTAATCCCTTCTAATTCAGAAAAGCTGACTTTACCCAAATAGTTAGCGCGTATCGCTTCAAAACTGTCCCAGTCTTTTTTGCCAATCAACGAAGCTGCTATTCCTTTGCTGCCTGCACGACCTGTACGTCCAATTCTGTGGATATATTCTTCAGGAAATTTGGGTAAATCATAATTGATAACCAGCGCAACGTTTCTAATATCCAAGCCACGCGCAGCAAGGTCGGTTGTCACTAAAACAGCATGTTTATTATTGCTAAAAGCCTGTAACACTTGGCTTCTTTGTTTTTGTAGAAGCTCGCCATTTAATGCAACAGCGCTAATGTTTTGCTCTTCAAGCTGCTGGGCAATACGTAAGGTGTCACTGCGTGTCGCAGTAAATACAATAGCTTGTTCTCTTGATTCTTGTGCCTGCTTGACTAAGAGCTTAATCACTTGTTGGTCTTTTTGCTCGACACCGTCAGAATAATAGAACTTTTGTTCGATATCTTGATGGGGCTTTTGGGCAGCATCAACCACAATTTTTTGCGGTGAACGTAACAAGGTTTGGGTGATTTCTTTCACTTGAGCTTGTTCAATGGTTGCCGAAAACATCATGGTTTGACGCTTACGGTGGTCAGCCTGTTTGTGCACAACTTTGAGTTGTTCAGCAAAGCCAAGCTCTAACAT